>JADHWD010000141.1 GCA_016783645.1 bacterium
TAGTGCGACCCCTTCAGGGTCGGTATTGTACTGATTCTTTTTCCGTAGGTTTCACCTACGGCTATTCAAGTTTTTCCCCTTCGGGGAAGGGCGGCCGCAAGGGCCGCCCCTACATTTAGCGTTCACCGTTTACTGTCGACTGTCGACCGTCAACCGTCGACTATTTTCAAGATAAACCCTCATCAGCCGTACGGCTGACAACTTAGCATGAAAATATGCTGGCAGGTCACACCCGCCTAAAGCGGGCAAGACCTGCCAGAACAGATTTTTTCTTGTTACTTGTAACTTGCTACTTGCAACTTGCTATTTTCAAGATAAGTAAAATATGAAGATTTTGACGGTTCTGCATGTTTTAGGGGCGTTATGGATGTTTTTAGCCCTCGCTATGCTCGCTCCTATCGGATGGTCGCTCTATTACCATGAATCCGACCTGCGCGCTTTTTTGATTTCCGGCGCTTTTACGCTCACCTTAGGCTTTATAGTTTGGATTTTCACGGGAAAAAAAGAGGAGATCGGCGCGCGGGACGGTTTTGCTATCGTCACAATCGGATGGGTGACAGTGGCTTTCTTCGGCGCCCTGCCGGCTTATATATCCGGCGCAATACCCTCCTTCACCGATGCATTCTTTGAATCCATGTCCGGTTTTACCACCACCGGAGCTTCGATACTGACAAACATCGAATCCCTGCCGCATGGAATATTATTCTGGCGCAGTATGACCCATTGGCTGGGGGGGATGGGTATCATCGTGATGTCCCTCGCTATCCTGCCGCTGTTAGGGGTGGGAGGGATGCAGTTGTTCAAAGCTGAAGTGCCAGGCCCGGTGGCGGATAAATTAACTCCCCGGATCAAGCAGACCGCCGAGATATTATGGGGAGTGTACCTCCTGCTTTCGGCGCTGGAGACGATTTTATTGATGTTCGGCGGGATGAATCTCTTTGAGGCGCTATGCCATACTTTCGGCACCATGGCTACCGGAGGATTTTCCACCCGTAACGCCAGCATCGGCGCGTATAACAGCGGTTATATCGAATGGGTGATCATAGTTTTCATGCTGCTTGCCGGCTGTAACTTCGCCCTCCATTTTAGAGCGCTTAAAGGCGATTTCAAGACATATTTTAAAGATGAAGAATTCCGGTTCTATATCGGTGTTATGGTATTGGCGGCGATTATTCTCATTATCTTCAATCATGCGTGGATGTGGGATAATTTCAATGACAGGTTCCGTCATACGGTCTTCAATGTAGTGTCTATCAGCACTACTACCGGATATGGGACTCATGATTATGAAACCTGGTCTTCGACCGGTCATGTGGTGCTGTTGGCTTTAATGTTTGTGGGGGGAATGGCGGGTTCGACCGGCGGCGGAATGAAGACTATGCGATGGCTGATTATCATAAAGGAAGCGAGAATGCAGTTACGGCAGTTACTGCATCCGCGGGCGATTTTCCCCCTCAGGCTGGGGGACAGAGTCATCCGGGACGATATTATAAAGAATGTATTTGGATTCTTCCTTTTATACCTGCTTCTATTTTTCATCGGCGCGGTTATCATGACGATTGTCGGATTGGATTTCATCACCGCTGTCGGCGCTTCTGCCGCTTGTATAAATAATATAGGCCCGGGCCTTGGAGCGGTAGGTCCTACCGATAATTACAGCTTCATTCATCCGCTGGGAAAATGGGTATTGACCGGGCTGATGTTATTAGGCAGATTGGAAGTATATACCGTTATTATATTAGTGTCGAGAGGATTTTGGAGGAGATGATTATGAATAATCTATATAAAATATTCGTCATAGCGTTTATTATCTCTTACCCGGGGTTCTGCGGCGCCGGTGAATTGAAATTCAGCCGTCCCGATAATTATCGATCATTTTATTATGAAACTATAAGCTTTAAGGACTCTGGGACGATAGATTTGAACGGTGCATGGGAATATCGGATTCAAGGCGTAAAAAACTGGCATGAAATCGAAATTCCCGCCTCCTGGAGCGGCTATCATGGTACCGTTATATTCCGAAAGCAGTTCACCCTGCCGGTCGAATATGAAGATAAAGTCATCAAACTGAGGGCGCTGGGAGTCAGCAGAAAATGCAAAGTCAGACTCAATGATGATCTCATCAGTCCGCTGGAGTACGGAGGATTTGAAATACTTCTCCCCGCAGGTTCACTCAAGTTCGGCAGGAAAAATCAATTGGAGATTGTTGTTGATAATGTCCTGAAACCTTTGAACACTATCCCGCCGAGATCAGGTGTTTTACATTCCGAGGGATACGGCGGAATCATCGGAGATATTTTCCTCCGGATTGAAGACGAGTATCTATATGATGAAGTATATATCTCATCGGTTTTAGAGCCGGATCTATCATCCGGAGAAGTCATTATTACAGTACATGCGAATACGGACAGAGTGAGCGCTGATACGGGATTCGATTATAAATTAATCAGCTCCGATAACAAGACAGCGGCGGAAGGGCGGTTTTCTTTGACCGGTGGGACAACGGAATATCAATTTTCTGTTCCTAATCCCGGTTTATGGTCGCCGCACAATCCCATTCTATACAAACTGGAAATATTTAAAGCAGGCTCAAATACCCCTGTCCATTGCTGTGAGTTGGGTTTCAAGAGATTATCATTTGAAGATAATTTTATCCGCTTGAATAATGAGCCTGTGAAGATTAAAGGTCTGCGGTATTATGCGCAGACAGTTGACGGCGCGGTTTTAAAAGCGGAAGATTTTGAATCCGATGTGAAGCTTATGCTTCAAGCGGGAGCTAATTCAATATTATTAACCGGCATGCCGCATTCCTATCTGTTACAGCTATGCGACCGGCGGGGGATATTGGTGTTCTTATCATCGGAAGTTATCGGCGCTCCGGCGGCGCTGTTAAAAAGAGAGGAATACTTCAATCAAGTTATGCTGTATATCGACCGGATGATAAGCGATTACTATCAGAATCCTTCCATCGCCGCCTGGGGAGTGGGATTGGATCTGCAGAAATCCTTTCCCGTTTCAAAAGTGGTGTCGATGTTGAAACAGCGTGATACCAGACCATTTTTCATAGGAGCGGCGGGGAATCCGGATAAGATAATTTTATTCCTACTATCGGAAGGCGGCGGATATCATGCCGTTGATACGGATATAGACTATAATGTCGGAGTCTTTTTATCGGACAATAGTGAACTATCGCAGGAAATACAGGCGGGTAAAATCAGCCGGATACTCGAAGATCGAAAGGAAGCGGATGGTATCTTCTTGAGTTCCTTGAAAGACTGGCGGGCGGACCGGAGATTTTTACTGAATAAACCCGATGATGACCAGACTCTCGTACGGTCGGGGATTTTAGATATTCAGCGCCAGCCGCGGTTAGCTTTTCAGATTTTACAGCAAGGATGGAAAGCTGACGGCGCGGGAGTCACTCTGCAGAATTATATCGGCGAACCCTTGATATATCCAATCGCCGGATTTATTTTACTGCTGTTATATCTGGCGGGATTCAGATACAATAAGATATTCCGCCGCACCATCAACCGCGCTTTCATCCATTCCCATGGTTTCTTGACCGATATTAAAAATGACCGGTTCATTCAAAAGACTCATACATTATCAGCCGGCTTCGGAGTTGCAGTTTCACTATCTTCAATCGTTTCTGCGCTGTTATTTAAAATGAGATTAAATGAGCCTCTCGATTATATCTTGGCTCACTTGTTTAAATCGGATTCTCTGCATGCTTTCCTCGTTGAAAGTATCTGGAAACCGCCCTTTTCAATTCTGTATATATTTATTGCGGTTATCGCTCTTTTTCTTGTAATTGTTTCGATATTCACAATTTCCGCTCGATTAATGCGCTGTAATGCGGGATTAATCATCTCCGCAAATCTGATAATATGGTCTTCATCTTGTCTGCTCATACTGCTCCCCTTGAGTATTTTCTTTTATAAAGGGTTATCTTATCCTATATTGAAGTGGATCGAATTATCAATTTGCGGAATATGTCTTGTGTGGTGGCTGTTTAGAATTTTCGGAGCTTTGAAAATAATATGCCGGCGCAGCGGCGGCCGTGTAGTCTTGGTTTTTTTAAGTATTAATTTAGCCATTTTAGGATTGATTTTAGTGTATTTCCAGTTGAACACCGCCTTATTTCATTATTGGGATTACTTCTTTCAAGCGGTCTTGGTGAATTGATTTTTGTCAATCAACAGTTATTCAGCAGAGGTCAGCATGAATGAGAGAATAAAAAATGTCGGATTTACTTTTGACGATTTACTCTTGATACCGCGGAAATCGGAAATTCTTCCTTGGCAAGTGGATTTAAAAACAAAACTGACAAATAAATTAAGCCTCAATATCCCTTTGATATCCGCCGCAATGGACACGGTCACTAACTCCGAGATGGCGATCGCAATGGCTCGCGAAGGCGGCATCGGATTCATCCACCGTAATATGTCCATAAGTAAACAGGCGGAGGAAGTGATACTAGTCAAGCGTTCGGAATCGGGTATTATCCTAAATCCTATTACTTTAGAGCCGGACAACACTGTGGCGGACGCTATAGAAGTGATGAATAAATACCATATATCCGGAATACCCATTGTTGAGAACGGTAAGCTTGCCGGTATAATCACTCACAGAGATTTACGCTTCCAGCCTGAGATGAAACAGCCTTTGCGGGGAATAATGACTAAAAGTTCATTAATTACAGCTCCGATGGGAACTACCCTCAAGGAAGCGGAGACCATACTACAGCAATACCGTATAGAAAAACTGCCGGTAGTCGATGAATCTGGAGTGCTCAAAGGGTTGATCACTTTCAGGGATATTCAGAATCAGAAGAATTTTCCCCGCGCCGACAAGGATAGTCATGGCCGGTTAATGGTCGGCGCTGCGATCGGAGTAGGCAGTGAAACCCGGGAGCGCGCCGCCGCTTTAGTGGAAGCTGGCGTCGACGCTATCATAGTCGATACCGCGCATGGCCATTCTAAAGGAGTGTTAGGTTCAGTGGAATATCTGCGGGCGGAATATCCTCATCTTCAGATAGTCGCCGGTAATATCGCCACCGCTGAAGGCGCTAAAGCTTTGCGCTCTGCCGGAGCTGACGCAGTCAAAGTGGGTATCGGACCGGGATCGATATGTACCACCCGGGTGATCGCCGGAGTTGGAGTACCGCAGTTGACTGCGATATTCGACTGTGTCGAAGCCTTGAAAGGTGAAATACCGGTCATCGCTGACGGCGGGATCCGCTATTCCGGTGATATCGCCAAAGCTATCGCCGCCGGAGCCGATTCGGTGATGATAGGTTCGCTGTTCGCCGGATGTGAAGAGAGCCCCGGGGAGTCGGTCCTTTATGAAGGAAGACGATTCAAGACCTTCAGGGGTATGGGTTCATTGGAAGCTATGCGGGAAGGATCGAAAGACCGCTATTTCCAGGAAGGGATGGAATCGGATAAGCTTGTCCCCGAAGGAGTTACCGGGCGGGTGCCTTATAAAGGTAAAGTATCGGAAGTGATTCATCAAATGACAGGCGGATTGCGATCTGCGATGGGCTATTGCGGTGTGGATAATATCAGAGAGATGCAGACTAAAACCGAATTCATTCAGGTCACTTTAGCGGGTTTGCGGGAAAGCCATCCTCACGATATCACCCTCACGCATGAAGCGCCAAACTACGAAGTCCGTAAGGATTATTAGATTGCGATATATGATATTAGATATGTGAAATTAGATATTTGATATATTGATCAATCTGGGATATCCACTGTATAGCGGATTTGAAATCTGCGGGAACGAAAGTCATAACTTGCTGACTTGTCAGCTTGCATACTTATTTCAGATTAAACCCTAATGCGCCTTCGGCGCACCCCGAAGCATGAAAATTGTTCGACCCCTTCAGGGTTCGTCAGGATTAATGTTCTACTTCCGTAGGTTTCACCTACGGCTATTCATGTTTTTCCCCTTCGGGGAAAGGCGGCCGCAAGGGCCGCCCCTACATTTACCGTTCACTGTTTACCGTTTATTGTCGACTGTCGACTGTCAACCGTCGACTATTTTCAAAGTAAATAGTATCATGGGCGAACACATGGGTTCGCCCCTACAGCCAGATGTTTATTTGTAGGGGCAGACCTGTGTGTCTGCCCTCTTTGGCATTTTCTATTTTCAGATTAAACCCTCATGCGCATTCGGCGCACCCCGAAGCATGAAAATAGTAGGGTGATGCTGTCAGGCGGGGACGCCTGACAACACAGTCGAATGGTGTCGACTGCGGAGAGTCGACACCACATTGAACTAGACCCTAGACCCCAGCCCCTAAACCCTATTTTAAAAATAACAGCCGAAGCTGTTGAGATGATAACATTTAAGGATATCACCTCATCAGTTCCGGCTGTTAAAATTCGGTCGTATTTTCAGTTAAGCCGCTGGCTGTTCGGTCTGTTTATTTCCCAGCTGATTGAGGAATCTGGTTAGGCGCGATTTTTTGTTAGCGGCGTTATTGGAATGAATCACACCCTTGCGGGCTAAACGGTCTAACAGTGAAACCGTTGTGCGGTGTTCCACCACCGCTTTATCATATTCTGTCGAGGTTAGAACCCGCCGGATAGCGGTGCGCAACCGAGACTTATAAGCCCGATTGATTTCGCGGGCTTTGATCGATGTCTTCGCTCGTTTTATACAGGATTTATGATGTGCCATTGTGCTCCGATGATTTTAATCTTAATAATATACATAATATCACATAAAATGTCAAATATTTCTGATAAAAAAAGGGGATTTGAATTCAACACTCAATCCCCTTCATCATTCGGTCATTTATCCGCATAATATGCCATCACTTTAAAGCGGTGTCCCGAAATAGTATCTTTAGTCTGGCAGTTCCGGTCTCAACCTTATTTCCAAATCCTCCATAACATCTTCCAATTGCTCGTTTTTGATTTTTATCTTTATATTTTTTTCAATCAGATCCTCAAGTTTTTCATCCAGACACTCTATCTCCTCAATCTCTTTAATTTTTAAACCCTGCAGGTACATCTCTTCCGCTTCTTTTGTTTTAAAGCCGAATTTTTCGGATTTCTCTTCGAGCTTAGTGGTGAAAGTCATTACCTGCCGGTCCCGCATCACTTTAATTTCAACTTCCTGGTCAAGTTTTGTTTTGCGTACTAAATAACGCAGATCATCGCAGTTTTCCACTTCGCGGTTACGGAATTCGATGATCACATCGCCCGCTTTCATCCCGATTTTATCAGCGGGAGTATCCTTGATGACTTCAGTCACCAGCACACCTTCTTTGACTCCGAAATATTCCGCTAACTGCCCGCTCAAATCCTGAATATGCACTCCCAGAAATCCCCTGTCTTCATCCGAGTCACAATGGATGAAACATTTCATTCCCGGCGGATGAATAATCATCTTTTTAAGCGGCGTTTTAAATTTTTCAGAACCTAAACTAAAGCTGAATTTGCTCCAATCGACATCTTCCGTTTCGTCGATTTTTGCGGTCAGAGTTTTCTCTTTTCCCTCCCGGATTAATTCGATTTTAACTTTTTTCCCGGGTTTAGTTTCGCGGACGAAACGCCGCAAATCACTGGCGTCTTTGACTTTTTTCTTGTCGAATTTGATGACAATATCGCCCGCCTCAATTCCCGCTTCATCAGCCGGTGAATCATCCACTACATCGTCGATGAAAGCGCCGTCCCCTTCGTAATCCAGCGATTCCCGCAGTTCATCGCATAAATCGTCAATGTAGACTCCTAAGTATCCGCCTTCCGATTTAGTTTTAATTATGCACTCTTCCGCCAAGGTGTTCTGGGAAATTATTGAGACGAGAAATAGGAAAGAAACAATCGTGATTAAAAAGACAAATACCAATGTGAGTTTTTTCATACAGCCTCCGAAAGGTTACCCATGTGAATTTAAATATTTACTAATATATGTGTACATATTAGACTACTGCAGGGGTTTAAAAGTTGCAAAGATTTGTGAAATTTCTCCAATAGGAAGCTGAATCCGGTCATTAGTTCAACAAAATCATAGCGTCTCTAACTTCACAAATTATCCCTCTTTTTCTGCATAACATGCAAATTATCAAGCCTTTTCATGCTTAAAACCGCCGGTTACGCATGGTACATATTTTTCTTTTTTTGATCAACAAACAAATTTAGGTAATGTCCCCTTATAATTGTGACCATCCAATCCTCGTCATTCCCGCAAGTCCGCTACACAGCGGACATGCCGGGAATCGATTCCGGACAAGCCGGAATGACGGCGTTATGGTGATTATATGGAAGTTGAAAAACCATATCAACAATTAACCGACACTACCCAAATTTAAATGTTCTTTCAAATAATCCCATAGAGAAAATATGGTGGTGTCCCTGTATAGTTGTTTAACAGAATTAAATTCGATTTCATGCTGATTTGAGAATCATAAAA
The DNA here is from genome assembly GCA_016783645.1 of bacterium. Lineage (GTDB taxonomy): Bacteria > Electryoneota > Tariuqbacteria > Tariuqbacterales > JADHWD01 > JADHWD01. The sequence goes on from JADHWD010000141.1 coordinate 8,428, forward strand.
TGGTAGGTCGGGGGCTTGTCCCCCGACAAATTGTGCGGGGGGATAAACCCCCCGCCTACCCTGACAATTAT
>JADHWD010000142.1 GCA_016783645.1 bacterium
AGTGAAGAATTCATCGAAGATGCGGGCGGCGACTTTTTCATCCATGCCGCATCCGTCATCGGTGATGCGCAATATGACTTTATCCTTTTCGCAGTCAATTTCAATCTTTAAAACGCCGCCCTTTTCCATAGCGTCTTTGGCGTTGTTGAATATATTATCCAACGCTCTGCGGAATCTGCCGGTGTCGATTGCCACATCACCGACGGATTTCACAATGTAATCTACTTTAATATTAAACGGAGTCAATTCTTCCCGCTGACAGTCCACCGATTCCTGAATGTACTGCTGTAAATTAACCCGGTCTCTGACTAATATGCCTTCTCCTTTAGCGAAAGATAACAGTTCCTGGGTCATCAGGAGAATCCTGTCAATTTCCATTGAGATGATGTTGTTGAACCTGATCATCTTCTCCGGCGGATAATCATATTCCGCCATCAACTGGGCATATCCTTTGATGGTGCTGATGGGATTCTTAATATCGTGCATGATGCTGGAAGCGAGCCTTCCCACTAATTCCAGCCGTTCTTTGCGGATGATTTCCGCCTGAGTCGCCTGTAACTGCCGGTACGCCTCCTCCAATTCCCAATTTTTATCTTTCAGAACATCGATGAGTTTCAAATCCGATTGACGGATGAAATTAGACAGGGCATGGGCGACTTTCATCAATAATTCGGGATATTGGCTGACTATCCGAAGAAAATTATTTTTCTCAATCACCAATAGTTCGGTATCTTCAGCCGCCATTACACCCGCTGAACGAGGTTTATTCTCCATGAGCGACATTTCACCGAAGAACTCGCCGGATTTCTCCAGCACATTGAGCGTCTCCTTCTTCCCATTAACATCCTTCACGATTTTCACAGAACCTGAGTAAAGGATATAGAAAGCGTCTCCGGGTTGATTTTCCTCGAATACAACTTCATTTTTAGAATAACTACTCAAGTGCAGGAGTCCCTGAATTTTCTCCAATTCTTCATTCTGCAGTGAATTGAAGAAGGGGATTTCACCGAGTTTTTGACAATTTAAAATGGGCAGATTAACCATTTAAACTCCCTTTTATATTACTTTTACCGGCAGTATTGTTGAAATGCCCCGCCACCGCGGCGGCGGTGCGCTTATCGATACCTTTGATCGAAGCCAATTCATCTTCACCCGCTATAGAAATTTTTTTTATTGAACCGAAATGTTTTAATAATAGTCTTTTTCTCGCTGCGCCCACACCGGGGATATCATCCAATACGGAAGCGATACTGGTTTTACCGCGTAGGTTTCTATGATGTATAATGGCGAAACGGTGCGCCTCATCGCGGATTCGCTGAAGCAGTTTTAAAGCCGAAGAAGTTTTGGGAAGCGTGACCGGTTCGCTGCTTCCCTGCTGGAATATCTCTTCTAACCTTTTCGCTAAACCTATGACCGGTTGATTGGTTATCTCAAGCTCGCGGAGGCTTTGCAAGGCGGCGGATAACTGCCCTTTGCCGCCGTCAACTATAATCAAATCAGGCAGTTCCTTCTCTTCCTTCAATAAGCGTGAATATCTGCGTTTCACCGCCTCCGCCATCATGGCGAAGTCGTTTATTCCTTCTACATGTTTTATTTTATAATGTCTATACTCCGATTTGGCGGCTTTGCCGTCTTTGAACTGCACCATCGAAGCGGTTGGCTGGCCGCCGGCGGTGTTGGATATATCAAAGCATTCGATAATCCTGGGAACGGCGGGCAATTTCAGATGCTGTTCCAGCGCTTTCAACGAATGAGGTATACGGTCGCGGGATTCTATCTCACGCCGTCTTTCGCCTAACAATAACTCAGCGTTGGCTTCCGCCAATTTCAAGGGCTGGACTTTGACGCCTCTCCGCGGAATGAATATATCGACCGCTCCGCCGCGTTTCCCGCACAACCATGTCCGCAAAATTTCCACATCTTCCGGCGGCGCCGGCAGGAATATTTCCCGCGGCACGAAATCGGACTGCAGGTAATAATCCTGAATGAATGCGGTCAGTATTACACCCGCTTCCTTCTCCGCCACTCCCTTGAGGTAGAAATGCTCCCGTCCCAGCATCCTTCCCTGCCTTACTTTCATCAAAGCCACACAACCGTCATCATCCGTACGCGCTAATCCCAGTATATCCCGGTCGAGATTATCTAAAAACAATATCGCCTGGCGGGCGGCGAAATCTTCGATGGCTTTCCGCTGGTCGCGTAATCGGGCGGCTTCCTCAAACCGCAATTCTTCGGATGCCCGGCGCATATCATGCTCCAGCCGCTTGATAACGCCCGATGTATGTCCTTTGACCATCGACACCAGCGATTCCACATTGGAGCGGTAAGCCGTTTCATCGACTAAGCCTTCGCAGGGACCTCCGCAGAGCTTTATATGATAGTCCAGACATATTTTATGCTTCTTTCTGCGGATGGAATCATCGGTAATATCCAGATTGCAGTTACGGATTTGAAATGACGCTTTGAAAGTTTTCACCAGCCGCCGGATCTGCTTCACTTCGGAGAAAGGTCCATAATAAGTTGAGCCGTCCTTTACCATCTTGCGGGTGAGTAACACTCTGGGAAATTTCTCATTAGTGACTCTTAAATAGGGAAAGAACTTACTGTCGCGTATAAAGACATTGAATCTTGGAAGGTGACGCCTGATAAGATTCGATTCCAGTATCAAGGCTTCGGTTTCAGAGCGCGTCACGATGACTTCCACATCTTTGATTGCGTCAACTAACGCTTCAAACTGCGGCCGTCCGTCGGGGATTCCGTTGAAATAAGATCTTACACGGTTTTTGAGAACTTTCGCCTTCCCGATGTAAATGATCCTGCCCTTCTCGTTTTTAAACAAGTAAACGCCGGGCGAATCGGGGAGGTTTTCGAATTTATACTGCAAATAAGTTTGCAAGTTGGCAAGTTGACAAGTCAGCAAGTTTTATGTCCCTACAGGTTACGGGCATCGCCCTTGAAACCTGCCGGTAACATAATCATATCACATATCACATATCTAATATCAAAAATCACATATCTTTAATAATCTATATCTTCCTCAGCGCCTGATTCAAATCATCCATAATATCACTGCAGTCTTCGATTCCGACGGAAATCCTAATCAAATTAGGAGCAATATTAGCCTCTGCCAGCTCCTCATCGGTATAAGAACTGTGGGTGGTGGAAGAGGGATGGCTTATAAGAGTATCACAGTCTCCCAATGAAACCGCCAATGTACACAGATTCAGATTATCCAGGAAGCGTTTGCTTTCCTCCCGTCCGCCCTTGATGCCGAACGCAATCATACCTCCGAACTTGCGCATCTGCTTTTTCGCCAGTTCATGTTCCGGATGATACCTCAGACCGGGATATGACACCCACTCGACTTTGGGATGGAAAGCCAAAAACTGCGCCACCCGCATACCGTTTTCGCAGTGCCGGTCCATACGGACTGTCAAGGTTTTGAGCCCCCGCAGTAACAGCCAGGCGTTGAAAGGGGACAGCACGCCTCCGGTATCGTTTAAGGACATTTTCCGGCAGTGGTTGATGAATTCTTTAGTACTGACCGCCAATCCCGCTACACAATCGCCATGCCCGCCGATATATTTGGTGGCGGAATGCATAACTATATCCGCTCCCAGTGTCAATGGCTGCTGCAAATAGGGAGTCGCAAAAGTGTTATCAACTACCAAGAGAATGTCATGCCGATGAGCAATTTCAGCGCACACTTCAATATCGACTAAACTCAAATTGGGATTAGCCGGGGTTTCGATGAATATATACTTTGTCTTATCGTCGATAGCTTTTTCTATATTATTCAAGTCGGTGGCGTCCACTTCACGGGGTTCGATTCCCAAGCGGGGCATCACCTTCTTATGAAGGGCATGCGTTCCGCCGTATATTGTGTTGGAGGAAACGAAATTTTCACCGGCGCTGCATAATGAGATACATATATTGAAACTGGCGGACATACCGGAGCCGAAAGCTAATCCGGCTTCGCCCTTCTCCAAAAAAGCCATCTCTTTTTCTAATCCGGCGATGGTGGGATTGCCCAGACGGCTGTAAATATATCCCGCAGCCTCGCCTTTGAATAAATCTTCACCATGCTGAGCGTTCTTGAAAGCGAAAGTGGAACTTTGATAGATAGGAGGGGACACTGCTCCGGTCAATGGATCAATACCGCCGCTGCCATGCACAGTTAATGAAGCGAATCCCCAGTTCTCATCGACCTTGTGAGGCATTAGAAAACTCCGTTTATATTTTAATTAAGTTGACAGGTTTGCAGGTTGGCAAGTTTGCAAGTTAAAAATACCATCATTTTACATTCTATATTCTAAATTTTAAATTCAGCATTCAGCATTCAGTATTCATCATTTTCTTATTTATCTGTTTCCGGTTTGTCATGTTCAGACAATTGCGTCAGTTCAATCAAAATTCCGCCGGCGGATTTCGGATGTATGAAGGCGATGAGTTTTCCGCCGGCTCCCATACGGGGTTTTTCATCAATCAGCTTGACTCCCGCTGAAGCTAATTTATCAAGTTCATACTGCAGATCATCAACGCGCAAAGCGATATGGTGAATCCCCTGCCCTTTTTGGGCAATGAATTTGGCTATCGGCGACTCATCGGATGCGGGTTTCAATAACTCTATTTCAGAACCACCGGCGGAGAAGGATAGAGTGACCACTTTCTGATCAGGCACTTCTTCAGGTTCATGTTCATGCAGATTCAATTTATTACCGAGAATATCCGCGGCGGCGTCAAAATCCGAAACAGCTATCCCAATATGGTCGATTGTCTTGGACATGATTACAGAATTTTATCCTTTGTGTCCTGTGTGGATTCTTTGTGATCTTTGTGGTTTTCTTAATCTGAAAATAGCTGTAGAACGGGTTCTTAACCCGCTGAATAATATCATGTTAAGGGCAGACACATTGGTCTGCCCCTACAAATAAACATCGGAACTGTAGGGGCGAACCCATGTGTTCGCCCTTGAAACTATTTTCATGCTTCGGGGTGCGCCGACAGGCGCATGAGGGTTTACTCTGCAAACTTCCTAATTAAAACTACCGGAGACAGTGAAACGGGAAACAGCGCCTAATTCGCCGTGTGAAGTGATTGAATAATCGATGCGAATATTATCGGCGGTGATTCCTAAACCGAGGGAGGCTCCGGCGAGGATATCTTTATCCGTATCCACTTTCTGTTCCACTCCGCGGTTGGACCATCCGAAGCGGAGTTTAAGTATATCACTGATAGTGAATTCTCCGCCGCCGGAGAAGTAAATCTGCGAATCGGTGTATTTCTCCGCCTGCACGGATATCAACAGCGGCAGATGCTCCAGAGGTTTCGCCAAGCCGATTTTATACGCCAAAGGCAGATCATCTTTATATTGATAGAACGCATCCAAGGCGCCGCCTAAATTGAAGATTCCCGCCGCTATGTTAAGACTATCGAAAGGAGTGTGTATCAACAGCCCCAAATCGCAGGCGGCGGCTGAGGAGGAAACTTTGTAAATATATGAATGAATATATTTACAATTGATTCCGGCGGAGATGAAACTGTTGATCTTCCTGGCATATCCTAAAGTGAATAGCAGATCGGATGCGTGGAATTTTTCCCCGGTGGGATAGCCGGTGGATGTTGTTTCATCGAAATCGCCGTAATTCATGTAACTCACTCCAAGCCCGAACCATCCTATTTTACCGGCGCTTTGGCTGTAAGCGGCGAATCCGGATTCAAAATCGAGCAAATCATTAGTGTAAGTGGCTTCACCGGAATATCCCTCCACCGCGGTTAAACCTGCGGGATTGTAGTATAAAGCGTCGAGGCCGGAATCGACTGCGATGAACGCACCGGCCATCGCAGAACCCCTGGCGGACACTTCACGGCGCAGATGTTCAAAACCGGTTGTCCCCTGCCCTGATGATACTGCCGACAGCGAAAAGACCGTTAATGTGGAAACTAATAATAATCTGACAGATATATTTTTCATCTAAATCTCTATGAAATAAACAGATTAACACTGCTAAAGATTATCGAACAAGCTACAATATATCAAATTTAAATCATTCTTGCAAATGTATAGTCTGAATAAATTCGATTATCGAAATGCGCATATCATCTCCGTGCGGCTCCGCGATGGATTGTACAGCTGTCGATGGGAGCGTATTTTTCAATGAAAACTTCCTTCATCGTGTTTGGGCAGAATTTCACAGCGGGTTTATAAGAATCCAGACAGATATCCATTTCTATCATTCCCTGGGGGACGGCGAATTCCTTATTACGGGAAAGCGGGAAATACATATCATCCTGTTTAATTGAATCATAGGTTGTTTTCATAAAACGGGCCCATATCGGCAAAGCGGCTCTTGCGCCCGACTGACCTTTACCCAATGACATGTACGGATCGTCCAATCCGGTCCAGATACCGGCGCATAAACTTGCTGTGAATCCGATGAACCAGGCGTCGGTATAAGCGTTAGTGGTGCCGGTTTTACCGGCGGCGTTCTCATAGAAATGGAATCGCCAGCGGGCGGAACCGCCTGTTCCTTCGTTGATTACTGTCTGCAGAAGATTGGTCATCATATAAGCGCTCTGCTCGGAAATCACCACCTTCCTCTGCGGCAGATTCTCCTCGATAACATTACCGTATCTGTCTTCAATCCGAATGATTCCATAGGGTTGAGCTAACACTCCGCCGGCGGGGAACACTGATAAAGCGTTGACAATTTCCAAAGGAATGACTCCCGATGCGCCTAATGCGATAGCGTCCACCGCATCCAATCTTGTGGTGACACCTAATTTCCTCGCGTAATCGACCACCAGCTTTGGCGGCACTATCTCTTGCACAAGACGGACGGTGATAAGATTGAGCGACCGCCTCAAACCCTCGCGTAAAGTAGTCAATCCGCTGCGAGAGTGGTCATAATTTTGCGGAGTCCAGCGTTTGCCGCCGCCGTCTTGCAACACCACATCCTGATTCAGCAGCCTAAAGGTAGGCGGATAACCATTATCAATAGCGGTTAAATATACGATGGGCTTAAAAACCGAGCCCGGCTGGCGCACTGACTGAATAGCGCGGTTGAATTTATATTCGCTGAAATCCCGCCCCCCGATCATGGATAGAATTTTACCGGTTCCGGGCTGAAGCGCAACAAAAGCCGCCTGAACCGCAAGTTTGTCCTGTAGCAGCGAATCGATGAGTAATGTGTCTTCTAACAGCAGTTCCAGTGAATCGGGCGGAGTTTCGGGGAAATTATCGGCGAGGAAGGGCAGTAACTGATTCCGGGTGAATCTCTCCATGAAACGGTCATCGAGGAAGACCAGATGCTGATAAACCGCTTCTTCGGCGAAGCGCTGGAGGCGGCTGTCGAGGGTAGTGTAGACTGTCAAACCGTCATGGTAATAATCGAAGCCGTACTGCTGTTCCTTCTTTTCAAGCTGCTGGCGGATATATTCGGTGAAGTAGGGAGCGATACCGAGGGGGCTTTCGGTCTCAGAGGTATTCAATTCAATCGGACTCGCTGAGGCTTCTGCATAAACATCACGATCAATATATCCGCATTTAAAAAGATTCCGTAATACCAGGTTCCGCCTTTTTAATGCTTTTTCAGGTTGATAAATCGGTGAATATCTGGATGGGGCTTTCAAGACTGCGATAAGCAAAGCGCATTCCTGTAGATTGAGATTTTCGACATTTTTAGAGAAATAACGCTGAGAAGCGGCTTGAATTCCGTAAGCGCCGCCGCCGTAATAGGTCTGTGTGAAGTACATCTCTAATATTTCCCGCTTGGAATAATGCCGTTCTATCTGGATAGCGGTCACGAATTCCTTCATCTTACGGGAAATGGTCTGCTTATGATCAAAATAAATATTGCGGGCGAGCTGCTGGGTGATAGTGGAAGCGCCCTGTTTTTTACTCAATGTGGCGATATCCACCATGATTGCTTTCATCAGCCGGATGATATCCGCGCCCCAATGGTTATAGAACCGGCGGTCTTCGGTCGCTAAAACCGCATTCACCAGGTCAGCGGGTATCAATTCCAAGGGGACATAAATCCGCCGCTGGGTGTAAAATTCCTTAATTACGACATTGTCTGCGGATATAATCCGGGTAACTAAGCGGGGATTCCAGTTTTCCAACTGTTCCAGTGAGGGAAGATCTTTGGCGGTCAGGGAAAAAACCCCGATCAGTAAACCTATTCCGAGTATATAGGTGATTAATCCGATGATTATTAATTTCAATATGGACATATTATTTAAATCCAGCCAAAGATATTTGATATGTGATATGTGATAAGTGATATGTGATATTTGACTATGGGCACTGAGTTTTAGATAAAGGACTCAAGACTCAAGAAAACAATTTCTTCATGTCAATTAATGATTCTGTTGATTTACTATGTTTTTGGGAAATCCAGCCGATTTTCCGATTTCCATGTATAATTAACACAATATGTTACAAAATCTGATTTTACGAATTTCGGTCAAATTTGGACTAAATCAACAGAGTCATT
>JADHWD010000143.1 GCA_016783645.1 bacterium
GGCGCTTACCGCTGTCACATCGACAAAAAATTGTCGATAATTACACATAATTAAGAGTGGTGTCAGGTGTCCTCACCTGACACATATTAGTTTTATTCTGCTGCTTGGTGTCAGACGAGGACGTCTGACACCACTAAATTTGCGCAGCCTCCTCTTCCGGGCGATAGTCCCGGACGAGGCGTAGTACCTTAATTCTGATTTTCTTGCTTTTTCTGGCAGAAAATGGTTTTGAATAAAGAATATCGAACAAGGAATGTCGAAATATTCACAACCGCGATGATTTCGTAATTCGATATTCCTTGTTCCTTGTTCAATATTCCTTTTTAGTTCCGGCTCGTCCGGGTTAGGTTTTTACCCATAAGTCAAAAATCGGTGGTGTCCCTATATAGTTGTTTTACGGTATTAAATTCGATATTATGCTGATTTGAAAATAAAAAATGGTAGGTCGGGGGCTTGTCCCCCGATAAATCGTGCGGGGGGATAAACCCCCCGCCTACCATGACAATTATGTCCGGACACCACCCAAAAATCTAAAACAAATTTTATAAGGAGAAATCAAAATGAAACTCGCAAGAATCTCATTTCTTCTCACTTTTCTGCTGATTATCGCAGTCAATCCTGCGCAATCTCAGATAGTGAACGGCAATTTTGAAACCGGTAATTTCACCGGTTGGACGGTAACAGGTCCGCATGTGGCGAATGTGATTCAGCATCAGGGAAGCTGGTGCGGACATATTCACATCAATCAAGGAAACGCTTCCGGCCAGTGGACGCCCAACAACATGTGGGAGATGGTGTCGCAGGAAATCACCATCAGCGGAGCCGCCGATTCGCTGCGCTTCGATATGGAAGTCTCCGGTTCCAGTTGGCATGACGGCGGGTATGTCTGGATTGAGCAGAATGGCAATTACAACCTGCTATACCATACCGGCAGCGGCGCGGGCAGCGCACAATACTACCCCTGGGCGAGACACCTCGTCAGTTTGGCACAATGGGCGGGTCAGACAGTTGATTTGGTGTTTTCCGGACACAACTGGAATGGTTACGGCGACCATGTCTGCGACATCTATTTCGACAACATCGTATATGTCTCCGGCATACCCGACACGATACCGCCGGAAGTTACCGTCGATGCGCCCAATGGGGGAGAAATCTGGCTGGTGGGCTCGGAGCAGGAGATTTTATGGACCGCTGAGGATAATGTGGGGGTGAATTGCGACAGCGTGTTCTATTCAATTGACAATGGTGCAAACTGGGAATTAATCGCAGCGCATATGGGCAATCCGCAGAGTCATACCTGGACTATCCCCAACACGCCTTCGGATGAATGTCTCATCAAAGTGGCGGTGTATGACGCCGCCGGGTATTCGGATGAAGATATCTCAGATGGAGTGTTCACTATTGCGCCGGATGTAGAACCGCCTACGGTAACAGTTCTTTCGCCCAATGGCGGTGAAGTAGTAGGAACGGGAAGCTGGACCAACATCACTTGGGAAGCGGACGATAATGTGGCGGTGGTAGGCGACAGCGTTTTCCTATCGATCGACGGCGGAGCTAATTGGGAGCTTATCGGCACTCAGACCGGAAATCCGCAGAGTTACAACTGGCATGTCCCCAATACTCCTTCGGAGGAATGTTTGATTAAGGTAGTGGTCTTCGACGCCGGCGGTCTGTTAGCGGAGGATATATCCGATGGCGAATTCACCATCTTTTACCAGGAGCCGCCCCCTGTAACTTATGCGGTGGTGATCAAGCAGTCCACTTACAATATCCCCGGATGGGCGGCGGTGGCTGATACTTTGCTGCAGCGCTACCAGGGACAGTTGTTCATTTGGAATTCATCGTTGTTTGAAGTCCAGAGCGCTGTGGGGATGTACCAGCCAACCCATATCGCCTTCGTCTGCGAAGCGCTCACCGCCAATGCCAGCTTTGTCCAGAGCAGCGTTTGGCCCTTCACCCGCGCGCTGGACGCCGATCCTTACGGCGACGCCATCTGGGGCATCATCACCGGCTACACCACTGAAGACGCTATGCGCCTCTCCACCTGCCCTGGATTTACGGTTAAAACCTGTTTGGGCGGGACAGCTTCCGCTGACGCTTATTATTACGCCCAGGGAATTAACACCAATGAAGTGACTTACGGGCAGTATTCGGTCAAAGTGCCTGATTCCATTGGAACAACTTCATACACCAATGGACCGACAGACCGCACAGAATGGCTGATGACCATGATTAACGAAGGCATAGAAATGTTCAACGGCGACCCGGTGGACATCTTTATCACCAGCGGTCATGGAAATCACGACCAATGGCAGCTTCATTATCCCAGTTCGGGCTTGGAAGGATTTTTCCGTTCCTCTAACGGGCAGTTGTACGGCGACCCATATTCTGGAGCGAATATTAATGCGAATTCCATCAATCCTAAGATATACTTCGCGCTGGGCAACTGCTATGTAGGTAAAATTGAGAATATGAATTCCATGGCTCCGGCTTGGATTCACACCGGCGGCGCATATCTGATGACGGGATATGTGATTACCGAGGGTTCGAACAGCCATCAGCACGGCGGCACCAAAGCGTTTTTCCATACACAAGGGCTTTACACCTGGCCCGAAGCGTTCTTCCTGGCGAATCAGAACCTGTACTTCGACATCCAGAATGGCACACCCGGCGCCAATCCTCCCGATCTGAACGGCTCCGCGCTCTATGGCGACCCGGCGTTAAATGCCCGGCTCGACCAAAACTATGGCGTCATACCGGGTTCCATGTACAGCGAAGCGATTGAGGTCGTACCGGGAGTTGAATTGGATACGGTTATAGTTACTGTAACTATGCTTCGTGACGGCAGCCCAGGGTATACATCGAAATGGGGCAACCGCCATCCCACAGTATTGCTGCCTTTCAGCGCATACAATGCGAATATTATTTCACACAACTGTATGAATGTAGTGGTGATGGATAATTTCGCCTTGATGTATGTGTGGCATCAGGGAATGGGTTCTTTCCCTGCCGGTACTACTTGGCAGTTGGTATTCACCTGCAGTCAGGGTGTCGGCGGTATGACGGCGAGTATAGAGCCGGTCAATCCGCCGGTACAGATTCCCGCTTCCGGCGGCAGTTTCGATTACACCATACAGCTTACCAACACTTCAGGATTCCAGACTTTCGTAGAAGATGTCTGGATCGACGCCACATTGCCTAATGGATCGATATATGGTCCAATAATCACCCGGCTCAATGTTACCTTCGGACCGGGGGCGGCTGTGAGTCGTTCGATGAATCAGTCGGTTCCGGGCGGCGCGCCAGTAGGTGATTACATCTATTGGGTTCATGTAGGCGACCAAGCCAGCGGGTCAGTGACGGCGGAAGACAGCTTCCCCTTCACCAAGCTGGGCGATGACGGCTCCGGCGTTATGGGCGAGTGGACAATTACCGGATGGGATGATGCCATTATTGATGCGCCTTATGAAATTCCCCTCAGCTATCATTTGACGCAAAACAGTCCAAATCCCTTTAATCCGATAACTAATTTGACCTTCAGTCTGCCGGCAGGGGGCATAGTTGAATTGGTGATTTATGACATTCAAGGGCGGGAAGTCGCCAGAGTCGTTGATAGTTACCAAGGAGCGGGTGTGCATCAAGCCACTTTCGACGGTTCACAGTTGTCGAGCGGAGTGTATTTCGCCAATATAAGGGTGAATGATTTCAGCCAGACCAGGAAGCTGTTATTGGTGAAATGACCAGTAAAAATCCTAATTCAATTTAACAGCATATAAATTAACTAGTCGTGCAAATCGCTGATAGGGGCGGGGTCATCCCGCCCCTATCTCTTCTTTTCCTCTTATCTTCATAATTCACAAATTTTTATAATGAACGACATTAAAAATTGTCCTTTGATAAATTTAACCAAAAAATAATCCCCCTTAGTCCCCCTTTAAAAAAGGGGGAAATATGACTCCCCCCTTTACTAACCTGAATTATTCATAAATTAACTACGGATATTCAGGATTCACAGGATTTAAAATTCAAAATCAAAATCTGAAAATTTAGGCTATATGATTTTAAAAATACAAGACTTATCCTGTTTATCCTGTACATCCTTGTTAAATTCTTGAATTAATAAGGCTAAAGGGGGGCGGGGGGGATTATTAAGATACTTGAATTAAAGTCGCTCATTATAGATGGATAAAATAAACTCCATATTCTAAAGATTTCCATCATATATCACGGAGACTTAATATGAAAGGACTCGTTGTAAAATTATTTTCTTCATTGGCGATATTGTGTCTTACTTCACTGATAGCGCTTCCCCCTGTTTTCGCCCAGTGGGAACTGGTCGATGAGGATTCAATCCAAGCAATCATACCTTGTGAAGACCACTGCTATTTTCAGATTCTCCCTGAAAGCGCCTCACTGGAGGCTAATCTGCCGGAATTGAATTTGACCGCCAGCGCTCAGGAAGCGATCGAGCGGGCTCCCACATGGCTACAAGTGGAGCTTAAAGATAACTTCCGGCGGTTGATGTCCTATTTTCAGGATATATACGCCGGTATCATTAATAATGCATCGGACCCATATGTAGATGAGATTTGCTTCATAGTATCTCATACCGCGCCTCAAACCCTGTCCGGTCCGATGGATCCGGCGATTATTATGGCAAATGTGTATTCCCTTTACATTATCGACCAAATGCTGAATTACGCCCAAATAGTGAATTATGGCAGCGCGGTGAGCGGCGGTGATTACTATTCCACTATCCAATATCGCGTGATTGAAAACGGTGATACCTTGGAGATTGAAATGCCGCGCGATATTTACTATTGGTACATCGTTCATTCCAAACTACACAAAGAGGCGCCCAACTATATCGATCCCACTACCGGCAATCCGGCGAATCCGCCCGCGGGGGTTTTTTGGCGGGATTATCTGATGAATCACGCGGATCCCGGATACCCGCTCTTGCGGGACATGCTGGCTGACTGCGCGGTATTGTGGAAATCCCAACAAAACACGCTCGACAACGGAGCGGTAGGCTTGGTGACCCAATGGGTTCAGGATGTGATGACCTTTCAAAGCTATCCTCATCACGACCAGCCGGTTAGAATATACCACCAGCATATCGGCACCTGCAGTGTGCACTCTTATCTCACTTCGGCGGCGGCGAGAGCCGCATTGATACCCACTTCCGTCGCCGTGATGTACAGCAACGATCACAAGATAAATGAGTTCTGGGATAGAAGATGGGTGAGTTGGGAGCCGGTTAACACCTACATCGATTATCCCGAAGGATATGAGAACTGGGGATGGCATATCGCCGCGGATTGGAACTGGCGAGGAGACGGTTATATCAGGGATAATACTGAACAATACACCGAGGTATGTACATTGCGGGTCAATGTCATCGACAACAGCGGCAATCCGGTGGATGGCGCGAGGATAAAGATTTACAGTAGTCCCTGTGTATCCTGGGGAGCCACCGCGGGTTGGACTTTGGAAGACGGATTCAAGCAGTTTTTACTGGGGGACAGCCGCAGTTTCACCGCTCAGGTGGTCAGTGAAATCGGGAACTATCCCGCTTCAGGTATGCAGACGATTATCCCTTACAGCGCGGTGGGGGCGGTCTATACCTGGGATGTTTCTCCGCCCGGCGCAATGCCGGCTATCTCGGTCTCGCCGGATTCCCTGCCAGTCAATCCCACCGATGATTTCCGGGTTGTGATGAACTATAATCTGCCCTGGAAAATCCTATACGGCGACAACCTGGACGATTATGACCGTTTTTCGGAGAAAATCCAGACGGGGAAAATCGACTTTTTCATTTGCGATGAAGAGAACTTCAACGCATATTTGTCCGGCGCCGCTTTCCAAGCCTTTGAAATAAATCTAAGCGGCTCGGCAGGAACCGTTGAATTCATCTTACCTACAAATTTACACTGGTACGGAGTATTCACCAATAAGAGGTCTACGGTTTTAAGCCAGGTATTGGAGGTATCGGCGCAATTGTATCAAAGTTCTACAAGTCCGGGTTTGATAGTTTCCCTGGAACCGGTCAATCCGCCGGTGCAGATCCCACCTACCGGCGGCAGTTTCGATTTCACGGTGCAGATTGAAAACAGTTCGACTTTCCAGACTTTCATAGAGGATGTCTGGATCGACGCGGTATTACCCAGCGGGGCGATATATGGACCGATAATTACGCGGCTCGATGTTACCTTCGGACCGGGAGCGAATGTGACTCGTTCGATGAATCAATCGGTTCCGGGCGGCGCTCCCGCCGGCGATTATGTTTACCGGATTCACATCGGCGACCAAGCCAGCGGCGTGGTGACAGTTGAGGACAGTTTCACCTTCACCAAGCTGGGTGATGACCATTCCGGGATTATGGGCGAATGGATGATTACCGGCTGGGATGACGATTGTCCGGAAGCGAAGAGCGAGACGCCTGTCAATATATATCTATCACAGAACAATCCAAATCCCTTCAATTCCACTACAAATTTGAAGTATTATCTGTCGAATCCCGGATATATCAATCTGACAATATACAATGTATTGGGCCAGAAGGTGAAGGAATTGATAAGCGCCTATATCTCAGCGGGCGAATATAATGTTTTATGGAATGGAAAATCGGACGATGGCGCTGATGTGACATCCGGGATGTATATTTGCAGGCTGCAGGTAGAAGAGAAGGTTGAGATTCAGAAGTTGTTATTGATAAGATGAGGGAACAATACTTACCGAATAGGCGGGTAAGCCATCGCTGCCCGCCTTTTTATTGCACTTTGGATATTGTTAGTGAGGTCATAATCCGGAGGAGCTGAAAACAACAAATATATTTGCTAATTATCGATTAATTGCATATTTTTATAAATATAGAAATGTTGTTGATATCTATGGTATGCGGGTTTATATAAGATCATATGCGAAGGGAGTAAGTCATCATGTAAAAAACAGCGCTTCACCTCTGGAGAAAAAAATCACTCCATAGACTCCTGCCGTTTTTTGTCTTCTTCTTCATGACTCTGGTTTCGATTTATATTTGGAAAGAGCTCTGCAAGAAAGATGAAAAATTAATACTGGAACATGCTCAAAGTCTTTCCGAACAGATTGCCTTCCGCTTGCAGGACGCTATTGACGCCAGGCTCAAGTGTTGGATGTCATGGCTGAACGGTGGCGAAGATTGGAGCTACGAACGCTATTACAATTATTCCATTACTTCCAAAATTCTTGCCATTTCTGGCAGAAAATCGTGTATCAAGATATTTTTTAAAAGTTTCGAGCTGCGAGTTTCGAGCTGCAAGTCAAAAACTGTCAGTTTCGGATTTCGAATTTCGAGCTTCGGATTTTGTACTTTTTGCTTTTACTAAAGTCCAGAGTCTAAAGTCATGAGCCTTGAGTCATGAGCCTTGAGTCATATGCCTTTTTGGGTTCCGGCTCGTCCGGGTTAGGTATCGCTGATCTATTCAGCTTATCCCGGATTCCAAGCCATAAATTGGGTCGATCCCAAAGGCGTCATACGCTGGGTCTACCCCGTTGAGTCCAATAAAGATATAGTAAATAAGGACTTACACGCTTTCCCTGATTCAGGGTGTCGCGAGGCTTTTCTAAGTGTTGAGCAAACACATCGTTCCAATATTACGCCGGTAATGGAATTATGGCAGGGTGAAGAAGGGTTCGCGGTCGATATACCTCTGGTCTTGAAAGATGAAACCCTGCAGGTTATTTGAATGGGGTATTTATAATTATAATGAGCGACATTAATTTTAATCATTTATTAATCCCCCCTTCCCCCCTTTAGTAAAGGGGGAGTCAGATTTCCCCCTTTTTTAAAGGGGGACTAAGGGGGATTATAGTCATTGTAAAACATACTATCGAACAAGCTATAATGTCGTTTATTATAAATCATTAGTTGAAGCATGCCTGCCGGAGGGGATCGGCCGCGATTTTACATTCTCCATCACTACTGTCCCGTTAAAAGTCGAATAATAACAATTGGTTAGGGTCGGCATGACTGATTATTTCGTCACAATTTTCTGTAAATATTTGATAAAACGGAAGTTTCTCAAATAAAGAAATGCTCAGAATCTGCAGAATTTCGTTAAGACTACGCTCAATTTTCAGCTCCTTGTTGACAACTGCAATTAGAACATAAACACTGATGGCAATCCAAATCTGCGTCTTGACAGCATTCTCTGAAGTTCCATAAAACGCTTTAATTCGCAGATGTTGTTTGATCCATTTGAAGAACAGTTCCACCTGCCATCTGCACTTATACAACCGGGCGATGGTCAGCGCAGGTAAGCTAAAATTATTGCTTAAGAACACATATCGCCTTTTTGTTTCAGCGTCGACAAAGGAGATCCGCCGCAATGGAACGGGATATTCTTTTAACGATTTCTGACCTTTGA
>JADHWD010000144.1 GCA_016783645.1 bacterium
GAACCGTTTCGTTTAATTTATACCGTAGGTTTCACCTACGGCTATTCACATGCGACCCTTTCAGGGTCGAATACTAAGACATATGTTCATGTAAAAATCGGTCTCTAAAGAACAATTATTATTGTCGTTTATTATAAATAAGATATCATGTGACTATTTTACCGCTTAACTACTTAACC
This sequence comes from bacterium, assembly GCA_016783645.1. GTDB lineage: Bacteria > Electryoneota > Tariuqbacteria > Tariuqbacterales > JADHWD01 > JADHWD01. Next base: position 180 of record JADHWD010000144.1, read on the forward strand.
GCTTAACCATCTATGCCGATAAGCGATTCCAATCTGATAAAAAGATTCATCATCCTGTTTTTCGCTACCGGAGCGGGGACCGGGTATGCGCCGATAGCTTCCGGGACTATAGCGACACTCATTCCGGGTATACCTTTATATCTCCTGTTCTCCCGGCTGTCAACACCTTTATATATAATCTTTCTGGTTATTTTCATAGCGGCCGCGGTATATTTCAGCGAGGCGGGTGATAGAATGCTGGGGGAGAAGGATTCACATAAGATAGTAATAGACGAATTGGCGGGATATTTAGTCACAATGTGCTTCGCCCCCAAAACGATACCTGCGATTGCGGCAGGATTTTTGCTATTTAGATTTTACGATATTGTGAAAATTCAGCCGGCGAAATGGATGGAGGATAATCTGCCCGGCGGAATGGGAGTGGTGTTTGACGATGTGATGGCGGGGATATACGCTAATATTACGCTGTGGGCGGGTATAGTCATTTTCAGATTTTTACTTTGAAAATAGGGTCTAGGGGCTGGGGTTTAGGGTTTAATTTATTGTGGTGTCGACTCTCTGCAGTCGACACCATACATAAATAGGAGGACGGACTTCAGTCCGTCCGAACAGACTAAAGTCTGTTCTCCTATTAATTGTTCTATCAGGCGTCCCCGCCTGCCAGTAATCCGATTTTCATGCTTCGGGGTGCGCCGCCGGCGCATGAGGGTTTATCTTGAAAATAGATTTCACCGCAGAGGCACGGAGAACGCAGAGACTACAAAATTAAGGTAGGGTGGGGGCTTGTCCCCCACCGATTCTTGCGGGGGGATAAACCCCCCGCCTACTTTGAAAATAGCTGTTAGCAGGGTGGGTTCTTAACCCACCTGTGGTACGCATTCCCACGCTGGAGCATGGGAACGAGATGGAAGGGTAGACGCAAGGTCTGCCCCTAAAAATAAATATCCAATAGCGTAGGGGCGAACCCATGTGTTCGCCCTTGAGACCATTTTCATGCTTCGTGGCGCCTCGCAGGCTCATTAGGGTTCATCCTGAAATATTTTCCAATTTTCAAATATTTTGCGCTATATTTTTTATTTGAGTTTGTGAAAAAAATTACTATAATAGAGATTCAATACAAAAGGGATCGATATGTTCGACACACCTGAAAATTTGCTAAAATTCGCGCAGGATCATAAGGTTGAGATGATAGATTTGAAGTTTGCCGATTTGACCGGCCGCTGGCATCATGTCACCATGCCGGATGCAGCTTTCACCGAAAAGGTGATTATAGAGGGCGTGGGTTTCGACAGTTCCAGTCTGCCGGGCTTCAAATCGGAGACCGCCGGGGATATGGTGCTGCTCCCGGATATTTCAACCGCAGTGATAGATCCGTTCTGGGAATCATATACGCTCTCTATAATCTGCGATATTATGGAAGCGGATTCTTTAGTTCAGTTCAGCCGCAATCCCCGGGGTGTATTGAAGAAGACTGAACAGTATTTGAAATCGATGAATATAGCCGACAGCTGCCAGATAAGCCCGGAATACGAATTCTATATCTTCGACGGGTTGGAATTATATAATGACGATTACGCCAGCGGTTACGATGTGATTTCTTATGAAGGCGATTGGAACAGGGTTGATGACGAGGCTCATGATTTGGGCTATAAGATTCCCCTGCAGGGGGGCTATCATGCGATCCCGCCGCTGGATTCAATGTACAATTTACGGGCGGAGATTGTCAAGTATCTGGAATCAGCGGGGATCAAGGTAAAATATCATCATCATGAAGTAGGCGCCCCGGGGCAGACTGAAATCGAAGTCCTGTTCAACGAACCCTTGAAAGCCTGCGATCAGGGGATGATGATAAAATACATCATCAGGATGGTGTGCCAGCGGCGGGGTAAGACCGCATCTTTCATGCCGAAACCTTTATATAAGCAGGCAGGCAGCGGTATGCACTTTCATCAATTCCTGCAAAAAGACGGCAAGTCCCTGTTTTATAAAGAGGGCGGATATGCGAATTTATCGGATATCGCCCTGCATTATATCGGCGGGATATTGAAGCATACTCCGGCTGTGATGGCATTCACAAATCCTTCCACTAACAGTTACAAGCGTTTAGTGCCGGGATTTGAGGCGCCGACCAGATTATTTTTCGGGTTGGCTAACCGCAGCGCTACAATCCGCATTCCCAAATACGATGATAATCCGATAATGAAGCGGATAGAATTCCGCCCGGGCGACGCCTCCTGCAATATCTACTTCGCCGCCGCCGCTCAATTGCTCGCCGGTATCGACGGTATAAAAAACAAGATTGATCCTGCCAAGGAGGGATTTGGTCCTTACGATATGAAGGTGCAGTATCTGCCGCCGGAAGAAGCCGCTAAAATCAAGAGTGTGCCGGAAAATATGCTGGGTGCGATGGAAGCTTTGGATAAAGACAGGGATTTCTTGAAGATAGATAATATTTTCAACGATGATTTGATCGACACCTGGATAGATTTGAAAACAAAAGAACACTATGATGTGATAAACCGGCCTCATCCTCATGAGTTTTTTATGTACCATACTATTTGATGCGAGAATGAATCCGAATTGTTAAGTGATTTTTCATATAGTAAAAAAAAATTTTATTTTATCGAAAAATACTTGACTTTTATGCTTTTTATTCGTAAAATAACATGTAATCGAATATAGGCGCTTTTCCGGGCGGGCCGTATATGTGCGGTATACCTCTATATCGTTTTGTGTCCGCTGATGTTGAGTTATTCAAATTGTTATGTTTATTACAGTTAGTTTTATTAATTTATCTGCGCCCGAAAGGAGGTGTGTTAAACTACACTAATTGTTTTTATTTTTTATTGTTTTAATTAATGTTAAACCTCATTTATGAAGGAGGATTTACTATGCCATTTGTTAAATCCAAGGCAAAATTGTTTTTGATCGCAATCCTGGTATTGGGGCTGGTCGGCACAGCTTCAGCTCAGGACTTAATAATGGAGATGCAGGCTAACCCCCTCATCACCGGTAATTACACCAATTCCTTCGCCGACGATGGTTATCTGTTCGTCACCACCGGTAACGGCTTGGCGATATTCGATGTCTCCCTGCCAGCCACTCCTGTGATGATCTCGGAAATCGCGACCGCCGGTATTTCCACCGGTCTGTACTACGATTTCGAACAGTATGTCTATGTGGCTGACGGCTACAACGGCTTAGTGGTCATCGATGTCAGTGATATGGCTAATCCGTTCGTAGCGGCTCAAATAGGTTTAGGCGGCAGAGCCCGGGACATATTCCCCGATCCCGCTAACGCCCGCATCTTCATTGCTATGGAAGAAGCCGGGGTGGCGATTGTGGATATCACCGATCCCTTGAACCCATCTTTAGAGGATACTTATACTACGGATATTGACCGCGCTGCCGGATTGGCTTACGCCGATGATATCCTCTATATCGGTGATCTGATCCAGCTTCAGTCGGTAAATGTATCAACCTATCCTTCGACCCAGATAAGTTTATATCCCAACACTACCGGGGATAATTACCTAGGTCTCTGGCTGACTGGGAATGTTCTTTATGCCACTAACGGTAATGACGGTATGGATGAATTCACCGTCTCCGCCGGTTATTTCACTTTTGTAACTACCCATACGCTTCCCGGCTACTGCCAGTTCATCTCCGGTTTAGCCAACGGCAACTTAGCTATCGCCGCCCGCGGCGCCGGTATCAATTTGTTTGATCCAGTTGCAGGCAGCAATTTCCCAATACCCACTACTGCTCCCGCTCAAGGCTGTTGCACCTTCGATAATACTATTTACGCTGGCGTCAGCTATGCAGGCGTCGCTCCCGGTGTGACGGGTTTTGATATTATCACTACTTCTGTCATCGGCGGTTACTATATCGAAGGCGGTCCCCGCAATATATTTGTGATGGGCGATATCGCCTACATCGCCGATTATGACGCTGGTCTGAAGACCTTCGATGTGTCCGATCCCCGCAACCCGGTGGAATTAGGCACCGGCGCAATCGAAGATGACTGGGCTTATGATGTCGCGGTCGTCGGCGATTACGCTTTTGTGGTAGCCTTCTTCAGCGGTCTGCATGTGTTCGATGTCTCCACTCCGGCTAACCCGATCGAAGTCGGAACCTACCCGGTGACTCAACAGGGTTCCCGCGCATGCGCTCTCTACACCAATAATTATCTCATCATGGTTCACTACGACCTTGGTATCGCCAAATTCGATATCACTAATCCCATGAATCCGGGCTTAGTTGGAACCTGGGTCGCCACTACCGGTGAACCTCGTGATGTTGTGGTCGATGAGACCGAAGGATTCGCCTTCGTGGCAGACTATGGTGAAACCACAGATGATGGCGTCGATGTATGGGATATCAGCGGCGTACCCACCGCACCCATCGATCAGTATCCTATTGAAAATTGCCGCAGTGTCGCAGTTTTGGCGGATTACCTCTACGCTGGCGGCAATGACGGCATCCTCCACTTCTTCAGTGTTTCCGGCGCTGGTATGCTGACACACCTCAACCAATATCAAACAGTCAACGATATTCACGGCTTAGCGGTTGACAACCTCTACTATGTTTATGCCGCCAACTGGGAAAAAGGTATGGAAGTGGTCTATGCCATTGACCCTGCTAACCCGGAACAAGCCGCCTATGTCGAGACTCAAGGTTTTGGCAAAGCCGCCTGCTACCATGATAACTTCATCTATATCGCTGACAGCTACTCCTTCTATATCTACGCTCTCGGCGGAGCGGTTGAAGTTACTCTTCCCGACATCGAAGCCGCCGCTGGTTCAGCGCTCGTGATTCCGGTGACTGTCACTGAAACTACCGGATTGAATATCCTATCCGCCAACATGACTATCACCTATGATTTGGAAATCCTGAACATCGACACCTTCGACGCGGCTGGAACTATGATGGAAATCGCTAACTGGATTATCACTCCTAACCTAACTCCCGGTTCGGCTATCCTCGGCGGCTGGGCTTCCCCGCCCACATTTGTTCCGTTAACCGGTTCCGGCACATTGATTAACTTTACTGGTATGGTCGATGCGGGCGCTGCCGTTGGTGAAACAACCGATTTAACCTTCACCTATTTCATCTTTGGTGAAGGCAGACCGGTGGCTTACACTTACAACGGTTCTGTAACAGTAATCGCGCAGTATACGATTTCCGGTACGGTTACCTATTATGATCCCGCGAATCCCAATGCAGTTCCGGATGTCGATGTCGATCTGTCCGGCTTCGCTGTTCTATCTTACACTACTGGCGGTGATGGTTACTATGAATTCACCGACTTAGGCCCGGGCTACTACGAAGTTGACCTGCATAAGATGGGCGGCGTCAACAACGCAGTGGACTTCAGTGATGCGGTTTATGCCGCTCAAGCAGCTGTCGGATTGATCACTTTCACTCCTCATCAAACCATCGCCGGCGATGTCTACGGCGGCACCGGTATGACTTTCGATGATGCGGTCTATATCGCTCAGTTCTCGGTGGGTCTTATCACCCAGTTCCAGCAGGCGGCAGCTCATCAATCCGATTGGGCTTTCGATCCCTGGGGTATGGAATATGATCCGCTGTCCGGCGATGAAATCCAGGATTACACCGCTATCCTCTACGGCGACTGCTATACCAGTTGGAGTCCAACCGTCGTCGCTTCCGCTGTTACAGAGACTAAGAACAATCTGTTGTCCGTGGAAAAGGAATCTTACAGTGAAGGTGATATCATCTATGTTAATGTGCACTTCGCGGGCGACCAGCCGGTTGACGGAGTTGACAACTGCTTCCTGCAGTTTGAAATGTCCTACAATCCTTCGCAGGTTTCCTTTGAAGCGGCTCATTTGACCGATCTCACCCAAAACTGGACTCAGGTCATAAATAATAATGAACCCGGTCTTATCAAGGGCGGCGCTTTCTACACTCAGCAAGTTACCCTGGATCACACCGGCGACATCATGATGAGACTAGAATTCAAAGCTAAGAAAGCGATTAAGGAAATTCCGGTCTCCCTGACCAGTTATCAAACCACCAACAGCAATGTCTATCAGGCGAGCTTCCCCGAAACCTATTACCTGGCGCAGAACCATCCCAACCCCTTCAACGCCGGTACGGTTATCAGATACTATGTGCCCATTGAAGGCAATGTGACACTGGATGTCTATAACTCGCTGGGGCAGAAGGTGCGTTCGCTGGTGAACAGTGTTCAGACTGGTTACCAGGAAAAAGTTTTCAACGGCCGCGATGACAACGGCGTGGATCTGGCTTCTGGTATTTACTTCTATCAGATTCGTGTCAACAACTACCGCCAGACCATGAAAATGGTATTGGTAAGGTAAATGTATTTTTCTATGGGCGGCGGTTTTCACCGCCGCCCGTTTAGATAATTAATAATTCTGCAAATTTGAAACTAATCACCATGATTGGGAGGCCAATTTGAAGAAATTACTATCAATTTTGGCAATAATGCTCTTCGGAGCTTTCGCGCTGACTAACGCTCAGCAAATTACCGTATCACTACCTGATATTGAGGTCAATCCCGGGGAAACGGTGCAAATTCCTATAACGATTGTAACATCAGTGACTTCAACCGACAGTTGCTTGGGATATCAGACATTAATCATATGGGATCCCGCTATCGGTGATGTTGATTCAGTCCTCCGCGGACCACTAATCCCCGCATCCTGGATTCCAACATGGAATGTTGGAGTTGCCGGTCAAGCTAACGGTGGATGGTGGTTTTATATGGCACCCTATCTTACTGGCGCAGGCGAAGCTGGTTACTTGCGTTTCAATACTGACGCCAACGCCTCACCCGGGGCGACTTGTGAATTGCATTTTAACTCGTTCCTTTTCACATTAGCTCCCAGTTTGACCGCTGTGTTCGATCACGGTTCTATCACCGTCGCCGGCGCAATGCCGCCGGATCCGGTGGAAGATTTAGTCGCTTCGGTGGTCGCTAACACTGATATTTACTTAATTTGGTCAATATCAGCCAACGCAACGGAATATGACATCTACCGCGGCGCTGAACCCTATTTCGATTACACCGCTGCGACAGTGTATGCCACGGTATCCGAACCCGGCTACACCGATTCCGGCGCAGTTGCGGGCGGGCCATATTTCTACATTGTGGTCGCCACCAACTGATTTTTCTAACATAATTTGTGTTATTAGGGGGACCATTCCGATTGGTCCCCTTTTTTATATTTTAAATTTGTTTCCTCGCTGAATCGGATGGGTATTGATATAATAAACAAGCTGCTTAACGCTTCATTCAAAAACACCCCGCACCGTCATTCCCGCAAGTCCGCTGAAAGCGGACGCGCCGGGAATCTTCTTGTATTACGGAACCGATTCCGGACAAGCCGGAATGACGATAAGTGGGTTGTTTAGTTTAACTTAGAAGTCACCCACACAAAATAGCGAAGAGCCGAAAAATTATTTAAAACTCAACAGGAAAAATTATGAAAGTATTCGCGGCGGTTATCGTTTTAGCGGCGGTCTTAATGTTTGTCAATCCCGCCGAATCGCTGGATTTCTTTTCTACATGTTATGTTGAAACCTACCGGACAGATTTAGGGACCAATCTGATAAGCCCAAATATATATTTCCAAGCGGGCAGTTTCGACGGTTACGGTTTTTGGGATTACTATCTTAATGATCCCAATTTTTTTCACGGAGAATTCATGCTGGCTTACACACCCTTGAAAAAAGGTCTATTTAACCGCGTGAGTGTCATCAGTGAATTCAGATGGGATCGGTACGCCAAAGATGAAAAATCCATCGGTCTAAGATTCAAAATCTGGTAAGACGAATTTGACAAGGATTCACAGGATATACAGATACTTACTCATTCGATGTATGAGTTCATCTCTTACATTAACATTTCCCCTTATTAAAATTTACAGGGATGAAAGAGATGAAAGGGATAAAAACATTGAATTTATTCAATCTTCGATGAAATCCTGTTATCAAATCTACGATATTCTAATTTGGTTTTTCCAAAGCAGGGGCGAAGCATTTAAACAGAATAGTATCTTCCAATTTCATAGCTCCTTTACAAATGCTTTGCTCCTACAACAATTTTTTATCCCTTTTATCCCCTTAATCCCTGTTAATTATCTTGAGTCTTTAACCTTTTGCATTGTGTATCTCTGTGTTCTCTGTGGTGAATATCAAATTTCAAATAT
>JADHWD010000145.1 GCA_016783645.1 bacterium
ACAACAAGATAAATATTCATTACACACCTTCAAGATAAAAAGGATCGTTGATTAACTTTGTAAATGCTTGATGTTTTGAAGGGCCATATTTTTTTTCTGATTCCTTTCCACTTTGGAATCGAACTTTGGATCCTTTTCGATTTAATACAATCCAATTTTTCATTGGCATATTATTAATGAGATATGGATGATGAGTAGTAATTATAAACTGATTATTCCCGCCAAACTCGCTCAAAAATTCAGGTAGAAAATCGATAGCATTAGTACCCAGCGAGTTTTCATATTCATCTATCATATATATACCATTTCCTGGCAAAGAAAGAACATCCGTCATAATTAGCATAACTTTCTGCATACCTGAAGATAACTCTGATAAGGGCAGCCATGGCTTAACTCCTTTCTCTTTAATCTTCAACAAAGGACTTAAAGTATTAGGTAGATTTTCATGAATCTCAATTTTGAAGTCTTTTATCGAGGGGAAAACATCTTTGTAATTGTCAATTACTGCTTGATACTTCTCTTTATAATATTGTTGAAATATATACAACCTCGTACTTACACTAAAATCATGAGGAAATAAAGTATCAAGGTTAGGGTTTTTCGCAAAATTTGTAAAAAATGATTTTTCTATTAATTCTTTAAGTTTCACATTGTTTAATCCGTCTTCAAAGAATTTTCTTCTTAATCCTCTTGAGAAAACTCTATGAATCGGTTCTATAATTGATTCTTCTTTTAATAAATTTATACTGGCTATTTTATCATTTAATTTTGGAAGCTCTTCACCTTTAAATTTAAATGATAGATGATTTCTCTCAATAATAGTCTCTTCCTTACCATTTTGGGTAACAGTAACTAATTCATATGTAATTTTGGGGCTATCCTCATTCATTGAGCCAGCGTATTCCCAGTAGTAATCACGATCATCAACATGGACACTTATTTTCCAATGCCCTCTTCTAAAAGGTATAGATTCAACTTCTCTATAAACTGCTGTTCTGGCAATATTAAAAATTGTATTTAGAAACCGGGTTTTGCCTGCTCCTGACAATCCAACTAATAAGCTGATAGGGCTCAATTCAGTTTTTTCAAAATGCCATCCATCGGATTTTGGAGCAATATATTCATATGAAGTAATCATAATTTTACCAATATTATTTTCAAATAGTTTGAAATACTTATAAACTTGGATGAAATATAATCAAATCAAATTTAAATGTCAAGTATAAATAAAATCTTTTCATTAACCTAAAACAAACCACACACAAGGGGGTTTTTCACAATAACAAAATTTGTTGTATATTACAATATTACTGAATTCCCTCAATCATATAAGGGCGGATTTAGAAACCCGCCCCGCAATACAATAAAAGGGCGGCCGCGAGAGTCGCCCCTACTTGTTACTTGATACTTGTAACTTGATACTGAATTACTTCACCAACAGCATCTTCTTCATCGCCTTGAAATCGCCGGCAGTCAACCGGCAGAAATACACGCCGCTGGCTAAATTCGATCCGTCGAAAACGACCAAATGCGATCCCGCAGGTTTTAGTCCATCCACCAGCGTTGAAACTTCGCGCCCGGTGATGTCGTAAATCGTTAGATTTACGTAGCTAACTGCTAACAGCTGAAAGCTAATAACTGTCACCGGATTAAACGGATTGGGATAGTTCTGCGCCAGATAATATTCCGACGGTGCATACAAATCCGCTGCTAGACCGGACTCATTCCATCCGTCCAACCGCCAGTCGCCGACATAACCGTTCGCATCGACGCCCGACTTGTCAAAATCGAATTCGTCGAAGGCGATGACATTATCGGGATGATTTCCGGTATTCAACCGGTAAGTGTAGGTTCCGGCTGGCGCGTTAGCCGGGACATTCTGAGTCATGGTGCGAATGATAGACGCTGACGGATTCAGTGTCAAATCCGGTCTCAAAAGTATCGGACCATAAACCGAACCGTCCGGCAAAACAGCTTCTATCCAGCCGTCGAACGTGAAAGTCCCGCCGCTGATATTCTCAATATCCAGAGTATATCCGAACGTTCCGCCGCCTGCCGGGATAACTATCGGAGGATTTTCCGGTGTTAAAGTCACCGCTAAGACCGCTCCGCCGTCGGAAGTAAGTTCGATATCGTCGATATACCAGCCTTCCCGGGCGACAGAACCGTCCGCTCCGAAGCGGAACCGGAACTGAACTTCACCTTCATATCCTGCAAGATTGAATACAACTTCACGCCCTTCGATATTCCCGGCGAACACCGGTGTTTCCGGCGGAAAAGGTCCACTGCCTCCGGTATTCCTGATGCGCTTGGGATAACCGCCTTCCGGGATAATCTGCGTCCAGACGCTGTCGCCGACTATTTTAATTTCCACCAATCCGCCGTCATAAGCGTAGGGATAATGCGAACCGGATATTTCCGAATCTATATAATGCCAGAAGGAAAGTTTCGAATTTAGCTGGACGTTCAGAACCGGCGTCACCAGCCCTGCATCCAATAAATTTGCATAATTACCCGTCCCGACTGCGCCGCATTTGAAGCTGTGCGTGGGAGTGGAAGAACGCTGTTCGGAAAGATGCCATTGATCGGTGAAGCCCGTCGTTATCGCTGAATGCGTGTAATCTGCAGTTGTCCCTTCCAAGTCGTCGAAAACATACCCCGGTTCCGCAGGCGTCATCTGCACGTCCACCCGTGTAAGTTGTCCTTCCAAAACTACCACATCCTGCACCGAAACCGGCACATATCCGTAGCAATAATATTCCATATTGTAACTTCCCGGCAGCAGCAGTCTGTAATAATCGCCGACATCGGGATCGGGATATACTTCATGATAATTGCCCGCGACGGTGATAATCGACGGGATAGGCAGTCCGGTAGTTTCATCCGTCACTATGCCGCGGACGCCATGATGAACTTTCATCATGTAGGCAAGCATGGATTCGCGGTTGTCTTCCCAAAAGCCGGGGAGCTGATTTTCGGGAGGCCATCCCTGTTCGGAAACTTCGATGGTAATGTCCGCACGCCCTTCCCAGGTATAGACGAAATCCTGCATCCCGCCGTAAATCGCATACCAGTCGGCGCCGTTGGTAATGCCCTGCGGGAAAGGACCGTTGTACATTGGTAGATTAAGGCTGGAATAGGTCAGCGCCAGATCGATGAACCAATCATCATCCGGCGTGGGAGTATTGACATTCTGGAAATTGGGGTTACTGTCGTAAGGGTAATTCATCACTAACGTTCCGCCGTGATAATTCGCCGACAATACCGGAGAATGCATCTGACCGAATTCCATCAGCAGACCGACTTCCATTGGGCGACCGACTGTAGAATTGAAAGGATCGTCTATCCGGTCGGGAAATTGGCGGTTGAGGTCGAAACCGTTGGCATTGAAGCGGGAATGTGCCGCCGTGCCGTCAGGATTCATGTCCGGCAAGATATAGATATGCGTCTCATCCACCAAAAAACGAACCCGCAGGTCTTCAGGATAATTGTCCGTCAGGTAATTTATCAGATACATGCACATCTCCATCCCCACTACTTCATCGCCGTGCATGGAAGAAATATACATGAATTCCGGCTCATCCTCTTCGGTCATAACGTTGTCGGAAATCTCCATCACCCACAATTCCCGCCCCTGAACCGACATCCCGGCGGAAACAAGGTGGCAGATATCGGGATTGTTTTCGGCTATAAGCTGAAGCTCAGCCGTCAGCTCTTCGTGAGTGTGATAATCGTCCAAAGGATCGTCCGTATTCATGGTGCGCTCTTCCAAGCCATCGGCGTATATTTTGGAAATATCCGGGATATAATCGACATCGTATCCCCGGCTCTTCAGAAGCGACAATTCTTCAGCGTTCAGATAGAGATATACTTCCGGGAAATCGACTTTAGAAGTAATGTAGTCGTTCATGTTCAGCCAGCGGATGTCTTCCTGTGTAAAGACCTTCATCTGCGCTAATTTCCGGGTATGGAACTGCCATTCGGCTTGCGCAAAAGAGCTGATAAAAACAAGCGCTATCAGTAGTAAAATAAGTTTCTTCAAATCTGCCTCTGAAATGGATTTATAACGAGTGAATCAGAAGTTAAATGATATAACCGGTTATATACTTAACTCAGCTAATTGAGAATTAATTCAAGAATAATAGTGACCTACTCGTCATTCTGGCAAGCGAAGCGCGACCAGAATCGTCTGACTTTATTGATTGAAGTCAAGTAAGTAATAGAATTCAGCGCCCTGGAAAGGATTCCGGTCAAGCCGGAATGACGTTCCCGCTCAAATTGCGATTGAACTAAAAATTTCATAATCTGCTGACTTAACGGAATAACCAGATTATATAAAATTACCCATAATCGGTGAAAAAAGCAAAAAAGCGCAGAAACGAAAAACTAATTAATATTAACCAATAACCGCTTGGGTCATCAATTTTGTTGATTTTAATTTATCCAATACTTAATTTTCATAATAGCTATAATAGCCAATGAATTTAGCAAATACTACTATACAATTGAAACCTTCAACCATCCCGCTTCGTCATATTTTATAGCAATATCGATCTTTATTTCATATTCATCTACATCGCAAAGGAGAACAGTCATGTCACAGTACGAAAAAGTAAAAATCTTTCTGATAGGTATGATAGCCGCCCTGGCGCTGGTGTATTTATTTCAAGCTAATATCGTGAATGCAGATTCCGAAAATTCGTCCGAAATCGGCAGGTATCAGATTATGGACAGTCAGGGAAAACCGACAATTTTCATCATCGATACTGAAACCGGTGTCGTGAAAGAATTCTATGTCAACCTGCAAACCGCAAAATACGAGAACATTCATACATTCAAGACTTTTTGATAAATATTAAATCGCTTATCCAGATTGTTCAGGTAATTCAATCTAAATAAGTTCACATCAATAAATCCCCCCTCCTCCCCTTTTAAAAAAGGGGGGAAAAAGTGATTTACTTTTAAAAAAGGGTGGATTAGAAACATTTCCCCCTTTAGAAAAGGGGGATTAAAGGCATACGCGCTAACTTAGAGATTTATTTGGAATAATAATGGTGCTGTAAGGGCGTAGCATTATTGATTTATCTATAATATATATAATGACTTTGATGAAAATGTTTCGCCCCTGCATTCTCAATTTTCTCCCCGAATATTTGAATCATTCCTTCCGAATGGTTATCTTTACAGCATGGAAATCGCAGTCGCCGGGACTATAAACCGGGACATCCTGAATTTCGCCGACGGAAAGCGAATCGAATCGCTGGGAGGTCTGCTGTATTCTATAATGACTTTAGCGGCTTTATCGCCGGAAGGCACAACCATCATCCCCCTCGCAAACATCGGTTACGATATTCATCAGCAGATTAAAGACATCCTCTCCGATAAGTCCAATATCTCAACTTCAAGCTTAAAAAAGACCGATACTCTCAACAATGCAGTCTATCTTGAGCTTAAACCCGGCGAAGAAAGAAAAGAGCACACCGATCTATACCTTCCTCCTATCGAATTTTCACAGTTTAAGCCCTGTCTGAAATCCGATGTTCTGATGCTCAATCTAACTTCCGGTTACGAATTGGAACTTCCCACACTGCAGAAGATTGTGAAAGCATTCAAGGGAATGGTCTATTTGGATGTGCACAGTCTGACGTTGGGCATCGATGAAAACCGCCGCCGCATTAAGCGAAAGATAACCGAATCGCGGCGCTGGTTCGAAGGCATCGACTTCGCCCAGTTGACTGCAGACGAAGCGTGGTCTTTTCATCCGGAGGATGAGGATGATGCTGAATTGGTGACACAGGTGGGCAGGGTGATAGCCACCCGCGTGAAGAAAGCCTGCCTGATGACAGACGGCAGCAAGGGTGTGCGGATTTTTACACCGGGCGAAGAAAGAGATGTGCCGGCAGTTCAGGTCGATAATATCGTAGATACTACGGGATGCGGAGACGTTTTCGGGGCTTCTTTTCTGATAAAATACCTCAAAACCGGCGATTTAATGGAATCTGCGGAATTTGGTATAAAAAATGCCGCTTTGAAATGTACTTTTTCCGGGATTGATAGACTGCGCGAATTAAAGACACAATAATCACCCAAATGATATTCAGATATTTGATTACATCTTATATTATATAAAGTTAACATAAATACCAATGGGTAATTATTTTTAAGTGTAACGATCTGTGGTTGTATTTTTACTAAATCAGCTTTATGAAAGCCAACAAAAAATTATAAATAATTCTTGACATTGTTAAAAAAAATGTTAACTTCTATAAATTGATAAACCCTTATTGATTCTGCATCTGACATAATAATTAAAAAATTAGGTCATCAAATGCAACATAAGTTATTCTTGAGAGGGGGTGGTTTACCAGCTGAATAATCAAGCCAAGAATAAATGCTTACCCAATATATTAATATTATTTATAACAAAACAAGAAAGGGTTTAAAATGAAAAGAGCTCTAATTGCAGTGCTCTGCATTCTTTTGACAACTACTTTGATTTTTGCTCAAGACGCTTCAATTTACGACGACTTCAGAATTCCCACCTATGATTACCGCACCTTGCAAGTCAGGGGAAACAACCTGCTCGACTGGTATTCACACAATGATACCGACAGCCACTTCAATTTCGGTCTGGGCGGGGATTACTACATGATGAATCAAAGTCCTGAATTCACCTGGGCCGTCTATGATAACCTGTATTTTCAAAACACCTCTGCCGACAATCTTAACAACGGTGATGCTTTCACCGAAATAGACGAAGTTTTAGGCGGAAGTGTTGAAAAATATTTCATGGGTTATTTCGGTCCCCATGCTTTTGCCGATGGTGTTTTCGACTATTATAGTCATTCAGAAGCAGATGATCCAGTACATGATTTGACACTGAATCTCGGCGCCGGCTATGGTCGCATCACTTACGCAAAACCGGTTGCCCAGGCAGTCGCTATAGCAGAAGAACTTGGCGGCGGTCTATCGAACGATAAAATACTGAAAATTGCGGATATCATCGACAGCTACAGCCTGTATCTTGCTAGAGACAAAGACGACGCCTATATCAACTACATCAATGACATAGCTAAAGTCGCTGGAAAACCCGAAGGTGCGATGAAAATCCAGCAGATTTTGAGTTCCGCTGTTTACAAAATGGCTAACCGCTATGTCGGATGGCGTGCGAGAGTGTCGTATATGAATCGCTTCATGATCAGTCCCGACCTTCCTGCTGGTGTTGACGATCCCAAAGGAATGCTCGTCATCAGAGCCGACTATGCAAAACCGATGGGGCTCGACAGACAACTCTGGGCATGGTTTGAATATGATAATTCTCTCGAAACAGATGCCGATCCGAATATGCTGATCGGTTTCAGAGCCACCAGGGATCACAATTATCTCTGGTCATCCTATGCTCAGTTTGAATTTAACACCTGGGGCACCGATCCCGGCAACACATATATGGATGATACTGAAATGGCGCTCAGTATTGGAACTACGAGAGTTCTTTACAACAGATATACTGCAAATGCTGAATTCTCCTATGAAAAATGGGATTTAGACGACGACGCAGAGATGCGCTTCATGCTCAACTTCGGCTACTGGATCTGGTAAGATATAGTTGATATAAAAAAACTACAAAACTTCAGGGCGGCTTTATTAAGCCGCCCTTTTTTGATTAGAATAAAAAAGTCCGTAATAGAGAATATTCCGGGCTTTTCATAGCAGTTCTTGATTTAGTTTCTGCCGGGTTTCAATCACAGCATAACCCGGCATATTTTCTATCCTAATATTTCCCGTCAGGTTATCCGCTGTACAGCGGATTTGAAACCTGACGGGAACAAGATAGAACCGGTATAGATCTATAATCTCGGTTTTAAATCTGTCAGGTCACACCCACCTGTCGGTGTGCAAGACCTGACAGAACATTCTAAATCCTTGATAACTGGTATAATAGAATTTTATAGAAATCAATACCCCAGCGCTTTCCCCTCACTTCTGGGATCGGCGCCGCCGGTGAATATACCGGTTTCCATATCGTAATAAATCGCTTCCACCGTTGCTCCCACGCCGCCGATATAAATCCGATGCCCTTTAGCCACTAAGTTCTCCATGACATCGACCGGAATATCCGCTTCCATATAAATTTTGTCCGGCTTCCATTGATTGTGAATCCTGGGAGCGGAAACCGCATCCTGAATATCCATCCCGAAATCCAGTTTATTCAGTATAGTCTGCAGAACCGAGGTGATTATTCTGGGACCGCCGGGACTGCCTAATACCATCACGCCTTTACCGTCTTTAATCACCAACGTCGGCGTCATCGATGAAAGCGGTCTTTTACCCGGTTGGACGGAATTAGCCTCCGTCCCGACAAGTCCGAAGAAATTC
>JADHWD010000146.1 GCA_016783645.1 bacterium
ACGAAATATGAAAATAGTATCAAGGGCGAACACATGGGTTCGCCCCTACATTCCCTGATATTTGTGGTGTCATGCGTCCCCGCATGACACTAAGATATTGTTTATATTATGTATGGTGTCGACTGCGGAGAGTCGACACTACATTTATTTATACCCTAAACCCTATTTTCAAGATAAAGTATCTCTTCAATGAATTCCTTTAAAATCAGGTTATGGTCGAATGCGAGGTCGATTTTATCAATATCGAGGGGATCAACTAATAAAATTTCTTCAGCGTCATCGCCCGCTTGCGGTTCACCCGCGCTGATTCCCCAAAATACAATGGAAATATTATGCTGGCGGGAGTCCCTGGCCGGATCGGAATAGGCGCGGAATTGACGCAGATTCAACACATCTAATCCCGTTTCTTCTTTAGCTTCCCGCAGAGCCGCCTGTTCCAGACTTTCCCCGTAATCAACGAAACCGCCGGGCAGGGCGTACCCCAAAGGAGGATTCCGCCGCTTGATCAATATGATCTTTCCTTCAAATATAATTATAATATCTACAGTGGGGATCGGATTTTTAAAAGTTTCCAGGACAGTCCCGCATGTAGGGCATTTAATTTGTTTTTTCATAATTAATTAAATCCTATGTGCCTGCGTTTCGCCGCCAAGCATGAAAACAGTACTACTCCTTCAGGGTTGATAATATGATTTTTTTTTCGCGGGCTGAAACCCGCGGCTATTCACTTCTGTTCACTGTCAACTGTCAACTGTCAACTGTCAACTATCAACTATCAACTATCAACTATCAACTGTCAACTGTCAACTGTCAACTGTCAACTATCAACTATCAACTATCAACTATCAACTATCAACTATCAACTATCAACTATCAACTGTCAACTGTCAACTGTCAACTGTCAACTGTCAACTGTCAACTGTCAACTGTCAACTGTCAACTGTCAACTGTCAACTGTCAACTGTCAACTGTCAACTGTCAACTGTCAACTGTCAACTATCAACCATTTTTATCCGTGCTCGGTTGGCGGCGGTATGCGCCGCTCTGATGGGTTCCGGTAATCGGTATTTTCCCGCTTGCAGGACAATTTCCATAGATTTATCCAAATCAATCAAATTTCCGGGCGATACAAAAACCGGTTTGACGCCGCTCCTCGTCCGCAGAACCGCTCCGATTATTTCCTCATTCATGCGGATCAGTTCACAACTTCCCCGTTCATTGCTCGGCATTTGAAAATCTCCGCACAGCGGCTTTTTAGCGCATCCTATTGTCGGCAGATTCAGCCACAATCCCAGATGGCAGGCGAGTCCCATGCGGCGGGGATGAATTGTCCCCTGTCCGTCAACTATAATAACATCGGGGATTGTTTCCACCAACTCCCATACCTTCAACAAAGCGGGCATCTCGCGGAAAGAGAGCAGTCCTGGAATATAGGGAAAATCGACTTCAACCGCCGCTGTCCGCTCTTCTATTACCTTAAAATTGTTAAAATCCATTATGACGGCGCTGGCGAAGAATAGACCGGTCCCCATATTCTGCGATACATCGCAGCCCGCTATAGTCTCAATTTTTGTCAAATCGCTGTTCAGGACAAGTCTGCTTCGCAGTTCAATCTGTAGAAGGCGGGCGGATTCATAGTCAAGCTTCCAGCTGTGAAGGCGGGGGATATTCACTATAAGCGTATGATATATACATATATTAAATAATGTAGGGGCGAAGCATTTTTTTCAACGGGCAGTAATAATTTATAAATTTTACAAAAATGCTTCGCCCTGAAAAAATATTCGATTCCGCTTATTTAAGCGCTTAGGGAAATACGCATGGAAATCCGGTCAGTATATTCGGCGGGTTAAATTGAGTGTGATAATATTTTGTGAGAAATCCTTAGCGTCAACTACCGTCTTATAATATGATTCGGTATCGCGGTATTCATAAGTGTATTCCAATCCTATTTCCCATAAACTGCCGATATCTTGAGTTACGGAAAATATCCAGCGTGTCCGGTCATCCTGTCTGCCAGCGTGATAAGGATCTAAAATTAGAGAATTATCGGTGGTGTAAAAGCGTCTGCGCAGTTTATACTGCATTTTGACCCAAAAATCATCGGATAACAGTCCTTGACGGAATCGGCGCCTCAATTCAATCATATATATATCCGCTTCATAGGAACTATCGCCGTATTCCGAATCCTCTAAAAACTGTGGATCGATATTCATGGGAGTGGTTTGAACCGAAACGGATCCTATATTATCAGACAGTTTATATCCATAATTTAACACCAGCCAGAAATTTCTTCCGAACCGCTTTTCCAATTCCAGTTCATACAGCCAGCTTTCACTGTCATATTCGGTGAAATACTCATTATAGTATAATTGTTCAAACTCAGCCTGAACAGTGACATTCAGATTTTTAATGGGTTCGACGGTGACGCCTAACCGCACCTGATGGTCATCGAAACTGCATTTTTCCGGTTCCCCGGTATCCCGGTCGCGGTACTCCCGCAGATAAAAATCGGGCATGTAAAAATATTTGAAATGGATTTCTATTCTATCATGTAATTTCTGTTTCAGGATCAGGGTATGAGTGGAATAATTATTGAACGGATTGCGGTAATAACCGGCGAACTTGCCGAAATACCATATATCCGAGCGATATTTAAGAATTTGCGGACCGTCAAGATAAATCTTTAAAGTAAATTCATTCTTCCAGTCGTCGAAGGTGGATAGTTTAGAGAGGTAGGATTCAGCGCTGTATTTGAAACGGTCGATATCCCGGCCGGAATAACGGAGAATATTATCATCGTAAGATGACCGCCAGTCGATTTTGACGGCGGTCAGTTTCACAAGGGGACCAGCGGATGCAGGACACCCCGCTAATCCTATTAATAAAAATATTAATATTAATGCTATATTTGTCTTCATATCATGAGAAGGGCGGGTTATCCGCCCGTCTTTTTTTTCTTGAAAATAGAAAATGCCGAAGAGGGCAGACACACAGGTCTGCCCCTACAAATAAATATCCACATTGTAGGGGCGACCCTTGCGGTCGCCCTTGAGACTATTTTCACACTAAGTTGTGCCGGCTTTGCCGGCATGAGAGTTTACTCTGAAAATAGCTGTTAGTTGCTTTCTCGTTCCCATATTTCAGTATGGGAAGGAAAGTTAGGTATGCATTCCCACGCGGGAGCGTGGGAACGAGAGGGAATGTCGTCATTCCCGCGCAGGCGGGAATCCTATAGGGACTGAACAATGTTCTGTCCCTACAAAAAAAAACCGATAATGTAGGGGCGGCCCTTTAATTGTTTCGTCAGGTCTTGCTTGCGGAAACGCAAGTGTGACCTGGCAGAACAATAATATTGTAGGGGCGAACCCATGTGTTCGCCCTTGCGATAATATAAACTGTGCTGTCAGGCGGGGACACTTGACAAAACAACCGAAATGTACTGCGGTATAGGAGAACAGACTTTAGTCTATTCCGAAATGCCGGACTAAAGTCCGGCCTCCTAATATATAAGAATTGGTATATTTTCGGACAGGCTAAGAAATCTTGATTCTACTATTTTTTAGTTCTTGTTCCTCCCTGTCAGGGTTTGTTATCCAGCGCAGATGACGGAATATAAAATTTCAATAATATATTCCTGCCGTTATCCATAACCTTAAAAGTATAAGTATGCTGACCTTTGGGAACTTCGATGTAGAATGTTTCGGCGTTTGACAGAGTTTTGGCGACTCCGGGTGCGGCATATACCGCTGACTGCGAGGGTTTTGCGGTAAGAAGGTAGGTGTTTTTCAATCTGCCGTCTTCATTGACTTCGACTCGGAATTTATCTCCGCCGTTATTAGTTATATCATATTCCAGCCGCGCTAAGACTTTTACTGAAGCGGGTCCAATCAGTTTTAGAGAAAGGGAATCACTGCCGCCGGCGCGGTAGTACTCATACTGCTGTTCTTTCACTAATATAGGGACTTGTTTGGTGTATTCAATCGGTGTCACCGCGACCCGGTCAACTTTCGACACTTGAGATTTCTTCTTTAACAGGCGGACATATACGACTTTTTTATCCTTTTCACCTATGAA
This sequence comes from bacterium, assembly GCA_016783645.1. Taxonomy (GTDB): domain Bacteria; phylum Electryoneota; class Tariuqbacteria; order Tariuqbacterales; family JADHWD01; genus JADHWD01. The sequence goes on from JADHWD010000146.1 coordinate 4,078, forward strand.
TAATTTAATCGAGTGCTTACCGGGGCCTATCTTAAGATTGAAACTCCTGCCGCGTCCAAGCTTACTATTCTTTTCCTTGGGAAATTCTGCGATTGACGATATTTTTGTCGAACGGGTGAAATGAGTTTTTTTACCGTCCCTAAGGCAGAAAATCTTATAGTCCACCTTGGAATTCGGTTTCTGATCTGTCATTTCCAGCCTGGTATATACTTTGAGGACTGTAGGACCTTCGATAACTATCTCAATGGGATTTTTAATGTCAAGTTTATAATATGTCCGATCTTTACCCTTAACCCTTAGCTTGACTTTCTTGCCGTGATGATCCGGTTTGATAAAACGGTATGACGATTTCCCTTCACTCAGAGAAACTGCCATTAATATTGATAATAAGATGATGATTTTTTTGTACATAGTTCCAGCCAAATTATAATAGAGAATCCGGTTCAACGCCTTCTTCCCGCAGTTTGAACACTTTCTTGTCTAATCTGAATACTACCGCCAGCATCAATGTGATTATAACTAATGATAAAAATGTAATCCGTAAATCATATTTCTCTTTGATGAATATAGTTCCATACCCCGCCGGCGGTAAAGGGGTTGGGGCTAAAGGAAGATCATATTTCATCCTCAGCGCTTCCACATTTAAAAGATGAATCACCGGGACTTTATTTCCGAAGTAGTTAATCACGCCGATGCCGGGATAATTCTTCTGCTCTAATCTGAAATTGAAACCCGGTTCAATCAGATCGCCGTTAGCGGGATGCCCTAATGAAGCGATGCCGCCGCCGATATTGACGAAAGCCGCATATTGAGACAAAGCGCCGTATAATTTCATATGCTCGGATATGCTTACTTCGAGGGAAGGCGCATCTATCATTATAACATTATTGCGCTTGATGGCGTCAACGATTTCAGTGATTCCTACCGGTGATAATCCCATTCCGATATCAGCGCCTCCGCCGATGGAAGCGGCGACAGATTTTGTGGGAAATATACCTTTCTGATTGAGGAGGGTTTCCATATCCAGCCAGGTGAAATCCGGTTCATTAGCGCCGAATGACGAAGATCCCACAGAGGTGATCACCACCGGTTCGACCTGCAGGACACTGCAGGCGGCGTAGAAGGCGAGATTCAATCCGGGGAAAGATCCTGTAACCGCCGCCGCGATTTTATCGCCGGGTTTAACCCGCGCTTGCTTCAGCATATCGATAACCGCCGCTGCGAAGTTCGGATTCAAAGCCGTCAGTTTACTCGATAGTAATCCTTCGGTGGTGGTGACAGTGGAATATTTCTGTCCTATTAGAACGGAGGCGATGGGATCGCCCAGTTCGTCGATGAATATCCCCTTGCTGGCGCGCTGCTCTTTCAAAGTCTCCATCGCTTTCAGCATCAGCTGGGAAGCTTCCAGTTTGTCTATATAAAAGGGAGCCCGCACCGATACATGGGAGTTTTCCGACCAAATATATAATAACACAGCCGCTATAGCCAATATAATCATAGTGCGGCGGGATTTGATGCTGGGTCTATAGATCGCCAATTATATCGCCTCCCATGATTAGCATTAACAAAAGGCGGACTATCACCGCTGTCAGGAACATTATACTCAAAGTTTTTATGACTCCCTGCCTTTCCATCCAGTTCGCGATTAATCCCGGTATGATGAAACCTATGGCCTGCATACGGAAATCGATGGTGAAGATATCGTATAATATCAGTTGTCTGGAAATGTACCCGAAGATAAATCCCAGCAGAATCGCCAGCACAAGTCTCCGGCGGCCATAGATGAAGATGAACCTTGAAGCTAATTTTATAGCGCCGAGAGCGGCGAAAGCCACAACTAAAGTTCCCAGCAGTCTCAAGGGATTATGCAGATAGAGCGCGATATATCCCGGCACCACAATCCCCCCGGCGGCGGCGCCGAACACTTCATTGAAAAATAGACTAAATACTACTCCAAGACCTATGGCGATTTCAATCAAATTTGATCTCCATTACTTTAAGTTACAAGTTGCAAGTTGCAAGTCAATGATCTATTTACTTTTCAGATGATTGATAAGGCTGTGAATCATAGCCGATATTTCTTGGCATTCTTTAACCAATTTTTCTGTACACTCTTTTTTCAGATGATCGACTGCTTGGGCAATATAAAGCTGGGTTCTGAGTTCCCCACAAGAACCTTTCGCAATATTCAAAAAATGTTTAAATTCAGCATCAGAATCCCTTTCAAAACCTTCAGCGATATTTGATGGTATCGATAATGCTGAGCGTCTAATTTGGTCTTTGAATCCCCAATCCTTTTCAAATTCGCCGCTGCCAGTTATTTTATAAATATTTACTGTTAACCTGCATCCTCGTTTCCATACCTCAATATCTTCAATCCGCTTAAAATTCTTTTCCATCATATATCCAAATTCTTGCTGCTTGCTGCTTGCTACTTGCTACTTGCTACTTGTTATTTGTTATTTGCAATTTGTCTTCCTCCGCTCTCTTTTTAAAATAATTCGCGATTGCCAGTCCGCCGCCTCCGGCGTTACCGATCGCCATTATCAGGCATGTTTTACTCGAGGGAACTAATTCTTCAATCTTATGCAAAAATTCTTCCGGATGTACTTTTCCCCAAGCGGCTATTTTTGATTTGGGGATTCTCATTCTAACAGCATTCTCCCTGACTTTCTCCATCACTTCACCGGTCAACAGCAGATAATCGAACCGCATATAGCCGCTGATGATCTCCAGTAACTGTAAAGAACGGTCGTACCTGTCGGCGCGGCTGTTCAACTGAAGCAGGACAATATCCCTTGAAGGGTACATTTTATCGACTTTTTTCCAGATTTCCAAAGTCGATTCCGGGTCGTTGGCGGCGAGGGCGTTGATGAAATAATACTGCCTGCCGTTTTCCTCCAGTTTAATAACCCTCAATGCGCCGGCGTCCGGGTGGCAGGAATACATCCCTTGCAAAGCGGTGGCTTTATCCACTCCGTAATGCTGGCATACCGCCAGCGCTAAAGCGATATTCTCCTGATGTTCAACATAACTAAAATTCATCATATCTTCAGGTTTCACCAGATCGGGTTCGGCGTAGCGCAAATCAGCGCCGATCTTTTCGGCGGTTTTTTTCATCAAAGGTAACATCTTCTTTTCCGAAGTATAGACAATGCCGTCTTTTGGGATAGTATTGCATAGAGAGCGTGTGATATTTTCAATCGATGGTCCCATTTCGCGGATATGGTCAAGGCGGGAGTTGGTGATGACTCCTACGGAGGATTTAATCATCTGGTGTTCGCATACCCATTGAAATTCCGGTTGAACCGCCATACATTCTATGACCAGGGCGTCCGGTTTACGCTTAGCGATGAATTCCATAATCCCCAGCTGTTCGATGATATTAGTGCCTTTAGGGCGTTGAATGGGAATTTCCAAGCCTTTTTCATCGATAACGCGGGGCAGAGTGCCGGTAGTCTTAGCCAGAGTCTTTAATCCGCCCGCCCGCAAACCCGCCGCTATCAATCGGGTGACACTCGATTTTCCCCGCGTACCGTTCACATGAATTCTTCGGGGAATGGACACGATATTCTGACGGTGTTTGAAAAATTCATAAGCCCAGAGGAGTAACAGCAGAAGGGTGACCAGGAAGATTACAAGCATATCTATAAATCAGGGAATCGTTTTTTAGATGAAAGTTTGTGAAATAAATATCTATCTATAGTATTCAGGCATAATTTTGCAAGCAAAAAAGATGCCTGTAAGACTATACTTAAAACCGCTGTCAGTAATATGTATTACAGGTAAATTATTTCTCTCAACTGCAAAATATGCAGATTGATAGTTCATGATCCGGCTTGAACCGCCTGATTCAATTCATTCACTAAGGTATCGATGTCTTCAATGCCATGCGTGAAAGCGGTCTCTTCCACCGTTTCCCAAGTCGCTACTTGGCATCCGATGCAGTGCATTCCGTATTTCAGAAAAACTTCCGCCGTACGGGGCGAGATTTCCAGCGCCTGCTGAATTGTTGTCTGCCGTGTGATTTGTTCCATATAAGGTATGTTCCTTTCTAATATTAAATTTTCATGCGCAAAGGGCGCACCCCGAAGCATGAAAATATTTTTCAGGGCGAACACATGGGTTCGCCCCTACAGTTCCGATGTTTATTTGTAGGGGCAGACCAATGTGTCTGCCCTTCCATCTCGTTCCCATGCTCCAGCGTGGGAATGCGTACCACAGG
>JADHWD010000147.1 GCA_016783645.1 bacterium
GCGATTTTCACACGGGCGCGGTCCGGAATAGCGAAAAACTTGGTGATTAAAGGCACTTCCGGAGCGCCTATCTCGCCGCTGACACCTTCATCATCAATAGAGAGCAGTTTGTATTCCTCGCCATTGTGATTAATGATTTCAGCTTTCACACCCGGCAGGTCGAATCTGAAAGTGATCCCCTGCTGATCAGAACGATGTATCGTCAATTCCGGCTTCTCAACTCCTGAACTGCCGGTGAGAACCGCTGAATCAACGGTGAAGCTCAATAAAAGAACGAACATCAAAGAAAGCGGCAATAGTTTTTTCATAAATGTTACTCCTGTATACTGTTTGCAAAATATGCGAATTTTTTTCACAGTTTTGAATTACTTTTCATTGCTAACAACAAAATATGTTTCAGATAAAATGACTGAACTGAAGGTGCAATAATTATACCTTATTATTAATATCAAATATTCATCATAGTTATCCATTCTTAAAATTTGATTCCTACAGCTTTTTGCACTATCTTAAGGCGTAATATATCAATAATGGTTCTGCTAAGTCTGTATCAAACGGCGAAAATGGCCGCCCGGTTTCTCCGAAACCGGAGAAGCGCTGGCAGGTCACACCCGCTTGAAGCGTGCAAGACTTTGCAGAACGAAGAACGAATCCTAAATCTTATTTTCAAGGTAAACCCTCATGCGCCTGGGGCGCACCCTGAAGCATGAAAATAGTTTCAAGGGCGACCGCGAGGGTCGCCCCTACGCTATTGAATATTTATTTGTAGGGGCAGACCTTGCGTCTGCCCTTCCATCTCGTTCCCATGCTCCAGCGTGGGAATGCATACTTCAGGTGGGTTAAGAACCCACCCTACTGCTATTTTCAAAGTAAACCCTCATGCGCTTGCGGCGCACAACGAAGGATGAAAATCGGATTACTGGCAGGCGGGGACGCCTGCCAGCACAGTTCCTGGTGGTGTCATGCGTCCCCGCATGACACTAAGACATTGTTATTATTATGTATGGTGTCGACTGCGGAGAGTCGACACCACATTGAATGACTAGATTCCCGCTTTCGCGGGAATGACATAAGCAAGGTAGGGGCGAAGCATTTTCCGGCAGATTTTGGAAAATACGATTTTAATGGTAAAAATGCTTCGCCCCTACTTGAAGCGTGCAAGACCCTGCCAGAACGAAGAACGAACCCTAAACCCTATTTTCAAGGCAATCAATAACAATCTATATAATTTTCATCATTGATTGTGTGATAGTGAACAAATAAATGCAATTTATTAGGAACTAAATTGAGAAAATTGACCATCACCCACTGGATTTTCATCGGAATAATCACCGGTACCGCCGCCGGAGCGGTCATAGGCGAACCGATTGTAGTGATCGCGGAACCGATGGCGGAAGTGTTCCTCCGACTATTGAAAATGATAATCGTGCCCCTCATATTCACTTCCATAATATCAGGTGTGCTGGGTTTAGGGGACGGCAGACATTTAGGCAGATTAGGCGCTAAGACAATAATATACTATATGACTACCAGCACAATCGCTATTTTAACCGGATTAGTGTTGGTAAATATCATCCAACCCGGTGTAGGAGCGCAGATCGAACTCAGCGGTTCGCCGCAGATTGTGGAAACCGAAGCCAAAGAATTATGGTACATCTTCATCCGCATGATACCAACTAATCCGATACAGGCGATGGTGGAGGCGGATATGCTGGCGGTGATATTCTTCAGCATCCTTCTGGGCATCTTCATCACCCAATTACCGGAGAAGGGGCGGTTATTATTGACCGATATCTTCGGTTATCTCTTTGAAGCGATGATGAAACTGACTCAGTTCATCATCTATTTCGCGCCAATCGGAGTATTCGGCTTAATCGCGAAAATCACCGCTACCACCGGTTTTTCCGCCTTCGGTTCACTGTTGGAATTTTTCCTGGTAGTATTGGCGGCTTTGCTGTTCCACGCTTTCATCACACTGCCGATATTGATGTTGATCATCGGCAGAATCAAGAAGCCTTACAGGCATTTCCGCGCTATGACGCAGGCTCTGCTCACTGCGTTCTCAACCGCTTCCTCCAACGCCACTCTGCCTTTGACTATGGAATGTGTGGAAAAGAACTCCGGCGTATCAAATAAAACTTCCTCTTTCGTGCTGCCCTTAGGAGCCACTATCAATATGGACGGCACCGCCCTCTATGAATGTGTGGTGGCGATTTTCATCGCACAGGTATATGGAATTGAACTCACATTCGCCCAGCAATGGCTCATAGTATTCACCGCGCTTTTAACTTCCATCGGAGTCGCCGGCATCCCCATGGCATCTTTAGTCGCTATCACCATCATCCTGAAAGCGGTGGGATTGCCGTTAGAAGGCATCGGGCTTATAATGATCACCGACCGTATCCTCGATATGTGCCGCACTACGGTAAATGTGTGGTCCGACTCCTGCGGGGCAGTGATCATCGCCCGCACCGAAGGCGAAGAAACAAAGCTGAATGAATATCAAACAATGAACAAGGAATGATGAATTCTTTTATTTAGGAGAACAGACTTTAGTCTGTTCAAAGGTGTCGGACTAAAGTCCGACCTCCTATATTTTTGTTCTGGCAAATCTTATCCCGCCACGGCGGCATGAGGATTTACTTCGATATTCCTTGTTCGATATTCCTTGTTCATTATTCCTGCGGCTCTTCTTCTTCCGCAGCTCCGATTTCGCCCCAGCTGATGACGGGGAAGGGGCTGAATTCGTTCAACTCTTCTGCTTCCTCCGGCTTCAATACTATCACCTGCGCATCCTCCGGTCCAAACAGATCCAAGTCCAGATCCCCTAAAAACCGCCACTCTCGTTCAGCCTTCCAATTTCCGCCGTCTGGTTCGTTCATTTGAAAGAACGCCCGGTCATCGCCGTTGAGAAAACGATATTGGTAGCCGTAGCCGTATAACACCTTCCGCGCGCCCATTTCTATCAATTTGTCCCGCTTGAATGCAATGCCATAGGGTTCAAAAGTCCATCGTAACAGCCGGTTCCGCCACTTTATCAATTCCGGTATATCCCAGGGTGCGCATTCGGTCAAAGAGACTACATTGAAACCGTCCCTGATCAAATTACTTGATGCCCGGATCCTGCCTCCAGTCAATATCCGCCTTAATGTACCGCAGCCGTCATGGGAATAGCTTCCGCCGGCAACGGCTATTGAATTGTAGTATTCCGCTTTGGTCTCACCGGGCCATGGATCATTAGAAGAGCGGGTATAATGCGTGATATAATCCCACTCTGTATCCTGCGGGGGGAATATTTCCGGCAATTGTGAAGGGTGAAATACGGAAAGCGAAGGTTTCTCATAATCTACCCGGAATTTCTCTTCCACTCTATCGGGCAGTATGGAATACAGTTCAACAAGCCTGCTCATATTACCGCCGGAACGGACTGAAACCGGATATATCCTGTCCGCTAAAGCCGCTATCCAGAAATCCCGTTTGGGCAGGCGTTTATATTTCTCGTTCGGTTCCGCGTCAGGATGCGGGAAAAGCAGTAATGTCTTATCGGGATCAAGATTAAAATCGACGATGATATTTTCGCTGATAGTTTTTATCAAATCAACCGCAGTATCGGGAATTAAGAGTATCAATTTTCCGCCGGAAACCCCGGTCTTCCAAGTAACAATTTCCCAGGTGGTCATACCGATGCTGGAAACTATCGCCACTGATGATTCCACCATCTTCAAGCACAGATTTATCGTATTTTCCACCCAGGGAGAATCTGAAATCAGCGTCTTCCCCTGCCGGGAATTGAATACCGCCGCCTTGGGTTCATCTAATAACCCCAGATTCCCCGCGGCTGTCACATCCTCTAATCCCGATACCTTACTTAATTTCTCCAGCCGGTCCTGAAGATTGATTCGCTGTAATTCCATGAATCCTCCCAAAGGTCAGTATGTTAATTTGAAAATAAATATAAAATGTCGGGTTCTTCGCTGTTTTGTATGGGTAATCGCATGTAATCCCCCTTAGTCCCCCTTTAAAAAAGGGGGAAATATAACTCCCCCCTTTCCTAAAGGGGGGCAGGGGGCATAAGCGCTTAAATAAGCGGAATTGAATGTTTTTGTAAGGGCGAAGCATTTTAGGTTAACAATAAAAATATTAATCACTTACAAAAAATGCTTCGCCCCTACATCCCTTGAATATATGTCATAATTAAGCGCTTATGGGGGCAGGGGGGATTATTAAATGATTGATAGCAAAGCCGTTCTCTTAAAGCTACAAGTTTGAAATATATAAATCCTATTTGAATAAATCAAATAAATACATCCAATTCTGAAAATTAAAATTCATTCCGCAGTCTGACATGCAGTTTCCCCTCTAAGGGCGCATCGCCTTGCCCCAAACCATAATCGATACCTATGATCCCTACCGCAGTTTCCAGCCGGATTCCGGCGCCGTAACCGTATTTGAATCCTTCAACCGCCGCTTGCGTACCATCCGCCTGCTTCGATTTCCGATAATAATATCCCCAGTCGTTGAACAAAAACAGGCGGGAATTTTTTCCAATTATCAGCCGGTATTCCAAATTAGTCCAGGAGACCGTCGTCCCGAAAAATTGTTCATCCCGATAGCCCCGCAGGGATTTGACGCCGCCCAGATAATACATCTCGCTGATAGGAATATCAGCCTGCTCCGAATCGAGATACCGGCCGGAAGCCCGCACATCAAATACATGCCACCTGGTCAACGGCAGAGCTGTTTCAAAATCGGCTTCAATCCTGTGTTCCTCCGCCTTTGAAGGAAGCGCACTCAGCGAATCGATATCGTTCTTTTTATTCAGCCAGGCGGCGGTATTCTTATAATACAGCCCGGAGCGGGGATTGAGATTATTATCCCGTGTGTCAATGGTGAAACCGCCCTGCAGTCCCGTCGATCCGCTTTTGGGAATTCCGCCCGCATAGCGGGACAGCGAATCGGGTGCGGTTTCGCTGAATAATACGCCTCCGTTGAATTCAAATGATTCGTTCAGTCTGTAAAATCCCTCTATAGTTATCTTGCGGGTCAGGAAACGGTCATCCCCTTCACCTCCGGCGAGACTTGACGCCGATTTCACCGACTGGCTGAATTGAAAACCCGCATCTACCGGCAGTCCGGCTATCCAGGGTTCTCGATATGACAGGCTAATATCCTGCGACTTCCGTTCCGGCTGTTCCCAATGAAACTTGAACCTTCTACCAGTGCCAAAGAGGTTATTGAATGCGAAATCCAGCATTCCGGTGAAATATCCCGCCCTGGTGTTAGTGCGCGGCGCATAGCCTAGTACCGCATCCATTGAATTATGCCGCCCTTCTATCACCACAATCTTTGCATAGTAATCATTTCCCCGCCGGATTAATTCGGGCTGTTTCACTTTGGAAAACAGACCGGTGTTTAAAAGATACCGTCTTGCCCGCCGCAACGATTCCGCGGAGAACAGTTCTCCGCTCTTTAAACGGGATTCCCGCACTATGAATTTTCCCCGGGTGGATTTATTTCCCGCTATTTCAACGCCGGCAAGCATCACCTGCGGACCCCGTTCAAGCAACATTTCGATATAAAGCGGCGCAGTTTCCAAATCATGCATCGAATGCATCCCTTGTATGCTTAGCATACAGAAAGGGAATCCCTCCTCCTCTGTCAAAATCAAAACCTCTTCAATTCCGGCTTCAAGATGTTCCGGGAAAAAAGTACTCCGCCGGCGAAATAATTCACTCATACCGGCCAGTTCCGCTCTCGATGAATCGGTCACTGAGACTTCATCCAGATGGACTTTCGGTCCTTCAGACAGATAGATTTCCATCGTAAAAGTGGTGGAATCGTCATTGAATTGCATTTTCACCGAATCGATGGAAGCGAAAAAGCGCCCATCACGGGCGAAGCCAGCCAGTATCTTCATAAATGCGGCATGGAAATCCATATTGCGGACAGTCATCCCGCTTGATAATCCGCTCCAGCGGATTATCTCCCGATCGGAAAAACTATCATTCCCCTTTATATCTATATAGCGGAGAACTATTGCGGGGTACACCGCTGAGCATAGGGAAAATAATATCACCGATATGACAATTGCCCTTTTCATCAGAAAAACGCCCTTAATTCCATTCTGCCGGTATGTATCACCGGGCGGTTCACCTTCGATTCGCCGCTGTAAGACGCTGTCATGTTCAGATTCTTGCCCACCCGCAGGCTGACTCTGACTCCCCAGGTATAATTATTCCCTCTACCGCTCCCTTCACCTATTTCATAAGGTATATTATCGCTGGCGGAATAGACCCCGGTCCAAGCTCCGTCAATTATAATTTTCCCTTTCTTGAAGATGGAATAATCCAGCTGGGGAGAAAGCGAAAATATCCTGACCGATATATCGCTGACTTTATCCGTCGAAGCCCTGCCTTCGACTCTCATCCGCAGTTCCACCGGGCGGGATAATTGATGGATAATAAGATTTTCCGAACCTATGGTATGGAAATCGCCGGCGGCGGCGCTTGACAGCCATTTCCGTTCCCGCCTCTGCAGTAATTCGGACTGCAGATTTGTCCGCGATGTCAACGATTTCCACACTCTGATCGAATATTCATCCAATATCCTGCGCTCTTTGTTGAATTGCAGGCGGTTATTCAGACTGCGGTTATCGAAATATCGCAGTCTCAATGAAAAATCCCGATCCCCTTTGCGGTAAAAAATATCCTGCCGGAAAGACTGTGTGCCGTATAAGGTGGAATCACCCCGGAATTCCGGCAGGTACAGCAGATACAGTTTCCAGGGTTCCCCAGTGCGGCTCTCTTCATTCAAAGATAAATAAGTCTCGCTTCTTAAAAGTTTCCAATATTGCGGCAGATTTTTAAGCGCTTTTAAAGCTCCCGGATTCAACCTTAAATCGATGGTGGTCTGGACTTTAGCGCTGCGGGTGAATTCGCCCGTCTGCTGGGTTAATAACAAATAATCACCGTTAGGGTCAGGATAATACTGCCCGCCGATTTTCACATGCGTCCCTTCGCCGTATCCCACTTCTATGGGAATGAGAGCGATATCTGCGGTCCGGCTTTGAGTGATTCGATGCTGAAAATTCACATCGACCGCATCGTCCAAAAGCAGTGAATTGAGTTCTATCCTGCCGATATCGGAATTCACACCGGCCGAATCCGGCGTCTTGTAATCCCGTTCACTCCTGGTATAATCCAGCGTCACATCGCCGCGGTCAAAACGCTTCTCGTAATTCAGATGATATCGGTTCAAGGTGGACAGCGGTTCCGAAGCGCCGGCTTGGCGGGACTCATCTTCGCGGTAAGTATAATCGGCGGTCAATCCGCCTTCGTGTCCAATCTTCGCCGAGGGTTTGAATTCGCCGTACCGGTAACCGCCTCCGCCCTGCAGTTTATCCTCCGCCCGGAACCAGAATCCCGGTTTGAATAATCCAATCCTGCGCCATATATCACCATTCGCCCGCCGCCAATGACCGCGGATACCCGCAATGTCAGTTCGGATATTTTCCAGCGCTAAAACCGCCGCCGTGATCCCACCGTCCGAATAATTCAAGCCGCCGTCATACCGTTGAGAAGAGAATCCGGTCTTGACTATACCGCCGCCGCCGCCGAGAAGCATTAAACCCCTGCAGGGAATGAGTTCCATCCGCAGTTCATACGATTCCTCCTTCTGCGACAGCGTATCCCGATAACCCCATTTGCGGTCGTATTCCACCTCCGACGAGCGCTCAAGGGGATGAAAATCATCATCGATCAAACGGGTCTTGAACCGCAGATTCATTTTCGGTTTCAAATTCCCAACCTGCGGCAGTTTCAGCGAATCATACCCTCCCGCCCCGGAAAATCCCATTCCCGTATTATCCTCATCATCGACGCCGGAATAAGTGTTCAAATCCCGCTGTGATAAAGCGGTTTCCGCTTTAAGATAAAATCCATTTCCCGGTTTATAATCGATACCGATATCGGCGGTATTGTGGCTCTGCGGTAAAGGAAGCAGTATCAACGGCTCATAATCCGCTAATCCAAATCCGCTATAATCGTAATAAACATAACCGGTCGAATCTTCAAATCTGCGGGTATAAGAACCCTGATTATCCCCAATGAAGGAGAATAGTACATCGTAATCACCCTGCTCACGCCCAGCCCACTGATATTTGAAACTGTCTCCCTCTGCGATTTTTAAATAATCCCCTTCACCTTCTCCGACATATTCCGCTCCCTCCGCTGCCGCTTTAAACGGATCGTTCCCCGCTGATTTCATTATCTCTTTATCGCTGTCCG
>JADHWD010000148.1 GCA_016783645.1 bacterium
CTTTGCTCCTACAACAATTTTTTATCCCTTTTATCCCCTTAATCCCTGTTAATTATCTTGAGTCTTTAACCTTTTGCATTGTGTATCTCTGTGTTCTCTGTGGTGAATATCAAATTTCAAATATCTTTGGCTAGACTTTCGTAGCCCGGTTTCTCCGAAACCGGGGAATCCCTGTTTCCCCCTTTCCTAAAGGGGGACTAAGGGGGATTATTTTAGCTGGCGGGTCACACCCGCTCGCGGCGGTCAAGACCTGCCAGAACAGCTTCTTGTGACACGAGAGCTGAGACATTAACTCGCAACTCGCAGCTCGAATCTATTTCACAGATTTTTTAACATCTACACTTTCGGAGGTGTTTGGTGAATCTTCTAAATAAAGCGATTGTCACAGCGCTGCCTTTAGCGCCGAAACCTATAGTGGGATATTTCTCCCGCAGATATATAGCCGGTTCCAAATTGCAAAACGCTCTTGATGAAGTTAAACGATTGAACGACGAAGGCATGTGCGCCACGGTGGATGTATTAGGCGAATCGATTAATAGGACCGAAGAAGCGGATGAGGCTGTGAATCAGTATCTGAAAGCGCTGGAGGCTATCGACCAGTATAAATTAGACGCTAATATCTCAGTAAAACCCACTCAACTGGCGCTGATGCTGAATTTTGATAAATGCGTTCTTAATTATTCCAAATTACTGGAAACCGCCGCTGAATTCAATAACTTCGTCCGCATCGACATGGAGGATTCATCGACTACCAGCCGCACTATCGGCCTTTATCTGGAATTGCGGAAAAATTTTGATAACACCGGGGTGGTGTTTCAAGCCTATCTCAGGCGGACTTATTCGGATTTGACGAACTTGTCCTCAAAGGTGAAGGGATTCAATTTCCGTCTGTGCAAAGGGATTTATATCGAACCTCGGACAATCGCCTGGAAACACTATGATATCGTGCGGGAAAATTATAAATTCCTGCTAAAAGAAGCCTTGAACAACGGCATCTATACCGGCATCGCCACTCATGATGAATATTTAGTGCACTGCGCTTTCAGTCTGATAGAAAAGATGAACCTGCCCAAGGAGAGATACGAATTCCAGATGTTGTTAGGAGTGGATACTCGACTGCGCAAAATCATCGTCGACGCCGGGCACAAATTGCGGGTATATGTGCCTTTCGGAGAACAATGGTACGCTTATTCGACCAGGAGGCTTAAGGAGAATCCGCAGATCGCCGGACATGTTATGAAAGCGGTTTTCCAGCCCGGAGGGAGGTAGGATGGTTAAGCGTACTCGTTCCCGCGCGAGAGCAAGGGAACGAGTGAATATCGAATATCGAACAAGGAACAAGGAAGTAAGAAGTTTTTGGCTCTTCGCTGTTTTGTGTGGGAAATCCTGTGTAATCCCCCTTAATCCCTATAAGCGCTTGAATAAGACATATATTCACGAGATGTAGGGGCGAAGCATTTTTAGTTAACAATAAAAATATTAATCACTTATAAAAAATGCTTCGCCCTTACGAGCGCATAAAAAACCGCTTAATTAAGCGCTTATGGGGGCAGGGGGGATTATTAAATAATTGATATTAAAGCCGCTGATTATAACAAACTGCTCGAACCAAAACGCTGACTTACGAAGATTTTACAATTTTTACCCATACTATTCGGCGAAGAACTAAGTTTTTATTCTTGTCAGGTTTCAATGACTATATCCGTAATCTCACATTCATATCAAATATCACATATCACATATCACATATCTTTAGACTATTTCTCCTCTTCCCAATTTACCAAAAAACTCCCTAGTTTCCGGCGGCAGATTGACAGCGTTTTCGTAATGGAGATAAGCTTTTCGCACTTCGTTTTTGACCTCCCTAAGTTTCTCAAGCCTGCATTTAGCGATCGCGCCAAGTTTATATGGTGACAGGTTTTTCATTGCCTGCCTCATTCTGTCGATACTCAAATGATTCCCCAAGACCGTCCTCTGCCCATCCCAGGCGATGCGGGCTCTATTTTTTTCATCCGCCAGATAATACTTGATTTTCTCCGCCGCATCTGACACATTCCAAGATTCAAACAATATCAGATGCCTGCCGTTGGTGAACAATTCTTCCAGATGCGGAACTCTGTCGGTGATAAGCATCGCCCCGCAATACATCGCCTCAAACACGCGGAAATTGATTTCATTGTGGGAAGCGTGATTGATCACGATTTTCGCTTGGGAATAATACGGAGCATATTTACCATATACAAATTTAACAGGAACTTCTCTCTCAAGCGCTTTGAAGAATTCCGCCCGCCGGCTGGTGACCACCATATCCAATGTTCCGACAAAAACAACCGGGATATCTCTTGTTTCTGAAAACCGCGACGGCGCTGAAGGCGCAAAAAGCGGCAGATATTCCAAAATACGGCCGCTTATATTATACTTGAACATATCCAAGTACCAATACTGCGCCGCTAATATATAATCAAATGCAGCGGAAAACGGAATGTGCCAGTCCCGGTGAATATGAGTGTCCACTGCGTACATGATAGTGGGAATCTCCAGCTCTTCCATACCATAGACCCACAGCATACGGGATTCATCGCCGAAAAAGACAAAATCGGGATAGAAACCCGCTCTTTTCGCCATCTGTAGTATATCCTGCGCTCGATGGAGCCCGGCAGGCAGAATAATATCTCCCGCCACCGGTCCTCTGCGGATTTCGTCATCGGTTTCCATCCTCGCCGTAACTATTCGGATATTGAAATATTCGGCGTCATTGAAAAAATAGGGTTCGCCGAATATCAGTATATTTAAAGGTTTCATTTATTTAAGTTACAAGTAACAAGTTGCAAGTTACAAGAATGTTCATTCCGCACTCGCATTATGCTGTTAATACCGGCGGCTTGGTGGGGACAATCAGCCTCACCGCTTTTTCCCGCACCACCACTTCCATTTTATCAGTGATACCGATTCCGTCACCGTCTATTTGATACAGCCTCGATGATTCCATATTTATCACCGCTTTTTTCACTTTAATCACGCTGACATCGCGGTCTCTTTCAGTTTTTCCAAACAGTAGTCTCAAACCGAATAATAAACTGGCGGTGATACTGGGAGAAGACACGATTAGAATCTCTGCCATACCGTCATCCGGCTCGCTGTTATGCAATACTCTGACGACCTTCAACTGGCGGGGATTATTAATCACATAGACTCCCTGCCCCTTTTTAGTGATTTCGACGCCGTCGCCGGTGGCGATATTGAACCAAGTCTCTTTACCGGGTCTGAGATAGCGGAAAATACCCACTAGGTAAGCTATGAATCCAAATCGTTTCTTCTCTTCCCGTCCCACTGCGTTCAACACCATAGCATCCCATCCGGCGCCGCCGATCAGCAGTAACGGGTGTTCGTTTAATTCCACTAAGTCGATGCGTTTCTCTTTACCTGCGCAGGCTAATTTCACCGCCCAGTTCACCACCAGCGGAATATTGAAGGCTAAAGCGAGAGAATTCACGGTCCCGCCGGGAATCACCGCCATCGGTTTATCGTTATCCGCGGCGATCTGCGCCATAGCGTTGATAGTGCCGTCGCCGCCGCTTACCCAAATCCGATCATACTGAGATAAATCCACGCTCTTGAATAAATCTTTCAGAGATTTATCCGGGCGAGTCTCCATCACAGTCAATTCCACATTATGCGCATCGGCGGTGTCTTTGATTATTTTCAGACGCCGGTCCGGGCGGAAAGGACCTGATTCGGGATTGAATACTAATAGAGCTTTCAACTTCTTCTAAACCTGCTTGACCATTACACTAATCGGCGGATTATCCGCATCATCATAATGTACAACTCATTTTTTCACTTGCAAGTTTCTCATGCAAAATTTATTACTCAGGTTATTTTTTTCATCTCTCTCTTGACTAATCGGCTTTTCTTTGGTATATTTCAGATATTATTGATTTTAACCGCATATCTATTATTACTTTGTTAAGTCGATTTTTTGTAATTATTAAACTGCCAGTGGTAGCCCGGTTTCTCCGAAACCGGGGAATTACTGCCAGATGAAAGTCAAATCAGGAGAAAATCCCCCCTGCTCCCCTTTTATAAAGGGGGATTTAGGGGGATTATTTCTTTAGTTAAATTTATCAAAGGATAAATTTTAATGTCGTTCAATATAAATAATCCCTATTTCAAGAAAACCATATCAATTTATTAGCTCTTCGCTATTTCGTGTGGGTAAATGTAATGTTGGATGCACAGTATGCTCAGCTCTTCTTTTTAACTTCCCCCATACCGTCATTCCCGCAATCCCGAATAGGTCGGGAGCGCCGGGAATCGCTTTGGATTACGGAGCCGATTCCGGACAAGCCGGAATGACGCGATAGAGTCTCCTTTTGAATTTAAATATTTACCCATACGAAACAACGAAGAGCCCTATTATCTATGCTTATGATGATATTAGGAAAAGCGGAATTTCACAAATATCTGAGTGCGATGTTTTCAACGAAGTTATGAGTTGGAAAAAAAATCATAGGCCTCCATTGATTGAAAAGGAAGTTGGCAATCATATTAGGAGTTTATCTTTTTTAGGATGGTTGGATGTGAGTTATTGTGAAGATATGATGGTATCTGAAGATGATTTCTAACAATGTTTGATTTCTAATCCCCCTTCGGCTTCCTTTTCCACCTTTTATGCATCCAGAACCATTGTTCCAGGTGCATTTTTATTTTATCTTCTAAAATTTTAGTCAAACGCTGAGTGATTTCTCTAATCTGCTGTTCATAAGAGCCTTCTGATAATTTCAATTCCACTTTTTCATATTTCACCCGGTAATAGGGACCTTTTATCCTGATACAAGAGGCGAAGATCAAGGGCGCGCCGGTCCTGAGATGAAATATAGCCGCTCCCCGGTGAGTGGAAGCGGGTTTGCCGAAGAAATCCACAAATTCCCCCTCCTTTCCGGCGTCCTGGTCTATCAGAATGGCGATGAAACGGTTCTGTTTAAGCGATTTCAGCGCTCCCTTCGCCGCAGTCTTCAACTTCAAAATTTCAATACCCAAATTCCGCCGGTAATCATCTAATAGTTTATCTACTAAAGGATTGGATTGGCTGGCGACGATGTAAGTCACCGGGTATCCCAGTAGTGAACTTCCACCGCCCATCAACTCCCAATTACCGAAATGACCCGATATCACCAATCCGCCTTTGCCCATCGACTGCGCATCACTTACCGCATCGCCTGAATCGAATTCGACATATTTTTCGAGGTATCGATTGTCAAGGATAGGCATGCGGGCGAATTCGGCGGTCATCATTCCAAAATGGCGGGCGCAGCGCCGGGCGATATTCTTCCGCTGCCCTATGTCCATTGCAGGAAAAGCCTGAAGCAGATTGTCCAGCATCACTTTCTTTCTTATACCCAGGACCATGAAAACAAGCCATCCTAAAAATGAGCCTGTAATGAGAGCGAACTTCAACGGAATAATCCTGAACAGACTCCCAGCCGCCAGCGCGCCTATATATTCTAATCTATGTCCAAATGAGATTTTATTCACAACTATGATTTATGGGTAAAAACTTATAAATGGTGGTGTCGAGTCTCCGCACTCGACACATAACTTATATAATAACAGTGTGTTGCTGTCGACTGCGGAGAGTCGACAGCACTCGATAATGTCTAAATGAGATTTTATTCACAACTATAATTTATGTTTTTATAGGCAAATAAGCAAGCGGTACTGCCTGTTCGCCTAATCATTTGATTATGATGATAATTAATATTATATTTTTCCACATAAAAAATCAGTCTATACATCGCTATTAAGAAGACGGATCTATATATGTAAAACGATATATTTATCTTCAGATCTCATGTACTAACAAGAGAGGTTAGATGACCCTGCCGCCTTCTTATGCAGCTACGCCGCCTTCAAAAGCTGTAGTGGCTCTTAAAATATTGGCTCTGTTAAGTTTACTCTATCTCTTTCTAGTCAGCATCACCTTAATGGGTGATGGATTAAAAATGCTGGGCAAGGATTTCATTGAGAGATTCATCGCCAGCACTTCCAGCGCACCTGTAGGATTGTTCATTGGTATATTAACCACCAGTATTGTGCAAAGTTCTTCGACCACCACTTCCATCGTTGTGGGGCTGGTAGGCAGCGGATTCATGACACTCACTCAGGCTATTCCTATCGTGATGGGCGCAAACATCGGCACCAGCGTGACCAACACATTAGTTGCATTGGGACAGATAGATAACAAGGTTGAATTTCAGCGGGCGTTCGGGGCCGCTGTTGTGGACGACATTTTCAATCTGTTAGCCGTTATAGTATTCTTACCCCTGCAGGTGATGTTCAACTTTCTGGGATTTTCCGCCCAAAAGATGGGCTCAATATTCTTCACATCAAGTGCAATACATTTCAAAAGCCCATTGAAGATGGCGGTGAATCCTATGTGCGATTTGTTAGAGATAATATGTTTTCATAACGGCTGGGTGATGCTGGCTCTCGCTTTTGTGATTCTCATTCTGTCATTGCGGTTTCTGATGGTGGTGATGAAATCATTAGTCATGCGCAAGGCTTCCAAATTTTTCGATGAGGTCATTTTCCGCACTCCATTAATGGGGATGTTCTTTGGCATGGCATTAACCGCGGTAGTTCAGAGCAGTTCGGTGACTACTTCGCTTATTGTCCCTCTCGCCGGAGCGGGACTAGTGAGTCTGGAGCAGCTTTTCCCTTATGTTTTAGGGGCGAATGTGGGCACTACCGTCACCGCTTTAATGGCTTCATTAGTCACCAATAATGTGGCGGCGGTCAATGTGGCGTTCGCGCACATGCTGTTCAATATGTTCGGTATATTAATGTTCATGCCCCTCAAATTCATCCCCATCGGATTAGCCAAAAAATTGGCGGCGCAGACGGTCAGAAGCAAACTCGTCCCATTAGCATATATACTAATAGTATTCTTTATAATTCCAATCGTACTCATTCAACTTCTCAGGTAGCAGATATGTTCAAGACATTTATCGAAATATTCCGCAAGGAGGATTTACTGCGCCAAGCGTTCAACGAATCGCTTATTATGCTGCAGGAATGTTATGAAATGTTCACTAAGGCGGTTCATTCCCTCCGAAAAAGCGATGTGGGTGAAATCGGAGTGAACATCTATGATAAAGACAAAATTGTGAACAAATATGAACGGGAAGTGCGGCGAAAGGTGTTGACTCATTTGGCGGTGAACGCGCCTAAGGATTTATATCCCGGATTAGTTTTAGTCATAATAGTGATGGATATCGAACGGATAGGCGATTACTGCAAGAATATTGTGGAATTAGCCCTCAATCACCCCCGCAGGCTGGATGTCGGAAAGTTGAAAGAGGAATTCGAGGATATAGAGACTAAGCTGATCAAGCGGTTTGAAATCTTGATTGAGGCCTTTAAAAAGTCGGATGTGGATCTCGCCCGTTCATTAATGCAGCAGCATCGGGCAAACACCCAAAGATGTGATAAAATGGTTTATTCGCTTATCAGAGAAGAAATCTCGGAATATTCTTCCGGGGACGCTGTCGCAATCGCAATGTATGCCCGATATCTGAAGCGGGTAAGCTCGCATATCACTAATATCGCTTCCAGCATCGTAAATCCCTTCCACCGCATAGGATTCAAGGAGAAGATGCCGGAAGAGGAATTGGACTGATTATTTTTACAGCAATATAAAAAATGTGTCTATTATTCAGAAAAAATGTATAATTATATGTAGTTATTGATCTTAGATATCTTAATTGGAGTGCATATGGAAAGGATTAATCCTCAATTTATCGTTGATAGAGAAGGGAAGAAAACCGCTGCAGTTATTCCCATCGAAGAATATGAAGAATTGATAGAAGATCTTCACGACTTAGCGATAATCGCGGAGAGAAGGGATGAAGCTTCAATCACTTTCGATGAGTTGAAAGAAACTTTACGAAATGATGGATTATTATAAAATCATCAACATTATATATGTTAGGCATCGCAGCGCCGCATATAGAGAACTAAAATTGTAATTTATTAATTATAATAAACGACATTATAGCTTGTTCGATAGTATGTTTTACAATGACTATAATCCCCCTTAGTCCCCATAAGCGCTTAATTATAATGAGCGACAATAATTTTAGGTATTTGTGCGACCCCTTTAGGGTCGAACCGTTTCGTTTAATTTATACCGTAGGTTTCACCTACGGCTATTCACATGCGACCCTTTCAGGGTCGAATACTAAGACATATGT
>JADHWD010000149.1 GCA_016783645.1 bacterium
AGCTGTTATATAATAATAACAGTAAATTGGTGTCATGCGGGGACGCATGACACCACAAAGAACAGTGCAGTCAGGTGTCCCCACCTGACTGAAACCCGATTTTCATGCTTGGTGGCGCGCCGCAGGAGCATGAGTGTTTACTTTGAAAATAGCAGTAGGGTGGGTTCTTAACCCACCAAAAATACTCTGTTCCCGCCAGGTTTCAAGCCCGTTTTCGGGTGTAACCTGGCGGTTTGAAAAAATCCCCGGTTTCGGAGAAATCGGGCTATTAAATCTGAATTCGTTTAATCCGTTTAATTCGTTGTGAATATTTATGATATGTCGCAGAGTCCCCGCACTCTGCGACAATCTTTTAAAATACAAATATATGCAACAGAGTGCAAAGACTCTAATACACGGGTAATGTTAATTCCCAATTGCCTAATCACCATTTACGCCGGCTCCAATCCTAATCTTTCCACCATCTCCTTCAATAAAGGTTCCTGTTCCATCAATGCGTTCAATAATATAGATCGGCTGTCAACAATTTCATTCTTGATATTTCCCGGAATCTGTTTACCTTTGACACATCTGATATTCACTGTCATCCCGGTCAAGTCTTTGATAATCTTTATCACGATGTTAATCGCGGATTTGACCCGGCTGATCAATCCGTTATAGAATGTAATTTCCAGGTTTTTGCCCGTCAACGATGTCGGCGATGCGTTCCGTAAAGTGATTCCTACAAATTTATTCTCCGCTTCAACCATCTCACATACTCTATCCCATACATTTTTAATTCTGTCGAGTCCCGCTGAAGTTGTGTCATCTGCGGCTGAAACTTGAGTCTTTTCCATTCTCACCGACGATTCCTTCATAATTAGCTTATCTTCGGTTTTTTCAGCGGATTTGTTAAACAGATCTTTATTTTTAGTTTCGGTGGTATCAACTTCAGTCGCTATATCAATATTTTTTGAGGATTCGATATTAGTAATATCTCTATCGTAAGTATTACCGGTATCCGAATCAGAAACAGCCTTCCGCTGATCTTTCATCTGTTTCAACAACTCTTTCAATTCCGGCGCGTCATGCAGTTTCTGCATAGTCAATAATCGGAGTTCCAGATTCAAGATGGGTATCTGCGATCTTTTCAACTCCTGAGAGGCTTCAAATGCAGCCTTCATCAATCTCACTAAATCCAAATCGCTGAAATTACCCGCACAGTCGGACATTTTTTGGCGGTACAGATCGGAGCCTTGCAAGATTTCATTTGAACCTGCGGTTTTCACCATCAACAGATCGCGGTAATGGGCGGAAAATCCCCGCAT
The DNA here is from genome assembly GCA_016783645.1 of bacterium. Lineage (GTDB taxonomy): Bacteria > Electryoneota > Tariuqbacteria > Tariuqbacterales > JADHWD01 > JADHWD01. Next base: position 1,308 of record JADHWD010000149.1, read on the forward strand.
GAATTCCGCCGGGTCGATCCCTGATTGTGATAAATCATCCACTAATCTGAAAATATCGGCTGAATTGTCTCCTCGAACTGCTTCCGCCGCCCGGAAATAGAGGTCGGAATCGATCACTCCGAGGGCGGAGCGGATTTCTTCAGCGGTGATTTTCCCGTCGCAGTAAGCGGCGAGCTGGTCTAATAAGCCAATGCCGTCCCGCAGAGAACCGTTGGCTCTGGATGCCAGGATATTTATCGCTTCCTCTTCGATATCGATGTTTTCCTGCCCGGCGAGGTATTGTAAGTGTCCGGCGATTTCATCCAGGGATACTAACCTGAAGTTGAAGCGCTGCATGCGGGATAACACCGTACGGGGGACTTGTTCGATTTCGGTGGTGGCGCCGATGAACACCGCGTGAGCGGGGGGTTCTTCCAGGGTTTTCAAGAATGCGTTGAACGCCTGCGGGGTCAGCATGTGGATTTCATCGATAATATATACCCGGAATTTGCCTCCGGCGGGCGAATATCTGACATTGTCCCGCAGGTTGCGGATTTCATCGATGCCCCTATTGGAAGCGGCGTCGATTTCCAATACATCGAGGGAGTTGCCGGTGATGATCTCCCGGCAGTTCCCGCATTCGCCGCAGGGAGAAGGCGTGGGACCATTCACGCAGTTCAAAGCGCGGGCTAATATCCGCGCCATAGTGGTCTTGCCCACACCCCGGGGACCGGAGAAGATATACGCATGAGCGAACCGCCCTTTCCTCAGGGCGTTCTCTAAAGTATGCACCACATGCGGCTGTCCTACAACCTCGCCGAAACTGCGGGGGCGGTATTTCCGAGCCATCACTAAATACGACACATCCAACCCAAATATGAATATCGAACAAGGAGTAAAGAATATCGAATATCGAACAAGGAATATCGAATGTCGAGGTGAAAAGAATATTGAATAAAGAATACAGAATGATAAAAATAGAGATTTTACTCCAGATTACTTTGGGCGGTTTTGATACTCGCCACAAAGATAGAAATCAATTCGTTACATTCTTTCAATAGAGGTTCAATTTTATCAGTATTTTCAATTAATGGCTTATTATTAATGATTTTCAGCGCTATCATTGTTTCCCGCAATTCTTTCAACGCCACCTTCATCTTGTGAATGAAATCCTTTCGAGATTCAGCGCCTTGAGCTTCACCATATTGCAGTGCGGGAGCAGTTCCCGACCTGATTATTTGACTGCAAATATATTTGCCGGCATTAGTATTCGGCATTTCCTCCGCTAAATTCAAAATATTCACAGCGAAAGAAATCAATCGATCTTCCAAATCAAATCTCTTTCCCATCATCCTCTCAATATATCATTCATTATTCTTTGTTCATTATTTCTAAATACTTCGACATTCGACATTCCTTGTTCGATATTCGATATTCTTTAGTCCTTGTTCGATATTCTTCTTTCCTTCTTCATTATTCAACAATACTTCGACATTCGACATTCCTTGTTCGATATTCGATATTCTTTAGTCCTTGTTCGATATTCTTCTTTCCTTCTTCATTATTCAACAATACTTCGACATTCGACATTCCTTGTTCCTTGTTCGATATTCTTTAGTCCTTGTTCGATATTCTTTAAAATAAAAAAGGCTGTGCCCCATATTCGACCCTTCCGGCAGCGGCAGCGAGATGAGGGACAGACTCAAGCCGGGAGCCCCTGCGGCGCTCGTCCGGCCAGCATACCGCTGCTGCCTTCCGGCTCTGACGGGGTTTTGCCAGCGTCCGACGCACAGGACCCGGCTGTCAACATCCGCGCCTCAAGAGCGTCCGCCTTGGAATAAAGTCTCATTATGGGTATTCAGCCCCGCTGTAGCGGATTGCGGGTTCAGGGCACCGCTAACTCCCCGCCTAGCACAGCCTTTTTCAAAAGAGAATATCGAATATCGAACAAGGAATATCGAATGACGAAGTTGGACTAATGACCAATGACCAATTCCGTGGAGCTGAGCGGGATCGAACCGCCGGCCTATGCGTTGCGAACGCATCGCTCTCCCACCTGAGCTACAGCCCCATCTGAAAATATGCGAATCTAAAATTTACAAAATTATACTTAAAAAGTCAAAGATGAGCAAATTAAATAAGTCTACAAGTCTGCAAGTCAAAATGCCATTCCGACGGATACTGCACGCTTAAAGCGGGTGTGAACTGCCAGCGCTTGAATTTTGAGTCTTGAGCCCTGCGCCCTGATCCAAAAGCTTTGTTTTTCCCTAAACCCTGGAGTTCATTCCGGCATTTTAAGTCTTTTCCTCAGTTCTACGGTAAATGTCTCAATCGAAGGTATATTATCCGACCTTACATTGTTATAAATTTCCACTATATCTTCAAAATATAAATATTTAATCTTATTCTCAAGATAAAGCGGATGACCCATATAAACCGATTCTAAGAAAATTGCATCGATTTTCGATTTCCTTGAAGCTGGACAGACAATTATCATTTTGCCTAAAATGGTGGTCATCATTTTACATAACTCGGCGAATCGTTCAATAGCGGAGGTAATAGTAGTGGTCTTTTCAATTTCAAACGCATATAAGGGAAATCCGGCATAATCGAACCATATTATATCAATTTGTTCGATCTTGTTTTTATTATACTTGGTCAAACCTTTAATCCGGGGAAGTTTATTAAGACTTAATTCGTTCAGCCTTTCTGTTTCAGTACCCCTGCTTCTTTCATTTAGGCCGATATAATTCTGCAGTTTAAATACTTTTCCTAACAAACCTAAACGATAGATCATTTCATTATGTTCTATATGATCGTAATCGGTCACATTCCATTCCGGTAAGATATCCTTTTTTGTCGATTGTTTATAAATTTCCTTCTCTTTGAAAAGTTCTCTTTGAATTTCTTTTTTCAGCTGGTAATACTGTTTTTCATAAGATTCGGCGATTTTATGCAATTCCCAAATCAATTCCTGGCGGGAAGGCTGATCTCCGTTTTTCAATAAAGGCATTACATTTTCCCAGATCATATCCAACGACGCTTTAATATCTTTGCGCGCGCATTGATTAAGATAGGATTCGATGTAAAACCTTATCCTGACATCCAGCGGAATGAAACCGCCTAATTTGGTGTTAGGCGGAATGAACCATTTCCCGATTTTAAAGTTAAAATCGAATCTATCGCTCAGCAGCGGCGTTATATCCGATATTTTATCTTTCAAATCCGACAGCAGACCGGTTTCAATCAGTTTAGGGATCAAATCAGCATAGATTTCTTCCGTGCTGGCATAGTTTTCTCTTTGCGCAATCGACAACTCCGCGGAATTCAACACAAAATCCACCGTCTTAATCCCGACTTTAGTGACCGCCAAAGCGCGGGGACTCCGCTTCTTGATAAAATTTATCACCAATTCGCCGGAAATTACGGTGAGGGGATTTTTATGTTTGTGATATGAAACTATACCGGCCTTAACTGTCGAAGTATTGGAATATTCAAATCCGCAGGAAGCAGCAGCTTTAATAATTGTATCCCAATAGAGAGGATCTTTATGGGCAAATACCAAAGAAAACCATCGTTCGAACTTTAATATTCTGAATATTTCATATATGCTATTACTAAGCCTTTCAATATAATCCTCTTTAGTCTTCTTCAAATCGCCGCCCTCAATAATTTCCGCTTCCCTATCTTTATCTTCAATCTTGAAACCTAACCAAGCATTCCAAATAGTCGATAAATCAAGGTAATTTATGTGTGCTCCATAAGGCGGATCGGTATAAACATAATCGACAGTTTCGCTTTCTATAATATTGTGTAAATTATATGCGTCACCTTTAATTATCTTAATATTTTCTGAAGAAAAATAATTATTGATCTCCAAATTTGTTTCTTTTTTTGCTATAATCAGTTTTCGATATTTTTCGGAAAACTGCTCCCAAGGATTAAGTTCGACCGGATTTTTCGGCATCCAGTATCGAGCTACCTTCAATATTGAGCTTATAGGCCCCCCGGCTTTTTTACCATTTCTTTCGGTCTGTGTAACTGTAAGATTACATTTTTGAATAGTCGCAGAAAAAACAAAAAATAGCAACTCTCTGACAATTTCATCATTAATCTCTGTTATAATGGATTTCAATTTTGCTAATGCTCTTAGCTGTCTGGGACTAAATATATCCTGAAGATAATGTTTATCGGCGTTTTTCGGAAGAATTACCTCTTTGGGATAATATCCCTCTATGTTTAGGGATTCGATTTCTTTATCTGAAAATTTGTACAATTGTTCGATATATATTTTGCATTCTTTTTCAATTTTACGAAATCCCTTCTCCAACGCATCCAAATCCACCGGAGACACCGCCACACATTTGGTGATAAAATTCGCTAATGGATTTATATCTATATGAATTGCTTTTCGCCTTAGCACTAATGCTTCAATCGCCGTAACACCGGAACCGCCAAAGGGATCGACTACCAAATCACCGGGTTTGGTAAAATTCCGAATATATTCCTGCACCACATTATAACTGCGGCGGGTAAAATAGGGATGCACCCCATAATGCCTCTTAGCTTCCTGTTTACGCGGAGGAATCGACCCCGTAATCGGTTTTATTGAAAGATAATCGAAATAATTGTTTTTCACCTGTTCTCCTATATAGTCATGCTATATTTAGCTGTGCTATATCGATACTAATTGCGGAAATAATGTTTATCCTCTCCATCCCCTTCATCTCTGTTAATTACTTTGAAAATAGCATACAGCTTACAGCTCACAGAAATTGCAGGGTGTATTCTGAACCCACCTTCCCAGTTTCGGAGAAACCGGGCTGCCCAAAGTCTGTTTTACCTTTTTACTTTTGCCTTTTTACTTTTTTTTATCCTGTGTATCCTTGTTAATTATTCACTCCACGCTTTTCACGCAGTCGATGACGGTGCCGTCCACCCACTTGATAGCGGCGACAATCTTATCACCGGTTTTAGGCGGGGCGGGGGGTCCCCCGCAGAGATCTTCGACTTCCGCCTTCAAATCACGGATATTTACAATAGGCAAAGACGAACCCTTCATCTTGTCGATCAAATCCTGCCTCAGCGGATTAATAGCGATCCCCCGTTCGGATACCACCACATCGATCAATTCGCCGGGCCCGCATAGTGTCGTCACCTTTTCCACAATCACCGGTATGCGGTCGCGGAAACAGGGGATGGGCAGGATGGTGCATTTAGATAACAGGCAATTCTGCCAGCCGCCGATACCGTGCAATAATCTGCCGTCGGAATGAGTCACCACATTGGCGTTGAAATTCACATCCACCTCGGTTGCGCCTAACACCACCACATCCACTATGGAAGCGAAATTCCCCTTGCCGTGATAGTTATAGCTGGTGAAGGGGGAAGTGTTGACATGATTGATATTTTCCCGCATGGAACGGACACCTTCCAGGTCGAAAGTCTGCCCGTCGAGGATATAATCGGTCAATCCCTCTTCCAGCATTTTCACTAAGTATTGGGTAGAACCGCCGCGGAGATATCTGGCTTTGATTCCCTTTCCCTTCATCATATCGGCGAGGAAGATAGCGAAAGACAAGGAAGTGCCGCCGGCGCCGGCTTGGAAACTGAAACCGTCGCGCATTATCCCCGCTTCCGCCACAAACTTCGCGGCGTATTCGGCGATCAACAGCCGGTCGGGAGACTTGGTGATTTCAGTGGTGCCGGACACTATCTTCGCCGGCTCCCCGATTTTGCCCATCACCACCACATAATCGACATAATTGCCGTGAATCTGCCAGGGGAGGCAGGGGAAGGGGATGAGATTATCGGTCACTATAATCACCCTATCGGCGTACTGCGAATCGGCGAGGGCGAATCCTAATAGACCGCAGGCTGAAGGACCTCGGTCCCCGGTGGCGTTGCCGAATGGGTCAGCCGTCGGGGCGGCGATGACCGCGATGTCGATATGCACTTCACCGTCCTGCACCGCCTGATAACGCCCGCCGTGAGAACGCAGAACCGCAGTTCCGCGCATCTTACCAGAGGAACAGTAATCGCCTAAAGGCCCATTCATCGAGCCTTCGATATGGTGTATGACTCCGCTGTCCAGGTGCTTGATATTGGGCGCATGGCAGGGGAAGGAGGCAGAAGGAAACCATCGTAAATCTTTCACCCCCAATTCCGCCGCCGCGTCGAATATCTGATTGGCGACCAAATCGCCGTTGCGGAAATGGTGATGTGTGGAGATAGTCATACCGTCTTTGATACCGCATTTTTTCAGCGCGGTCTTCAAATCTGCCGCCACTTTATTCCCGTCTTCAGGATAATCTGCGCAGGAGGCTATAGGCGGAGCGGCTTTTCTGCCTTTGGGTCTGTATTTGCCCACACCTTGGAAGGGGATATGTTCTTCGCCGTTGATATATTTAGGGACGAGCCGCCCGGCGGTGTTTTGGATTAAATCTGAATTCATGATATTTCTATTATCATTAAAAATGTTTATATAGGCTTAAATAAATTGCGCAGCTAAAACCAAGTCAATCGTTACAAACCGACGCAAATCGACTGAACTTTAAAGATAATCAAATTAGGGGAAAAAAGCAAAGGGAGAAGGGGAGTTGTCGGTGAACGGTAAACAGTGAACAGTAAAAGGTGGATAGCAGGATATATTATCACACCGGTACGGACGGAATCGGGGTTTCGCAAGCAAATCTATCATTAAAATGTAACTATTAAGTAGGTCGGGGGCTTGTCCCCCGACAAATTGTGCGGGGGGATAAACCCCCATAAGCGCTTAATTAAGACAAAAATCACATGATGTAGGGGCGAAGCATTTTTAATTATAATAAACGACAATAATAATTGTTCTTTAGAGACCAATTTTTACATGAACATATGTCTTAGTATTCGACCCTGAAAGGGTCGCATGTGAATAGCCGTAGGTGAAACCTACGGTATAAATTAAACGAAACGGTT
>JADHWD010000150.1 GCA_016783645.1 bacterium
TATAATTGTGACTATCCCAACCCTCGTCATTCCCGCAAGCGAAGCGCGTCGGGAATCGATTCCGGACAAGCCGGAATGACGGTATTATGGGGATTACTTTCAAATTGAGAAGCCATATCAACGATTAGCCGACACCACCAAAACCTTGAAAAGACAAGTTTATGGCTTCAGGGACATGGCTTATTTCAAACTGAGATTATACCACCTGCACATGCAGAACTACTCATTATCCGGATGAGCCTCAATTATTTTCATTATTTTCAACAATAATATTGACAATAATTTGTATTATAATAAAAAAATTTATATTATTAATACAAGTTCCAAAATTTACATAAAAAGATAACATGGAATTATATCTCCTGAAATCCACATGACGCTTTCAGCCGTCCCAGTGTAGCTGGTTAGAAAATATGATGACGGTTAGAATGCATCTGAAGGGATTGACAGAAAAAATCACCTGTTCTAAACGGTGATATGTATTAATACTTTTTCCCATCCTCTTCTCCTTCCGGTGTTTTCACCGTCATAATCACATTATAATCTTATCCTGAAAAAAGATTCGAGCTGTGAGTTTCGAATTGCGCGTCAAAGACTCAAGTCTCGCCAGTCTGTCCGACAACGCTTGAAACATTAACTCGCAGCTCGCAACTCTAATCTATTTTCAAGATATAGATTTAATTCCATCATCATCATTTAATTAATCGGAGTCATTATGAAAGGCCGCTTGTTAGTTTTGGCGGTGGTATGTACCGCCATCGCTATCCCACTGCTAATTTTTCCCGGCTGCGCCAAAAAAACGCTTGAAATCCCGGTGTTGAAAGTGGGACATGTGGGACATGACCATCACACCGCGCTGTATGTGGCCGCCCTTAACGGTGAGAAGTTTAGAAATGAGTTCGGTTTGTATCTTAAAGAAATCCGCCCCAAAAAGCTTTATGAACTTTACGACGGTAAAAAGCTGATTTGTGAAGTTGAGCTCTATTTAGCGGGCGGCGGTTCCAAGATGCCCACCGCTATGGATCAAGGCATGTTCGATGTCGGCTTCGGAGGAGTGGCGGCGGTCGCCTTCCATGTCGATAAGGGCCGCCCTATGAAGATCATATCGCCTTTGCATAACAAAGGCGATATGCTGGTAGTAGGAAAAGATATGCCGGTTGACAGCTGGGAATCTTTCGTGAAATATGTGAAAACCAGTAAAGAGCCTTTGAAGGTGGGCTTCAAAGCGCCGAAAGCGATAGCTTTGCTTATTTTCCAGGCAGCTTTAGACGAAGTGGGAATAAAATACACTGAAGACGCAGCAGACCGCAGCGCTGGGATATTACTCATGAATCTTAAAGGCGCCGCTCATCTCAATCCCGCTTTGGAAAACGGCATCATCAACGCCTATGTCTGTAATAATTCCTACTGCGCTATCGCTGAAGAGAAAGCGATTGGGAAGTGCATCGCCGACCTCGATGACCTGCCGCCCGGATTATGGAAAGACCATCCATGTTGTATGATCGCCGCAATGGATAAAGTCATCTCCGAAAAGCGTGAAATAGTCACCAAGTTCCTGGAATTGATCGTAATCGCAACTAACTATATGAATGAGGATCAGCAAATCGCCATAAATTCCGCCTCACAATGGATCGGCACATCGATCGAAGTGGAAAGCAAATCCATCCCCACTTCCGGCTATTCCACTAATCCCGATGAAAAATGGCTGCAGGGTATTTATACCTGGGCGCATACGATGGATGAACTGGGAGATATTAAAGAACAGTTGAAGGGAAAAACTAACGAGGAAATCCATGAACTCCTGCTCGACCTCTCAATTATCGAACAAGCCCGCCGGAATGTTGAGAAGAGGCGCTGCAGGGATTGATAGCGCCAATTCGATAATGGGGAAAGTTTTCACGACCGCGCAAAGCTTCATCCTCCCCATCGCCTTTTTAATAGTATGGGAGGTTATCGCAGTAATCTTGGATAATCCGGCGCTGGTGCCGAGATTGACCGCGGTTATCGCCATCCTCGTCAATCCTTTCAGCGAATTGATCGGAACCGGTTCGTTAGCTTGGAATACCATTGTATCGCTTGTTAGAGTATTGGCGGGATTCGCTATCGCCGTGATTATCTGCGTTCCAGTAGGATTAGCGATGGGCGTTTCCAAGACTATCAACCGGCTGGTGAATCCATTGGTGGAGCTTTTCAGACCTCTCTGTCCCATAGCTTGGATTCCATTCGCTATGGCGATGTTCAAGACTACCCGCGTCCCGCAGTTGTTCGGAGTGAGATACACCGATACTATCTTGGATAGTGTTCAAGTTGGGATGTTGTTCATCATCTTCTGGGGCGGGCTCTTCCCAATATTGCTGAACACCGTTCACGGCGTGTCTAATGTGCGGGAGATCTGGCTGGAAACGGCGAAGATGCTGGGCGCTTCTAAAGTAAAAATGTTCCGGAGAGTGATTTTGCCAGCCGCTCTCCCCGCTATTTTGACCGGTATCAGAATCGGGCTGGGGATAAGCTGGATGGTGATAATTGCGGCGGAAATGCTGCCGGGTTCCGATTCCGGTATCGGATATCTAATCATGTATTCTTATGAACTGGCGGAAATGGACATCTTGGTAGCTTCGATGGTGATGATCGGTCTGATGGGACTGTTATTAAACAGAGGGCTTCAATTAGTTTCCAACCGCATATCCGGCTGGACTGCTCTGGAGAGATGATGCCGCCTTTGTTGAAACTAAATAACATCGGTAAGATATTTTCAACTCCGCAGGGCAGGGAAGTGTCTGCGCTGGAGGATGTCAATATTGAGGTGGAAGACGGCGAGTTCATCTCCTTGATAGGTCCCACTGGCTGCGGTAAAACAACCCTGCTCCGCATCATTGCGGGATTAGAAACCGCCTCAGCGGGAGAAATTGCGATTCAAGATAATCAAACAGGCGCATCATCCCCTTTATGCACTTTAGTGTTCCAGCAGTATTCCCTATTTCCCTGGCTGAATGTTATCGAAAACACAGCCTTCCCATTAGAGATGCGGGGTATCCCCCGAAGATCAAGAATTAAAATGGCTGAAGAATATTTGGAGTTAGTCGGTCTGGCAGGTGTGGAGAATGCTAAACCCTATGAGTTATCCGGCGGTATGCAGCAGCGGGCGGCGATCGCAAGAGCCCTGGCTTATGACGCCAAAATTCTTTTGATGGATGAACCCTTCGGCGCCCTCGATGAACGCACCCGGCACCGCCTGCAGGATACGCTGTTAGAAATATGGCGGAAAAAGAAGAAGACGATTATTTTCGTCACTCACAATATCGATGAGGCGGTTTATCTGGCGGGAAAAATTTTCATCATGGCTTCCGAACCCGGACGCTTAGTCGAAGATATAACTATCTCCATTCCCCGCCCTCGTAACCGGCTTTCGGAAGAATTCACCAATTTACATCTGAAAATCAGAAACTTTTTAGAAAAAGCAGCTTAACCCAGACAAGCTGGAAGTTAAAAATTAAAAGTTAAAAGTTGGATAAATATCAGAATTTGTATCATTATAGCTTTATCAAAAACCGTACCCATATTCGTCATTCCGGCTTGTCCGGAATCGGCTCCGTAATCCAAAGCGATTCCCGGCGCGTCCGCTGTATGCGGACTTGCGGGAATGACTTTCAATAAAGTAGGGGCGAAGCAATTTACCAATATCTGCGCATTTCCACAATCTTCCCAAAATGCTTCGCCCTTAGCAGGACACATAATCAAATTTCGATGCGGGCGGAAGGCGTCCGCCCCTACAGGTAATTCCACATTTATAGGGGCGGGGTTTCCCCGCCCTGATTTATGCCTATATCTATGGGCGCGGAAACCGCGCCCCTACATCAATGATTCTTATATTATTTAAGCGCTTATGGGGACTAAGGGGGATTATTTTCATTATTAAATTCAGTAACTGACAATTTAAAATGTCGTTTGTTATAATACACTAACTCATTAAGGAGAACAGAATGAAAAAATTAGCAGTGTTAATGCTGATCGCCGTGATCATAACGGCAGCAGTCATGCCCGCCAGCGCGCAAGTGCTGTGGCGCAGCGCCAAAACTATGAAGCAGGGTTCATTTATTGCTATGGCGCAGTGGTATTATATGGATTTCACCAAGAAATATATTGATGGTGAATGGAAGGATAATCCCAGTGACCAATTGAATTGGGGTTTTCAGACCATGTTTGGTTATGCAGTAACCGACAGAATGGAGATGATGATTCACATCCCATATTATTTTAAAGAGATGAAAAGCAACTCAGTTGACACTGACGAACAAGGTATCGGCGATATCTGGATAAAAACGCGGTTAAGCGTTCTCCCCTGGACTCCGAAGAAACATGGATTAACGATAACGACTACGCTTCGTCTTCCTACCGGATCAAAAATTGGTGACCATAAATTCTGCTACTGCGGAGACGGTTCCACCGATTTTGCGCTCGGCGGAATTTTTTCCACTGCATGGATGTATAACTTCAGAGGACATCTAAAGTTGAACTACTGGTTCAATCAAAAAAATTTTAATGAAACAGACATAGGTGATGAACTGAAACTAATTGTAAAATTGGATAGAAATTTCACTAAAAAAATCATGGGATTCTGTACTTATATATACTATAAGAAATGGCCCAATGAGGATGTTCCTTTAGGAACAGAAATTGCCGATATTGAAAAGTCAAGGAATTATTTAGTATTAGGCGGTGTTTACAAACCCATAAGTGGTCTGTTCATCAGACCTAAAGTGGCTTTCTCAATAGGCGGAGAATATCTGATTGATTATGAATTCAACCCCACGATCGATATTTGGTATGTGTTCACTATGAAATAAATAATTTGAAATATCCTATAAAAAATCCCTGCTGAAAGCGGGGATTTTTTTTATGAAGCACTCAATAAGATTTGAAATATTTTCTTATATAATTATAAAATCAGTAAGTTAGCTGATTAATATTGAACTTGGATAAGTGAGAAAATAGACGCATGCGGAGTGTTCGGGTTCACCTTTCAAATAATCCCCATCAAATGTTGCATATATAGCGATACGCAACATACGCATCATATAAGTTGCAAATATTGCAACATCTTCCCTATTATTTCCTCATGTTATATCTTAATTATTAACTATTTGTGATTTATTTCGCAAACTGGCGCGGTTTATGTATATATACCTGCTTTAAGAACAATTTAGAATATCGAACAAGGAATATCGAAAATAATTAAAATGAACTAAAAGTGTTTGATTTGTATAACTTCATTCACTAACCTGAATTATTCATAAATTAACTACGGATATTCAGGATTCACAGGATTTAAAATTCAAAATCAAAATCTGAAAATTTAAACTATAAGATTTTAAAAATACAAGACTTATCCTGTTTATCCTGTTCATCCCTGTTAAATTCTTGAATTAATAAGGCTAAAAAGATCAGCGCTTCTATTCAGTTAATCGTGAAATAAATTTCCGATTTATCTTAAAGTTTATAAACCTGATTTTCCTAATTCAGAATTCAGTATTCAGTATTTGAGCTGGCCTGCGAGGTCTATGATGAAAATCGCTATTCCCAGATTCGGTCAGGAATTGGCTCCCTGCTTTGAAGCCGCCACTCATTTCACTATCTATCTGGCGCAGGAGCAGGAGGTCATATCATCTAATGTTTTTGTCTGCCATACGGATTCACCTATGGAGCGTGTCCGATTATTGAGGCAAGAGAAGATAGACTGCCTTATCTGCAGCGGAATCAGCTCTTTCTATAAAGATATTATAAAATCGGAAGGCAGGATGGTGCTTGATCATGTATCTGGCAGGGTGAACGAAGCTATTCATTCATTTTTAGCCGGAACGCTTTCCGTCAAAGAACGGGAAACCGATTTAGCGCCTCCGAAAAGGACTATCAATCCTGTTGACCTCGCCGCTTGGACTGCGAAACTATTCCGGGAAAACGGCTATGAGATAAAAATAGGGAGCGCCGAAACATTTCCTATGGATATCGTCGCTGAAATAATATGTCCCCTTTGCGGAAAATCCGTGAAAGCAGCCGTCTGCTGCGGAGGACATACCTACATGATGGAGAACGAAATCCGCGAATTTTATAATGCCGCCGGAACAAATTACGATTCGAAGATATATGTCCACGCCGCCTTTCCCGAACTGGAAAAACTATGTGAAAAATACAATATCGAACTACTGGACCCGGCGGAATTTAAAGAACATCATTATAATAAAGAATATGCGTTAAAATATATACCTATCCTGAAAAAACCGGTCAAAGGTCATGAAAAGGCTTTCAGGATAACACCGGAGATTAGTAAATGAATAATATATTAATCGATGAGGAAGCGAAACAGAAAGCTTTTAAATCCCCAAAAAAGCCGGAAGTGATGGAGAAACAGAAACTTTCGGTAAGATATCATATCGAACATCCTGTGACGGAAGACCGTCCCCGCCGCTTCTTGGAAGTCATGGCGGCGGTTTTGCGGCATTCCAATTACCGGTTCGCGCTCGACCATTATATCCGGGTCACCGCTAAATGTTCCAGATGCACCACCCGCTGCCAGATTTACCTCGCCACCGGCGATTCTAAAGATATACCCTGTTACCGTTCAGAATTACTATTGCGGGTGTACCGCCGGCATTTTACCCCCGGCGGATTGTTGAAAGGCAGAATAACCGGAAATGGTTACCTCACCGATGAAGACATACAAGAGATGGCGGAATCATTCTGGAACTGCACCGCCTGCCGCCGATGCAGTAACGAATGCCCTTCCGGTATCGACCACGGATTAATCACTCACTTGGGAAGATACATCCTCAGCGAAATGGACATCTCTCCCCGCGCCTTAGTGGTATCCACCCGCGAACAGCTGGAAGGAAAGACTAAAAATACATCCGCTATACCTCTACCCGCCCTTAAGGACACTTTAGAATTTCTTGAAGAAGATATGGAAGAAGAAAAAGGTGTGCCAATAAAATTCCCGCTCGATGTGGAAGGAGCGGATTATGTGTTCTTCCCTGCCGTCAGCGATTTTTTGATGGAAGCTGAGACTCTCATGGGCAACGCCGCAGTATTTTACGCCACCGGCGATAATTGGACAATTGGTACTAAATTCCATGACGGCATCAATTACGGCCTGTTCATGAGCGACTGGCATCTGCAAAAAATTGTTAGAGAAGTTGTGAAAGAAACCCGGCGGTTAAAGGGCAAGATCGTACTGATAGGCGAATGCGGACACGCTTCCCGTTCAGCTAAAGATTTCATTCCCACTTTTTGCGGAGGCAAAGACGCCCCTCCGGTCTTGAATATCATGGAGTACACCCTGCAGGCTTTACGGGAAGGTAGAATTAAACTCGATCCCAATATTGTTACAGAAGTGGTCACTTATCACGACCCCTGCAACATCGCCCGTAAAGGCTGGATAATCGACCAGCCGCGGGAGATTCTCAAAGCTTTCTGCAAGAACTTTGTAGATATGAAGCCGAACGGTATGGACGGTGTATGCTGCGGCGGCGGCGGCGGCACCGTTTCTATCGATGAAATCCGCCCTTACCGCACAACTATCGGCGGCAAATACAAAGCGGAAATCATCCGCGAAACCGGCGCTAAATACTGCGTAGCCCCCTGCGCCAACTGTAAAAAACAGTTACGCGAATTAATGGAAGACCAAGGTATCGACTGCGAAATCGTGGGTCTGCATGATTTGCTCTATAAAGCGATTATATTAAAATAAACCCTCATGCCGGCCAGTCGGCGCCCCGAAGCATGAAAATATGTCGGGATTGTATCAATCCCGACTCCATAAATGGTAGGCGGGGGGTTTATCCCCCCGCACAATTTGTCGGGGGACAAGCCCCCGACCTACCATTCTCCCACTCGTTCCCACGCTCCTGCGTGGGAACGCATAAAATCGCTCATTATAACTTGTAACTTGCTGCTTGTAACTTGTCAACTTGCAAACTTGTGAACTTTAAAAATATAATCAGGTAACTAATCTTGGAAGCATTACTCAATTTCGCGAAAGGTCCCCTTTTCCGCCTCAGTTTTGCGGTCATGGTATTGGGATTATTGAGACTGCTGATATTGACAGTCTATAATTTGATCCGGGCGCATATGAAAGCCGGGGATAAGACCCTTCCATATAAATATATAATCAACCGTACTATCGGCTGGATG
>JADHWD010000007.1 GCA_016783645.1 bacterium
GTTGGTAATTGTTTAGCATTTCGGAAATGTTCGACCCCTTCAGGGTCGGTTATATTTGGTAATTATTTCCGTGGGCTAACGCCCACGGCTATTCAGGTATTTCCCTTTCAGGGAAAACAAACTCGACCATATAATCGGATTTCAAACATCCCTGAAAGGGATGAATATGAATAGCCGTAGGTGAAACCTACGGAAAAGAATGCCACGATAATCGACCCTGAAGGGGTCGAACCATAACGCTAAACAGTCACATATGTTGTATTTCTTTACATAACTCAAAACTCTATCCGACACTTGATAGTTGACGCGACAATAGCTTCCATTTAATGGAAATAACATTATAAATAACGCTAAATTGAGATGATTGAGGTGAGGAAGGCGGGATAAAATAGTCCCCATCGTGCGGAGCATAGAAGAGATGTTGGAGACACATAAATTATAAAATCGTTCTCAATTTAGATATCATCTTCGTCAAACAGCCATTTGCGGGCTTTTAGCTGAACAGTTTCCAGCATGAAGGGTTTGAGAATATAATCCACCACTCCCAGTTTCAGAATTTCACCGACTCTCTTGTAGCTTCCTTCGGCAGTGCATATGATTACCGGAATATCTTTAATCTCATTCCGCCGGAATTTCTGCTTCAATGTATCAATCCCTGACAGCACCGGCATTATTATATCGAGGAACACTAAGTCGGGTTTTTCCGCCAGCATAATATCGATAGCCTGCATCCCGTTGCTGGCTTCGAAGAAACTGAATCTGCCGAGCTGCTGCAGGATGCCCTTTAATATATGCCGCATGGCGAATTCATCATCGACAATGAGGATTTTCTTCCTCGCTTCCATGGAAATCCCGGATATAATCAATAAAAGAGCACGGAATGAAACCGTGCTTGAAATTCATAACCAGCGTGGCTGTAAGCGACGCTCATCCCCTCGCCTGTTCACCATTCACTGTTCATCACAAAAAAATTTGGGTCTTCGCTATATCGTGTGGGTAAAAATCTTATAATAGAGACAGCATCGTCTTTTTGGTAAAAAAATCCCGCATTTGTCATTCTCGCGCAAGCGGGAATCCAGTCTTTTATTGCGTTCAATTGCTGGATACCCGCTTTCGCGGGTATGACAGGATTGGGTATGTTGATTATTAACAATGGGCTATTATATGAAAATCCTATTACCCACACAAAACAGCGAAGAGCCAAAAATTTTTTAACTCTTAGATCTTAACTGTATTGGTATTTGACATTGGTCCGATTTTTAATAGAGATTGCCGCAAGGCTTCAGTCCGCTATACGGCGGACTTCAGCCTTTCGCAATGACATTAGGGATGTAATATAACCTAAAAAAACAGTACTTTTGACTTTTGACTTTTGACTTTTGACTTTTGACTTTTGACTTTTTTTATAATCCCGCTTGACCGATGAATCTGAGCAGTGATCCCGGGAAAATACCAAAATTGAGTATTCCTAAAGCGCATAGAATCAGCGCTAAAGAGATTGTCGGACTCCATTTCACCGCCGGTAATTCCTCATCCGCCTGCATGAACATTATCACTAATACACGCAGGTAATAGAACACTGACAATGCGCTGTTCAAGACCGCAATTACTACTAAATAAATGTAGCCTGCATCTAAGGCGGCGCTGAAGAGATAGAATTTACCGAAGAATCCTGCGGTGGGCGGAATACCTGCTAACGAGAAAAGGAATACCGCCATCATAACCGCCAAGAAGGGATTTTTAGTTCCGGCGCCGGCGAAATCGCTAATCTGATAATCGCCTTTACCCCGCACATTGATGACCGACGCTATGGTGAAAGCGCCGATATTCATCAGAGTGTAGGCGAACAGGTAGAACATAATCCCGGCAACGCCCGCTTCATTTAAAGCGAGGAAACCGGTCAGCAGGTAGCCGGCGTGGGCGATAGAGGAATAAGCCAGCATCCGCTTAATATTGGACTGCATCAATGCGATCACATTTCCGGCGGTCATCGATAAAACCGCTATGACCCAAAGCGCGGAACTGAGGTTAATCCCCAGATCGGGCAGGAGATAATAAAATACTCTTAGCATAGCGGCGAAAGCCGCAGCTTTCGCCGCGGTAGCCATGAAAGCGGATACCGGTGTGGGCGCTCCGTCATATACATCGGGCGACCAGAAGTGCAAGGGCACTAAGGAAGCCTTGAAACCGAAAGCTATCAGCACTAAAGCCGCGCCTATCAGCATAGGCACAGAGGGAGAAGCGGAATAGTCCAGCAGAGCTGAGATATTGGTAGTCCCGGCAACGCTGTAAAGTAACACGATTCCATACAGCAGGAAGCCGCTGAAAAATGCGCCTAACAGGAAATATTTCAAAGCCGCTTCGTTGGATTTGAGCCGTTCGCGGTGAAATCCCGCCAGCACATATAATGAAATCGACATGACTTCCAGACCTAAAAAGAGCACGATCAAATCCGCCGCCGCCGCCATCAACGAAGCCCCCGCCGCCGCGAATATCACTAAAGCATAGAATTCCCCCGTGTTCATATTATTACGCTTCAAATAAGCGTCCGCCGTGAGTATTACTAATATGGCGGCGATGATGAACACCGAGAAGAAAAAGACGCTGAATCCATCGCCATGCAGCATAGCGCTGGTCCCCGGATTGGGTATTAACGCCCGCACCGAAAAGAACCAGGCTAACACCAGTAAAATCAAAGATACCGGCTGATTCAAGCTCTTTTTGTCTATTGGAAGCAGTAAATCGAACAGTATGACCAATATCGCCGCCGCCGCTAATAATATGTGCGGCAGTAACAGGCTGTAGTCAATTTGCGGTATGGCAATCATAAATAGTTAAGAGTTAAGAGTTAAGAGTTAAGAGTTAAGAGTTAAGAGTTAAGAGTTAAAATTCAAATCCGAAATCCGAAACTCCAATGTCGAGAAGCAAAGACGAGTGACGAGTGACAGATGACGATATTTTTATCCGCTTAATTCGCTTAATCCGCTGTGAATATTCTTTCACACTTTCTCACTTCAAAATCATCAACACTTTTTCCACCGCCGGGGTTATCCTTATGAGGATAGGATAAGGATAAACTCCAATCCACACAATACAAATCAATAAAGGCATGAATACCAGCCATTCCCGCAGGTTCAAATCCTTCAGGTTTTTGTTCTCTTCTTTATCCAAAGGCCCAAACATAACCCTGCGGTACATCCATAACAGATAAACAGCTGTTAAAATGACGCCGGAGGCGGCGAAGATAGCGTAAGCCTGATTGACCTGGAAAGTGCCTAACAATATTAGGAATTCGCCGATGAAACCGTTGAGACCGGGTAATCCTAAAGACGAAAGCGTCACAATCATGAACACCGCCGCATATTTGGGCATTTGTTTCGCTAATCCGCCGTAAGCTTTGATTTCGCGGGTGTGCCGCCGTTCATATATCACTCCCACCAGGAAGAACAGCGCCCCGGTGGATAATCCATGATTGATCATCTGCACCACTCCGCCGACCACTGCTTGAGTAGTAAAGGCGAATAATCCCAGCATGACGAATCCCAAATGCGATACCGACGAATACGCCACTAACTTCTTCAAATCCGTCTGAACCATCGAAACTAAAGCGCCGTATATGATGCCGATGATGGCTAACACTGATATTAAGGGCACGAATTCCTTAGCCGCCGCCGGGAAGAGGGGGATACAGAACCGCAAAAAGCCATAAGTCCCCATTTTCAGCAGCACTCCCGCCAGTATGACCGAACCGGCAGCGGGGGCTTCAACATGGGCGTCGGGAAGCCAGGTGTGGAAGGGGAACATCGGCACTTTGATGGCGAAGGCTAAAGCGAAGGCGGCGAACAGCCACATCTGAGCCTGTAATGCGAAAGTCTGAGGGGCGTTAGCCATGATGACGAAAAGGTCGAAAGTGCGAGCTACGCCAGTGATATCGCCGCTGTGCAGGTAGAGATAAATTATCGCCGCCAGCATCAGCACCGATCCCACCATAGTGTAGATGAAGAATTTCAGAGCGGCGTAAATCCTGCGGGGACCGCCCCAGACGCCGATGATGAAATACATCGGTATCAGCATCGATTCCCAGAAAACATAGAACAGGAACAGATCGAGGGCGCAGAATACACCTAACATTCCCATTTCCAGGAAGAGGAAACAGAACATATAGGCTTTGAGTTTCTCTTTGACCACTCCGAAGGAGCCGTAAATGCACAGCAAGGATAGAAAAGTGGTCAAAAGCACTAAAAACAGGCTGATGCCGTCGATTCCCACCTGATAATAGACGCCGATACTGGGAATCCACTCGTGCCTTTCCACAAACTGCATATCCGGATTCGACACATCGAACAGGAAAAACAGCGGAATGGAAACGGCGAAAGCGGCGAGGGCGGCGATTAAGGCTGTAATCTTTATCGCGCTTTGCGCGCTGCGGGGGAGGAACAATAATATGACCGCCCCGGCCAGCGGGATGAATATTGTAAGTGTAAGGATATTATCCATTTAAATTTATTATATATAAGTTACATGATGCAAGTTATTTTTCTGACGGTGGCGAATTGAGCAGTCAGTTTCACAACTATAAATGTGACCAAACTTATCATTGTAAAAGGTTGAAAGCCTTGAAGCAATCGGGCATATAAGTTCTACAGATTCTTCAGAAAATTCTCAGCGCTAATTTCTGCTTGTTTTAATATTGAATGCAGAGTCCCTCTATCCAACTCTTTATGATTGGGAATAACTACTCGAAGGTTGGAGTTAAGCTTACCAAGGATTACATGACTACCCTTTGTTCTTTTGATATAAAATCCCATTTTAATCAAAGCGTTGATGCACTTCTGCCCGGATATTCTGGGTAATTTGCTCAAACAGCAACTACCATAGTATCAAATTGTTCTTTCGGGACCGGCAGCTGGTCTTCCTTTAAAGTTTCAATATACAACTCAATCGCTTCTTTGATATTAGTAATCGCTTCTTCTTTGGTCTTCCCTTGACTGACACAGCCGGGAAGACTGGGGCATTCCACCACCCAATATCCGTCTTCGCCGGGATAGATAACAACTTGTCTCATATTCTTCATCCTTTATCTCATTGTGGTGTCGACTCTCCGCAGTCGACACTTTTTCTTTTATGAATAAAAACTTAAATCTTTTTTCAGAATCGGATGATTAATCTCATTATTCCAAAATTTGAAACTGGAATATCTCCAATCCTCTGGCGAAGCAGATAATCCTCTTTTAACAGGATTGTTGTGAATATAATTCAGCTTTATTAGAAATTGCTCTTCGGATCTAATGACCAGGTCATCAAACCTCTCATTCCAGAAGTCTTTATTACCAGATAGCCGCTTCCTAATCAATCCTTTCAATGAAAAGATGAACCTTGACAGTTCTTTGCCGCCATTTTTTACACCCATTAACAAGTGAATATGATTAGGCATGATGACATAAGCCATAAGATGGCAATTTTTGTTTTGAACAACTTCGAAAAGTGAGCTTTCGGCTAAATCAAGCTTTTTCGTATCAGTGAAGACATCCTTTCTTCCTATAGTAGATAAAGTGACAAAAAATAAAGTTGGACCTGTGATTAGTGTTCTTAATCTTCTGCCCATGATCCATTTCTTCAGAAATATTTAGAAATCTTTTAATACTGGTGTCGACTGCAGAGAGTCGACACCACTTAAAATGCGTCGAAAGCGTATGCGGAATTACTTCAACAACAAATATCCCAGAATAATCACAATCCCAATGGTCATCATCAAAGCGTAATTCTGCACTAAGCCGGTTTGAATCTTCCGCAATTCCGAACTGAACGCTTTGAATACCGCCGCCACTCCGTTGACCGAACCATCCACAACTTTTGTGTCGAAGAACTTCCACAGAAACTCAGATGTCTTGATCAAGGGCACAATCACAATTGCTCTGTATATTTCGTCGACAAAATACTTATTATACACTAAATTATGATATCCCTTAATACTGGAGACCACCTTCTTAGGAAGACTGGGATTTTTACGGTAGAATAGGAATGCGATATATATTCCGACTATAGCGGCGATCACGCTGAGTATCATCAATGTCATTTCGGTGGAATCGGCATAAGGGCCGTGATGCGCTAATATATGTTCGGCATCCTCAAATACGGGGGCTAAGAAATTTTCAAACTGATTGTGTCCGCCCAATATATGCGGTATCCCCACATATCCGCCGATGACCGACAATACCGCTAATATCATCAAGGGGATGGTCATCACCCCGGGCGATTCATGCACATGCTCATCGCTTTTCCCGCCCCGGAATTCTCCGAAAAAGGTCATATAGACTAATCTGAACATATAGAAGGCGGTTAAACCGGCGGTGAAGAATCCGATCACCCATAACCATATATGCCCGGAGGCGAAAGTTTTCCATAATATTTCATCTTTGGAAAAGAATCCGGAGAAACCGGGGATTCCCGCGATGGCTAAAGTGGCGAGGATGAATGTCCAGAATGTCAGCGGCATCTTCTTCTTCAATCCCCCCATGTTCCGCATATCCTGCGGGTCGTCGTGTCCGCCGGTATGATGATAATGGGCGTGCATAGCGTGGATAATCGACCCGGAACCAAGGAAGAGCAGCGCTTTGAAGAATGCATGGGTCATGAGGTGGAATATCCCGGCGGCGAACGCTCCCACACCCAATCCTAAGAACATATAGCCGAGCTGACTTACAGTGGAATACGCCAGCACTTTCTTGATATCGAACTGGGATGTGCCGATGGTGGCGGCGAACAGTGCGGTTAAACCTCCCACGATCGCCACAATATAGAGCGAAACCGGAGCTAAAGCGTATAGAATATTAACGCGGGCGACCATGTACACTCCGGCGGTCACCATAGTGGCGGCGTGTATCAAGGCGCTGACCGGAGTGGGACCGGCCATAGCGTCGGGCAGCCAGATATACAGCGGTATCTGCGCCGATTTGCCGGCGGCGCCCATGAACAGCAGTAATGTTACCGCCACCATAGCGGGCGCTCCCGCATGCATTCCCGCCGCCCGATGAAACACATCGTCGAATATTAGCGAACCGAAGGTCACATAAATCAGTAACATCCCTAACAGGAAGCCGAAATCGCCGATGCGGTTGACGATGAACGCTTTCTTGCCCGCAATCGCCTTCTCCTTATCCTCAAACCAGAAGCCAATCAGCAGATAGGAGCATAATCCCACCCCTTCCCAGCCGATGAACAGTATCAGGAAGCTGTTGCCTAACACCAACACCAGCATGAAAAATACAAATAGATTGAGATAGGCGAAGTAGCGGGTGACTCCCTTATCACCGTGCATATAGCCGATGGAATATACATGGATGATGAAGCTTACGCCGGTCACCACTAGTATCATCACGCCGGACAAGGGGTCAAGTTGTAATGCGAATGGGATTTCAAAACTGCCCACTTTCAGCCAGGTGAACACTTCTTGCACGAAATGGCGCGCTTCCGGTTCCACTCCCAGCATTTTGAAAAACACCGAGATCGACACGGCGAAGGATAGCCCCACTGTCAGACAGGCGATTATCCCTGACAGTTTTTCCGGAATCCGCTTGCCCAGCAGTCCGTTTATGAGGAATCCGATTAACGGAAATAATGGTATTAATACAAGATTGTCCAAAAATTAACTCCAGTTATTATTAGATTCTTACATCCTCGATGTAAGAGTTCATCTCTTACATTAACATTTTACCTTATTAAAATTTACAGGGATGAAAGGGATGAAAGGGATGAAAACATTGAATTTATTCAATCTTCGATAAAATCCTGTGAAGGACATTGATTCTTTGCTTTAAGGCCTTTCTCAGATAAAACAATCATCAGGGCTCTTTCATACACAGATTCCAAGAAACCTATACCCAATTCATTAGATACTTGAAAACACGAAGCAATGATTTTTTTGTAATATCCTCATATTGCATTTTTTATCCCTTTTATCCCCTTAATCCCTGTTAATTATCCTGAGTCTTTACCTTTTAGCCTTGTGTATCTCTGTGTTCTTTGCGGCAAATATAAAATTTCAAATATTTTTGGGTAGATTTTTAATACTATATATCCAAACCCTTTTGATTATCTTTTTCACTTTCATATTCGGAAGCCTTGGCTTCCTTGAAGTAATTCTTAATCAGACCGGCGGGCAGGACAGGCGGTTTTCCCTCAAGCAGTTCATCCACAGTCAACAGCTGGATTTTGGGGAATTCCTTCTTCCCCGTCAAAGGAGTGGTGAAATGCCCGGCTTCGACCGCTTCTTCAAACATCGGTTTAGTCGGTTTCTCTAATGAAATGAACACTCCGGAGTCGGCTTTCTCACGCTCGATATCACCTCTTAAAGCGGCGATATCTTTTCTTTGAACCGCGCCGCCTTTAACCTGCACCACAGCCCTGCCGTACAGCCAATCATCGCCGCTTTTATCTTTATAGAAGACGATTACTCCATCGACGCCTTTATCCGCTCCCCGCATCTTGCCCTTCCGCTTGCTCTTAGCGGGGACGGCGTTGACTTTATCCAGCGCCCAGTATTCATATTCAAATGGGTCTCGGTGAAACAATTCTTTAGCGCCGTTCATATCCCGCGGCAGACCATCAACATTCAAATCCTTCAGTCCAAGATTGAACTGTGAAATCAGCCGGTGTTTGACTAAATTAACCGCTAAAGTTGAGATGTCGATGCCGATCCAATTGCGTTTCAATCTTTCAGCGACCGCAGGGGTGGTGCCGCATCCGCAGAAGGGGTCTAACACCCAGCCGCCTTCCGGGGAACTGGCTTTGATGATTCGTTCTAAAAGAGCTTCGGGTTTTTGCGTGGGGTAGCCAAGCTGTTCGCTTTTCCGAGCGTAATCCGCATAGTACCAATCCCTCGGCGGAACGCCTTGCGGCAGATACTGACGGTAAGTGTCAGCGCCTTCTTTTTCGAGCGGGGCAAATCCACCGCCCTTTTTATATCTTAAAATGAAATATCCCTTCTCATCCTTGTAGCGAGCCAAAGCTTTTCTGGATGTTTCCTCCAGCGGTTCAGCGATATCTTTCCAATAAAAACTGTATTTGTCAGATTTTGTATAAAAGAAAATCGTATCATGTTTCCGGCTGTATCTTTTATGCGCTAATTCCCGCCCTTTATACAGCCATATAATCTCATTGCGGAAATTCCGCTTGCCGAATACTTCATCCATCACAATCTTCAAATAGTGGCTGGCGGTGGGATCGCAATGCAGATAAACACTGCCCGTCGGCTTTAACACTCGATGCAATTCCAGCAGTCTGATGGTCATCATTGACAAATAGGCTAATATATCATTGTGTCCCAGTATCTTCTCAAACGCCAGCATCAAATCAGAAACAGCTAAATCAACACCGGTCACTAAACTATCGAATGTTCTTTTCGCTTCTTCGGTCCAATGCCAGGAATCGTCGAAGGCTTGAATCTGCGCCGGGCTATCCTGCATTCCCTCCTTGAAAATCACATTATAACTGCGATTGGAATTGAAGGGCGGATCCAAGTATATCAAATCGAAACTTTCATCCGGTATCCGGTCCCGCAGGATATCGAGATTATCGCCGAAGAACAGCGTCCGATTGATGAGTTTTGAAGTCACCATTTTAAGATGCTGACATCGTCGATATTAATCGACTGCCGGTTGCGGAAGATGGTGATGATGATAGCTAATCCGACCGCTACTTCCGCCGCCGCTACGGTCATGACAAATAACACGAATATCTGCCCGCCCAAATCGCCGGTGAAATGGGAGATGGCGATGAAAGCCAGGTTAACCGCGTTGAGCATCAATTCGATGGACATGAATATGATGATGGCATTCTTGCGCACTAATACTCCGGTAACGCCCAGCGCGAATAAGACCGCCGATAATATCAGGTAATGATTGAGTCCGATTTCCATATATGATTATCCGGTTGATTTCACTTCTTGCTTCTTTTCACCAGCACTACCGCACCCACTATCGCCGCTAATAATAAAACAGAGGCGATTTCAAAGGGCACTAAATAGGTGGTGAATAACACTTCGCCCAGGCTTTGAGTGGTGGTGAGTTCAGTCGAAGGCGCGGGACCTAATGACACTTTATCGAAGACGGTGAGTATCGCCACCAGCAGTATAAATGCGGCGATGACTCCCAGAGTCTTGCCGAATGCGCTGCCGCCTTCGGATATCTTGGTGAGGTTCAGAAGCATCACCACAAAGAGGAACAGCACCATAATAGCGCCGGCGTACACGATGACCTGCACCGCGGCGATGAACTGCGCCCCCAATATCACATAGAAAGCCGCCAGGCAGAAGAACGCCAGTATCAGGTATAAAATGCTGGACACCGGATTGCGGGAGAAAATCACCATCACCGCCGCTCCCACGGTGATAACCGACAATATCAAAAAGATGATTGGATTCATTAAAGTAGTGAAGTGTATTTTAAATTAAAGCGAATATTAGCTTGGAAAGCTTGCTTTTAATATTTGATAATATTAGACTCAGGACGCAAGACTTAGGACTCAAGACTTAATGTGCCACAGAGTCCCTGCACTCTGTTGCATGTATTTGTAATTTAAGCGATTGTCGGAGAGTGCGGGGACTCTGCGGCACACCCGGTGTTTGATTTTCCCTGTTTTTTAACAATCTGTCGGGACGCAAGACTAAAAAAGACTCTCCGCCAGCGTTATTCCAAAGCAATTATCAAATTCCCCTCTTCCAGCGCTACCGGATAGACCTTGATGGGTTCTTTCGACGAACCGGATAATACTTTTCCATTATAATCATAGGTGGATTTACCCACGCTGCAACATTGCACGGTCAAACCGCCGGGCACTGGGTCGAGCCTCCTGCCGCCGTGTCCGCACTTATTATGAAAAGCGTGGAATTGACCGCCATCGCCGTGGATTATCAATACTCTTTCCGTCAGATTGCCGCCTTCTATTTGAATCGCGCCGCCTTTGTTAGATAATTCCGGCGCTTTGTTCAAGATGACAGTTAATTTTCCGCCGGAGTAATTCCAGCAGTCAGGATTTTTCGGCTTTTTAGTGGCGGGGATACCGAATAATCTTTGGAAAAAGTTACGCTTCACTGATTTATCCGCCATAATCTTGACCTCATCTGAGAGATTTGATTGTATCGAACTTTGTTCGTCTGTCTGAGATTTCACGATCCCGGAAGTAAAGCTTATAGAAAATGCGCTGAGTAGAAATATCAATAACCGGATTTTCGCTGTTTCGCCGAGTTTCATTTTTTCCTTTATGATTAAGATATATCCGCACCGGAGTTTAACATCGGATAACATGAACCTAATTTCACAAAGTTTGACTAATATAAAAAATATCCGCTTAAAAGTCAAACATTGAAAATCCAATTGATGGAATTAGATTTGTGATTTTTGATTGTGGATTTTAGATTTTTGATTTAAGTTTTATATAGGGCATTGGATTAATGTAACTGTTTAGTTTTTTGAAGATGGCGGGGTCAGGGACGACCCCGCCTACCTTAGTCTCGTAGTCCGGGTCGTCCCTGACCCGGACATACATAATCCTGAAATTCAGAAAGCTAAACTGTTACGGATTAATAAATAAGGATAACGGTTTTCAGCGGTATTCAATATTGAACCGCTTCAGGATTTCATCGTCAGCCGGCACAAAGGCTCTTTCTTTGATTATCAGGACTAAACCTCCTAAAGAACGGTTGAAAGCCGGCGCCATCGCCGGGTCAATTATCAATGTGTATTCCATATCCGGGCGGTCGAGATATACCCGCAGATGGTCGATTATCTCTCTGGCGAGCGCAGTGAACTGCTTGCCAGGAACCAGAGGATTAGTGCGGAAAAAATAGAGGTGATTTACACTATCCCAATCATCGACTAAAGGGAGTATTTTTTGTATCTGGCGGCGGTGGTAATCACCCATATCATCCCATAAAGCTTCGCGCTGATGAGTGAGCGAAGCCTGCCCGACAACAAGCATTACGAAAACCGCTATACCGGCGGTTCGGATAATATTCCGCCCAGATGGAAATTTATCCTGTAATTTTCTTACAGTATAGATCCCGAAAAACACCATCGCTCCCCAGAAAGGGATGAGAGTATGGTATAGATATCGGGCAGCGATTTTCAAAGGAAGCAATAGTAATGTGGTCAAGAACAGCCAAACCAACATAAAACGGTAGCGTTTATCCCGAATGATGAAGATTGACAGTATGATGAGAAGGATGATGATGACCGCGAAAATCCCACCGGCTAATGTCGGAGATAAAGGCTGGCATATATCGCCGAGAACCGGTACTCGTTTTATGACTAATCCGAATTCACTGCAATAAGTGAATATCCGCTTGTTGAAAAAGGTTGAGAGGAATGATTCCGCCACTCTCGCCCGGTAAGCGATAGGGCGGATAGCGATGAAAAAATACCCCGCCATCCATAAATAATAGGGATAAAACTGCGGCTTTAAAGGCAGAGAGATGCGCGGTTTTTTTCCGAAGAACAGCTCTATCGATAACAGAAGCGGAATCAGAGTCCAGGAGAATTCATTGGCTACTACGGATAAAAGCGCTGTCAGCCAGGATATCAGCAGATAACAAAACCGCCGCCTTTTCATCCATAAGATGTAAGTTACGATGCAGGTATAATGGAATACGGCTTCCGGCATATATAACTGCCCGGCGCCGATGTAAAACACCGCCTCCGATGCAATCCCGTCGATACCGAATATCAATGAGGCGAGTAACGCCCACCAGTCGTTTTCCGTCAGCAACCTGAATATAGCGAATACCAACAGTACGGTTATCAAGTGCATCATCACCAGCAAAGCGTTCAGATATATCGGTTTTTTACCAAATATTGCATACACTACATAACCGAAGAAATATCCCATAGGGCGGAAATGGGTGTTGAATCTGCCTGGCACTTTAATATAATCGGGACGGAAGACTTCGAGGATGCTGCTTTCTCCATCTTGGATCGCATGATGCAGTTTCTGAGAAGAGTAAACCACATCCAGTTCATCAGCGAAGTAATAATTATTCAGCATAGGGAGATACAGCGCAAGCACAATGGCAGAGAGGACAGCGAGGGCTATTATTGTCCCCTGACGGGTGAATTTGCTGGGCGGGAAGATTGTGTCGTTCATCTATTTCTAAAATAAGTTGGCAAGTGAGCGAGTTCACAAGTCAGCAAGTTGAAAAAACACCGTTCCTGCAGGTCTTGCACGCTTTAGGCGGGTGTGACCTGCAGGTAGGCTAATGTGCTGCAGAGTCCCCGCACTCTGCAGCATACACAGTATACTCCTGTAGGGGCGAAGCCCCTAACCTGCAGGGGAGTATGCCTGCCGCTTTACGCCTCTTGCAGAAGCTTGAAAAGCGGCAGGAACTAAAGTTGACAGATCATGATTCGAGTTCCTCCAAATCGATTATGGGAATTCCCACATCGACGGCGTCGCCCGCCTGGAAATTCAGTTTCACCACTTTGCCTTTGATGGTGGAACGGATTTCATTCTCCATCTTCATCGCCTCTACAATCACCAATCCTTGATCGACTTCCACTACATCACCCTCTTTAACCAAGAATTTGATGATAGTGCCGGGCATAGGGGTGGTCACCAGTCCCTTCTCCTGCACTGAACCCGCGCCGGCGCCGCCGAAATCGGAATCACCGCCGGTCTCTTTGACAGTGTACTTCTCGCCGTTGACGAAAATATGAATCGTATCTTTGCTTATGGCGAAATATACGGTGAGGTTCTCCTCTGTATTCAGTAAAGAGAGGGAATTTTCATCGATGAAACGGACATCATAATCTTTTTCAGCGCCGTTTATATTAACCCTGCACGATTCCTTCGACATATCAAGGTCAAGCGTGTGAAGCTGGCCGTTTAGAATAAACTCAAATTGCATTTTAGAAGAAGTTAGCAAGTTTGTAAGTTAACAAGTTGGCAAATTCATTTGAGAATCTAACAAGGATGAACAAGATATACAGAAAGGGCAGCCCGGTTTCACCGAAACCGGGATTATAAGCGCATCATCCTGTAGGGGCTTGCCATGGCAAGAATGATCGTAGGGGCTTGCCATGGCAAGCCCCTACTCCGCCCATCGTCCAGTTCCCCAGGTTCGCCCAGGGGTCGAAACTGACGCTGACCGCTTTGCCAGCGGCCCTGACAGAGGGGACTTGGGAGGAAACCGCCGCCGCAGTTAAAGCATGATCCCGGTATTTTAATCCGTCGTCCGAAACCTTCCCGCCGGGGAAATGCTTATCGATGAAGTCGGTGTAAGTGTCACCTTTTATGAAAGCCGGATGCTCCATCACATGCCGCAGAAATTCCGCAGTCGAACTAATCCCTAATATAGGAAAATCTTTCAGCGCCTGAATCATCCGCAGTCTGGCTGATTCCCGGTCAGGTCCCCAGCTGATCAGCTTGGACATAATGGGGTCGTAATGGGTGGGCACATTCCAGCCGGAATAGACTCCGCTGTCATGCCGGACGCCTGGGCCTTGAGGATCGCGCATGAACAGTATCTTTCCCGCCGACGGCAGGAAATTATTGGAGGGATCTTCCGCATAGATGCGGCATTCGATGGAGTGCCCCCGGTGAACCATGTCCTTCTGCTTCAACCGCATCTTCCCCCCGGCGGCGATATGAATCTGCTCCACCACTAAATCGACGCCCATGGTCTCTTCGGTGACCGGATGCTCCACCTGCAGGCGGGTGTTCACTTCCAGGAAATAATATTCGCCGTCCCCGGCGTAGAGGAATTCCACCGTCCCGGCGTTAGTGTATCCCGAAGCGCGGGCGGTTTCAACCGCCGCTTCGCCCATCTTTCTGCGGATTTCCGGCGTTATCACGGTGGAAGGAGTCTCCTCAACTACCTTTTGATGCCGCCGCTGGATGGAACATTCCCGCTCGTTTAAGTGAATGATATTACCGTGATTATCGGCTAAAATCTGGAATTCGATATGGCGGGGCTTCTCTATATATTTTTCGATATAGACCGTGCTGTCGGCGAAGGCTTTCTGCGATTCCCGCGAAGCGCCCTCGATCGATTTCTCCAGCTCGTCGGGCTTATTCACTATGCGCATACCTTTGCCGCCGCCGCCAGCCGCCGCTTTAATCAGCACCGGGTAGCCCATTTTTTCCGCGGCTTCTTTTACCGCGCCAATATCGGCGTCTTTGATTTCAAAGCCGGGAGTGACTGGCACTCCGGCGTTAATCATCGTCTTGCGGGCGGTTAATTTGTTGCCTAAAAGTTCGATGGCTTCATGCGAAGGCCCTATGAAGGTCAAACCCGCTTCGGTCACCCGCCGGGCGAATAAGGGATTTTCCGCTAAAAAACCGTAGCCCGGGTGGATCGCTTCCGCCCCCCGCGCTTTGGCGGTTTCGATTATCTTGTCGATGTTGAGGTAGCTTTCCAGCGGGGGAGGAGGGCCTAATAAAGCCGCTTCATCGGCGCACTGAACATGAAGCGCGCCCCTGTCGATTTCGGAATAGACGGCTAAAGTCTTGATTCCCAGCGCCTTGCAGGTGCGCATTATGCGAACCGCAATCTCACCGCGGTTGGCTATGAGGATTTTTGAAAACATAATTCTATTTTATAATCTCATCAATAGCTTTAACTATTTGCTCAATAAAATTAATTGCTTCATTAGTTAGTGTCTCGTCAATTGGCCACCGTGCTCCATAATAAGAGGGGTCTATATCTGCCTCGTGTACAATTTTATTTCTCCTATCAATAATGAAGTCTAATTTTTCTTTAATATATAAAGGTGCAGAGCCTATTTTATCAGAAATTTGTTTCCAGATTTTATTATCAATAATGTATTTCAATGCTTCATTTACATTTTCAGAACTTTGAAAGCTTCTCCATCCTAATCTATCTTTGATTTCTTTTTCCAACCATAATACATCCATTGGATTACTTTTTAAAGCAACCATGAGACTCTCTAAAGATACTTGAAATTTTTTTGATTGATCTGTAGCAGTTCTCGTATTTAGATATATTTCTATCAGACCTGTTTTAACTACTTCGTGAATATAAAAATCAAAAGCGCTGACAGCAAACACTAATTCTGCTCTCAAAATGTCAGAAAGGTCTATTGCACCGGTTATTTGCTGAGATATCGCTGTATAAATAGAGTGTAAATCTCTGACATAGGAGATATGTTGTTTAAATTGATTATATGCTGTTCTCATCACTCTATCATCCTTATAATAGAATCCGAAATACTATTAAATATTTTTCTATATTCTTCAACGTTTTTACGAAGGTTTTTAAGTACAATACCAACATGTTCAATTTGGGCATCGGTAAGCGCAAAAACAAGAGTACTTTCTTCTTGAGAACAAGCAATTAATGTATTGAAATCAGGAATTTCAGACAGGATGTAATCATCCTTTATACCTGCTTCAGAATATATAGCTTTATCTAAAAGCATTTTTTTCTCAGATAAAACTGGTATTAGTTTATCCTTCAACGCTTTTTTTATTTCATCAAACCATTTTCCAAATCCCGTCGTAGGTTTACCCATTCTCAGTCTATATTTCTGAATTATTGCACCAAGAAATTTTAAATTAAAACTTGGGAAAGGATAAATAGCATCTTGATAGACTTTTAATTGACTGACTTTTTCAGTCCAATCGCACCATCTCCTAATTACTCTTGATAAGGAACTGATGGCCATTGTTGAGTAAACATCGGGATTTGTGGGAATAATAAAATAATGGCTTGACATAAGTAAATTATGGTTTATGGCACTTAAACTCGGACTCATATCTATAAGAACATAATCTGCATTATGATGCTCAGCAGTTATTTCAATTAAATGTGAAATTGAACCCGGAATATTCCTCAAGGCTGAAATTGAACTCGATAGTTCTTGCGCTATTCCAAGAGTCACATCGTATTCAGAAAAGTTGATATGTCCTGGAAGCATTAACAAGTTCTTATTTCCTTCAACTTCGATACATTCTACTGGTTTTAATGGCGTTATTCCGGATTCAAAAACCGGTAATAATTGGGAATAAATGTTTCTATCGGGATGGTCTCTATAAAAATTATCTAGATCATCTTGATTTCTTAACCCTAAAACCATCCCCGTTAAATTACATTGAGGATCTGTATCAACAATGATTACTCGCTTTCCTTTTTCAGCAAGCATCCATCCAAGATTAAAGGTAGTAGTGGTCTTACTCACACCACCTTTGTGGTTAAATAATGCGATTCTATGAGCCATTTTTCACCTCTATATATATAAATGATTATTTTCCATTTCCTTCCAAATTCATAACAGATACACTCTCTATATTCCTCACCGATTCAGCCTCATATACCTATCGTTGAGTTTTTTATTGGCGGGGTCGAGTTCGATGCCGCGGTCGTAAGCGGCTCTCGCCATCTGCTTGTCCCCTCTGGCGAAATGGATATCGAATTCGAGGATATAATTATCCACTATCCGGGGATTGATCTCAATCGATTTTCTGCAGTATTCCAGTGCCTCGCTCAATTGTCCGGTTTCCAGCAGGCAGTGAGCCAGGAAAAAATTGAATTCCCAGTAATCGGCGTTAGTTAAAGCCTGTTTAAGAGTGTTGACCGCGTCGGTCCATTTACTGGTGACGATATACAGATTGTACAGCCTGCGGTAAGCGTTAGTCATTTTGGGATCGAACCTGATAGTCCGGTCGAAATAATTGATGGCGGTGGTAGTATCGGTTGTAATTTCAGCGGTGACCAGGTAATAGTAACCCAGGCTGTAATTGATTAAGGGGGATTTGGGCGAGATATTTTCCGCCTCTATGAGCATCTGGAAAGCCTTATCCTTTTTCCCGCTTTTCAATAATTCCATGCTTTCGTTGACATGCTTGAATATACCGATTTCACTTTGGTTCAGTTGGAAATTGATGTACATTTCGATGTCCCCCAGCCACTCGTTCAATCCGATATCGCTGGACATGCGCAGAGCTTTTCTGATATAGACCCGGGCGTTATCCATATAGCCCTGATAATAACTGTCCAGCGCTAAGACTGCGTATTCTTTGGGGACAGCGCTTTTATCGGCGTTATTGATGAGATTATAGGCGATATAATCGGGAATCAGAGGCTGATTCGCCTTGATATTACGCTGGATAGTGCGCCTGACCGCGTTCATGGGTTCGGTCAAATCCACCAAGGACTGAGATAACTGCTTCACCACCGTATCCGGTAAAGGCGCTTCATAATTGAAAGGTTTATTAGCGTCTTGAGCGCGGAACAGCCAATATATTCCATTGAGCAGAAATTTGTATTTATAGTTATTATAGTCCGCGCTCGCCATGAATCCGATGAGCGCATTATCCCGCCCTATCTTCTCCTTTTGGATATTGTCCTGCAGAACCGCGCGGTTCTCTAAAGCTGAATCATAAGTCTCCTTGAGCCTAGGATCAGCCGCAAATAACGCTGAATCCACTTTCAGGGAATCGAAGAACACCCGGTAACGCTCGTCCAATGCCGTATATTTCGATAAAATCTCTTCTAAATTTAAAGTTCCATCCCGGGGTATATTATTGAAATCAACTACGATAACATTGCTGAATCCGGCGTAAGCCTGCGCCCGGATATCCTTCAAACCCTCATAGAAGGAGAATTTCTTCGCCGCAGTATCCGCTAAAGCGCCTTTAGCCTTCCTGAAAGCCTCAATCCGCTTTTCATTCTCCAGTAAACTGCGCGCTTCCACATAAGCGCCGTACACTTTAGTATGACCGGGCCATAATTTTTCCGGAATTTTAAAATCGATCCGGGCGTGAATATCTCCCTCATCGTAATTAATGCTGAATCCTTTGGTGACATCAAGTACCTTTTCCACACTAATAAGCAGTTTCCCTATCTTGTTTCCATCGTACATAGGTGTATGTCTGGCAGCGGTATAGAAATTACCATCCTGCTGAAAAGTGAGATTAGGAAGATTTTTCTGAAGGAATTTCTGATCCATATTCCAGTCGCCGGCGGGAATCAGAAGAAAATGATAATACTCACCGCTGTTCGCTGATTGATTGGTGGGTTCCAAGTTTCCCTCAGCATCACTGAAATACACAATGACATATTGGTCTTTTGTTCCAAAAATACCTCTCAATTGCCCCATCAAAATCTGCGGCTGGGCAGAAGTTAGAACCGGAATCAGCAACAAAGCTAAAATCAAAAACGACACTGAAAATGTGCTAAAGTTTTTCATTTTAGTCCTCTTCTCAAATTTATGAAAAAATACGCATATTTCTGAAGGAATCAGAGAATACTATTAAGTATAATTATTACAAACAGTTATAAAGTCTGCAAGTCGACAAATCTGCAAGTTTGTAAGTCATTAATTGAATTTTTGTAACATTTTAGTTTTTATTATAAATCACAACTTTCGTCATTTTGGCAAGCGAAGCGCGTCTATAATCGGCACACAAGCAGTTATCCCAGCCGATTCCGGACAAGCCGGAATGACGAAAACGGGTGCGGTTTTATGATAAAGCTAAAATGCTACGAATTTTTACTTGCAACTTGTAACTTGTTACTTCTTCTTATCAACCCATTCGGGTGAACGTTTTTCTAAGAACGCCGCGCATCCCTCCTGCCCTTCAGGTCCGATGCGCAATTGCGCAATCATATCCGCGGTGAACCGCTTGGCGGTCTCCCAATTCATTCCGGGAATTTTATCTATCAATTGTTTCGCGTAAGCCAGCGCATTAGGTCCCGATGTTATCAATCTTTCCACTAAGGCTTCAACTTCTTCATCGAGCTTTTCCGCCGGATAATAGTTATTGATCAATCCGCCTTCTTTCGCGCGCCGGGCGGTAAGTCTTTCGCCGGTGAGGAAAAATTCCCGGCAGGGACCGGGACCCGCTTTGCGGATGACATAGGGTGCGATACAGGCTGGCACTAAACCGATTTTCACCTCCGATAAGCTGAATTTGGCATGTTCCGCCGCTAAAGCGATATCGCAGGCGGTCACCAATCCCATGCCGCCGCCGATAGCGGAACCGTTCACTTTAGCTATGACCGGCTGGGGCATGGAATATAGCGCGTTCATGGCGTTAGCTAATACCATAGCGTCGGCGAAATTCTCTTCATAGCTGAAACTTATCATCTTTTTCATCCAATGGAGGTCAGCTCCCGCGCAGAAAGACTTTCCCGCGCCGGTTAATACCATAACCCGCACCGATTTATCTTCAGCCAATTCCGTGCATACCTCCAGCAATTCGGACAGCATCACTTCATTGAAGGCGTTGTGAATCTCCGGCCGGTTCAAAGTAACCCGGGCTATTTTATTGTCTATATCGACAAGAAGAGTTTGATATTTTTTCATTTATCTGAAAATAAGTTAGCAAGTTAGCAAGTCGTAAGTAATATGTGGTGTCGACTCTCCGCAGTCGACACAAATTATTGTTGTTTTAAGGAAATGCTTTATATCAAATATCACATATCAAATTTCAAATATCTCATATCATTTGAGCATCTGCAGTTTCAATACCGGCGCTTCACCCGCCCGGCAGAAATAGATTCCGGCGGGGAGGGTATTTCCTTTGAAATCCATACCATTCCAG
Organism: bacterium; assembly: GCA_016783645.1. Classification (GTDB taxonomy): domain Bacteria; phylum Electryoneota; class Tariuqbacteria; order Tariuqbacterales; family JADHWD01; genus JADHWD01. The sequence goes on from JADHWD010000007.1 coordinate 20,557, forward strand.
CGCAAAACCGCCGGATTTCCCGCCGTAATTTCATAATTATAAACTTTCCTGCCCAAAATATCAAATATTTCTATGCTCGCAATATCACCTGTGAAGCCCGTCAATTCTATGAATGTCCCTGAATTGAATGGATTGGGGTAAGCTCTCAATAGCGCTAACCTTTCCGGATTTATAATCCAGCGATCTTTCACCGATGTCTGGTTGTAGTACAACGCTCCTATATCATTGCGCGTCCCGTCCGGATCATAATAAGCCGTACTGGGATTGCCGGCGTCTATCATGGGAGAAATATCCTGCAGATTGAAATTGAAGCTGGCCGGGTCTTCATACAGCGGGTCCTCCGATAGATCGGTAAGACTGGCTGCGATGCCGAAATAATCCACAGTATTGGCCCAGACATTGTTATATCCCATCGCCGGGGCGCTGGAAGCCAGCGCGTAAATCCCGTAATTGGCGTTGCTGTCGATGATATTGTTGTAAATCGTGGCATTAGTCTCATACATCGTTAGACCATCATACATATTCGCAGTTCCGTTCATATGTATGGTATTGTTGATGATCATAATCCCGGAATACCAAGCTCTGATGCCGTTGTAACAATTACCATATATCAAATTATAGGAGATATCCACGGGTGAATAACCGAGACCGCTGTTATCAATATAAATGCCGTTATTCAGATTGAAAGCGGCGGTGTTGTATTTAATCACCGCAGTGTTACAAGAATCGATGAAAAAACCATCAGTACCGTTATATGTGCACTCGTTATAAGTCACCTCACCGTTGGACAACCACTTCAGATACATTCCTCTATCAGCGTTATAAGTGACTATATTTCCCCGGATATGCGGCGATCCGTTTTTCGCTACAATCCCGCTGCTGCCAGCTCCGCTGCCGCAGTATTGCACCGTGCAGGAGTCGAATGTGAAGGATGAATTATTGGAATAAAAGCCCTGCCATTGACAGTCGGTGAATGTGCAATGAGCGATTGAGATCGATGCTTGGTCCAGCGTAACTCCCCTTATGCCCTGGCTGAAATCGCACCATCTAAGACTGCTGTTATTGGCGAAGAATCCGTTGAAATAAAGATATTGCCAGGAAGTGTAAGTCGGAAGATAGGGAGTGAAAGAAATATGAATAGTCTCAGTCCCTTCGGCGATTAGCGTTCCTTGAATTTCAAAATTGATGAGATCTCCCATGAACCACACGCGGACTCCAGGCTCGATAGTCAGCGTAGTCCCGGCGTTCACCGATATATCGCCGTACACGATATAAGGTTCTTCGGAATAGGACCATACCCCGGATTGGGGGCCTGACACATATTCGGTAGCGTCAGAATGTGATGCGAGGCAGAGCGTAATAACCGATAGCAGTAATAATTTCCGTATCATTATTCATCTCCGGTTGTTTAGTTCAAAGAAATTGGCGGATTATGATGTACCATACATAACACTATAGCATTACCACAAAATCGCTTTCATCGTCATATGGCAGGCAGAGCGCGTCCAGAATCGGAATATCAGCAGAAATATCAGCCGATTCCGGACAAGCCGGAATGACGATGATTGTGATTATTTCATGATACTATATTGTTACTATAATAAACGACATTATAGCTTGTTCGATAGTATGTTTTGCACGACTATAATCCCCCTTAGTCCCCCTTTAAAAAAGGGGGAAACCTGACTCCCCCTTTACTAAAGGGGGGAAGGGGGGATTTTTAAATGATTAGAATTAATGTCGCTCATTATAAATTATAAATTATAACTCAATGTAATTGCAGAACCGGGTCTGAATCCGCAGGAATTGAAGAAAGAGATGAGCTGGGTGTCATTCCATTCCACTCTGGTGGTGATAGTTTCCACCCCGGCTTTTTTTAAAACCGATTTTAATTCCTCCATCAATGCTTTAGCGACCCCGCGGTGCTGAAAATCGGGATGCACCCCGACGGCGTCGATAGTGGCGGTCTTTTCAGGTATTCCGAATTCACCCAAATACAATTCACCCATTATGAAACCCACCACTTCACCGTCGATGACGGCGGCTCTTGAAGTGATCATATGTTCTTCGCGGTTGAGCGCCGATTCAATCTTCCTGCGGTAAAATCCGGGACGGGGGGAACCATAGTGTTTAGAATCAATCTCCACCACCGCATCGAAGTCGTCTTCTCTTATCACACGCAGTTCAATCTCTTGGGAAACCATGAAATAACTCCTTGATATTAGTTAAAAACCCATTCTTTTTTTCTTGTCAGTGACTTTTATCGATTCATCGAAATTCAATCTTTCAGGATAATTCACAATCACTCCTGCTGTCTTGAACACCAAGCTGTATATTCGGGACATTTTAGCGAAATTAATCTTATCGACCGTATCGGACACCTGATGGTAATCCGGCTGAAAACCGGTGAAGAAGAAGATAACCGGTATCTTCCGCTCATGAAAAACCGCATGATCGCTGGAACCGTGGAATGTATCATTAGGATCGAAATCGATATTTAAGCTTATTTTTTTATTCGCCCCTTCTATGAACTCCGAAAGTATGGAAGTCTGCGCGGAATACATCGCCATGAGGTAATTCGTATTTTCGGTCTCAATGCGGGGATTATACATCTGTTTATACGATGAAGCTCCGTTTCTGCCTACTTCATCCAGATTAATCATAGCGGCGGTTTTCTCTAAGGGAAACAGCGGATTCAAGCAGTAGTAAAGCGACCCTAAAGCGCCCTTCTCTTCAGCGGTGAATGCGATGAAAAGGATACTGCGCGGCCGCTTCTTCGATGAATTAGCGAAGACCTTCGCTAATTCAATCAACACCGCGGTCCCGGAAGCGTTGTCGTCCGCGCCGAAAAAAACCCCTTCACCGCTCACTCCCAAATGGTCATAATGGGCGCCGATTATCAATACTTCATTTGAAAGTTCCGAATCATTTCCCAATAAATATCCGGTTACATTAGGCGATACCGCTTCCTTCTTCTCCTTGAATCTGATACTAAGTGAAATCCGAATATCATTGAATATCTGCGGGTTCCCCTTAAGGTTCTCATCTATCCCTCGATGGTATTCATCTAAATCGACCGCTCCCGCTAATAACCTTCGGGCGGTTTGCTCGGTGAGATAAAACACCGGCAGTGATTCATATTCTCCCGCCAGCTGAACTATCGGTTTATCCAAATCTTTTCTATACCTCGCCAAAGATTCTACTATGGGTTTATCGGTATTCGGCGGATTCATTATTAGCAGCGCGAAAGCGCCATGCTCTTTAGCGGTGCGGGCTTTAATCATCGGTATCGAATACTTGGTCAAACGGACGCCGTTGAACACCGAAGCTGAATCATCCTCCTGCGGTTCATGATTCATCACCAGGACTATTTTGCCGCTCACATCTATCCCCGCATAATCGTCATAATCATATTCCGGCGCCGTGATTCCGTAACCGCATAACACCAATTCCGAAGTGAGATCAACATCCTTCCCGCCTTTGGGAAAAAAGAAAACATCCTCATCGGTGATCAAGCGGGTGGTACCGCCGTTTTTCATTATGCCAAGAACTGTATTAGCGAAATCCGGCTTCATCATTGTTAATGGTACCGGCTGGTAGTAATTTTCCGCTCCGGGAGGTGAGGTCAGACCATAAGCTTGAAACTGAGAAGCGATATATCGCGCGGTTATTTCCGCACCGGGATATCCTGCTTCCCGCCCTTCAAGTTCGGCGGAGGCAAGAAAATACAGATGAGCGCGCAGGCTCGATTCAGTATCACCGGCGAGCGGACATGAATAAAAACACGCCGAAATTATCAGCGTCAAGACTATATGTTTAACAAAACCGGTTTTCATGAATACATAAATTGTTAAATTTAAAAAAATTGTTTGTATTTGTCAATTGAAAAGGCGTCAAAATCCGCAAGATATTGATTTATCGGATTTTATCTTGAAAATAGTTGACAGTTGACAGATGACAGATGACAGTAAACGGTGAACGGTAAATGTAGGGGCGGCCCTTGCGGCCGCCCTTCCCCGAAGGGGAAAAACATTTATTGTGGTGTCGACTCTCCGCAGTCGACACTACACAAATATCAGGTTGTAGGGGCGACCCTTGCGGTCGCCCTAAGACTATTTTCATGCTTGGTGGTGCGCCGCCGGCGCATGAGGGTTTACTCTGATAATGTTGAAATTCATTGATGTTAGTGTAATTGTATATTTTAATTGAATATGCATCTGCGCAATCAGTGAATATCTGCGTTAATCTGCGGTTCAGATACTGGATTACACAGAATCGAGGTATCACTATTCCGAAGCGCGCAGTTCTTTATTAAAAAATTGAAAGAGCGCTTCCTCCAGTTCACCTGCCTTATCGGTGGAAAAGATATCGGTGCCATGTTTATCCGTGTCGATTACCAGCCATTGTTTAGGTTCTCCCGCCGCATCGAATATCCGCCTGGCCAATTTAAGGGACACTTTCGGGTCCTTTGAACCGGCGATTACCAGAAGCGGTCTGGGTGACATTTGGCCGGCTTCCTGTTCGGGTTCACAACCCTGCCAGGAAGGAGGAGCCGCAATTGAAACAGCGGCTTTGATCAACTGCGAATTCGCCGCGGCGCATACCACCGCCATCCCGCCCATAGAAGCTCCGGCGGCTCCCACCCTTCGGCGGTCCACCCGGCTCATATCAGCCAGATATTTAGCCGCCGCGATCACATCTTTATAATTATTTGCGATGTCCACTTCCCCGCCGGATTCTCCCCACCCCCGGAAATCGAACGCTAATACCGCTATCCCTCTCTCCGCCAGTTTCCGGGCGAAACCGTCCCAGCTGCTTTTGTCGTGCTGGTACATATGTCCCAAAGCGACCCCGGGCAATAAAGAATCACTGATAATTGTATAAAACATTCCTTTTAACGGAATCCCGTCGGCGGAATAGAAATTCACCTCTTGAACTATCAGATTCGATCCGCTTTTACCACAGGATACCATCATACATGCAATTATGAATAACAGTATAGTTTTCCGCATTTCAATTCTCCTGTTGATTATTTCTCTGTTTCAGTTGGTTTCGAGGCGGTGACTATCCATGACATCTCTGTCAAACGCTTCATATTTAAATCTATAAAACCCTGTTCCTCCAGCCAGCGGGATAATTCGGATAACAACGGTGTCCTGTGTTTGGGATCATGGATCATCATATTCAAGTCAAACAACGCGGGGAATTGATCAGGATTTTCTTCATTGATGAAATAGCCGCGTATAGCAGTCAATCCACCCCGTTTCACCGCGTTGAAAGCTATGGAAATTATCCGCCGGTTTTTATCATCTTCCATATACAGCACATCGGATAGTATCACCAAATCGAATTCTGCCTTGAAATCCATGTTGAAGAAATCACCGGATTTAAGTTCGATTCTTTCATCCAATTCAAATTCATCCACAATTTGGCGGGTGACAGCCAGCGCCTCCGGCCTGTCGACTACAATCCCCTTCCATTTTGGGAACTTTTTACATACCGCGATAGCATAAGCTCCGGAACCGCATCCCAGGTCCAGCAAAATACCTTCCTCCGGTAAATATAGCGCTTCTTTGAAAGCCTGCGCTTCACCCTGATGAGCCAAGTCATTCATCGCCTTAGTGAATAATGCGGCGGGAGTGTCCGAAATCACCGGCGGAATTTCCAATCCGCGGTTCATAGTGTCCGGTAATCTCAGCCATAGACCATTGCGGAAATCTTCGCTCATCACCCGGCAAAAATTACTCACACTGCCTTCCCGCCCGGGTACGAGGGAATTTATTGCCGTCTCCGTACAGCGGTAATTATTTCCCTCCTGTTCGAGCATCCCCAAAGCGGTCAGCGCCCGTAAAAGCCTGATTATCATATCAGGCGAGGTTTGAGTCATCGCCGATATCTCCTCGGGCGAAGAATATTTTTGCCCCAGTTTCTCAAACAGATTTATCCGCAGGGCGGCGAACAGCGCCGCGCTTTTCCAATAGGCGAGGGCGGTCTCTAATGCGTTCTTCATCTAATTTCTGGCAAAAGTTAATAATAAGTATGCAAGTTGAAAGTTACAAGTTGCAAGTTACAATTTAAAATTCTCCGTACAGCGGAAATTATTTCCCTCCTGTTCGAGCATCCCAAAAGCGGTCAGCGCCCTTAAAAGCCTGATTATCATATCAGGCGAGGTTTGAGTCATCGCCGATATCTCCTCGGGCGAAGAGTATTTTTGCCCCAGTTTCTCAAACAGATTTATCCGCAGGGCGGCGAACAGCGCCGCGCTTTTCCAATAGGCGAGGGCGGTCTCTAATGCGTTCTTCATCTAATTTCTGGCAAAAGTTAATAATAAGTATGAAAGTTACAAGCCGCAAGTAACAATTTAAAATCTTCCTTCCCCATCAGGTTATTACGGTACGGCTGATTGAAACCTGACGGAAACGACACTTGTTGATTTATTGACTTGCAGACTTGCTGACTTGCTGATTATATTCCTTTGAATTCCGCTTTTCTTTTTTCCAAGAAAGCGTTTGTGCCTTCAGTGAAATCGTCGGTGGTGATGGATATACCAAAGAGGTCGCATTCCACTTTTTGACCTTCGGCCAGCGTCATCTCCAATCCCCGGTTCACCGCTTCCAAAGCCAGTCCTACAGCTATCGGAGCCTGCCTGATGATGGATTTCGCAATCTCAACCGCTTTCGCTATCAAAGCCTCTTTAGTTGCGGTTAAATCCGGGACTTGCTTTTTTACTCCATCCTTTTCAATCTCTTTCATCCCGGCATAGGGTACAATCTTGTTCACCAGCCCTATCCTGCAGGCTTCCTGGGCGTCGATCATACCGCCGCTGAGGATCAATTCCAGCGCTCTGCCCTTTCCCACCAAGCGGGGCAGTCTTTGAGTGCCTCCGTAACCGGGAATGATGCCGAGGGTGACTTCAGGCTGTCCAAATTTAGCGTTTTCCGAAGCGATTCTCATATGACAAGCCATAGCGAGTTCGCATCCGCCTCCGAGGGCGAAACCGTTCACCGCCGCTATAACGGGTTTATTGAGGCTTTCGATGAAATTGAATATTTCCTGCCCCCGCTGGCTGAATTTTTTGCCGCTTAGGGGATTCAGTTCGGCGATTTCCGATATATCGGCGCCGGCGATGAAAGATTTTTCACCGGAACCGGTTATTATTGCCGCTTTCACCTGAGGATCCGCTGACACCATCATGAAAGCTTCCATGATGTCAGTCATAGTCTGATAATTGAGCGCATTCAGTTTGTCCGGACGATTGATTGTTATATGGGCGATACTGTCCTTCGCCGAATACAAGAGGTTCTGAAAATTCATCGAGACTCCTGTTTGGATTTGACTGTGAATTTAATTTTACATAATATAATCAAACGCTTCAATTAAGTCAATTTATAATTATAGGCTCATGTCGTTGTTTTAGCTAAACAGTCGACTCTGCCTTTGAAAGAGATGTTAATTTTACCAAATAATCCGCCTCTATTTTGCATATGTATATTATTTTTATTATATTTGTACTTTTATTCTATCTGATAATAGACATTCCCCTCCAAAATTAATCGAACAGCGCCGTGCGTGACCACGCTTATAGGAAAAAAACTCATATTAGGCGCTTACCGCTGCAACATCGACAAAAAATTGTCGATAATTATCCAAAAAATTTTGAATTTTGAATTTTGAATTTCTGCGAAGCCCCCTCTTCCGGGCGCAGTCCCGGACGAGGCGTAGTACCTTATTTCTGAAATTCACACTATTTTATGCAGAATTTGAAATAACTAATAGTTAATTATGAACTTACGGACAACTTTCTCGTTAATATAAAGTTTCGTTTCTTTATGTTTTTTCTGTATTGACATTCGACATTGGTTCGATTTTTATTAGAGATTGCCACAAGGCTTCAGTCCGCTATACAGCGGACTTCACCCTTTCGCAATGACACAATTGGATACTTTGTATAACTAATCTTTATTGTCAATACACTTATAGTCTAAAGTCCAAAGTCTAAAGTCATGAGCCTTGAGTCTTGAACCTCTTTAGTTCCGGCTCGTCCGGGTTAAGATAGGCAGTATTTACCGAAAATCATCATGTCCCCGCTTAAAAAAATACCGGAATCCGAGATATTCAAAATGAAGGTTAACGGCAGCTCCATGAAGCCGTTTATCCTGCCGAATGATGTGTTGTTGATTAGAAGCGCGGAATTTCAGGATTTCAGAATCGGTGATATCGCACTGTTCAAATTCAATTCGCATTTAATAGCTCACCGCATTGTTCATAAAAATAAAAAAGACAATATTCTTTGGGAGATGGGCGATGGTAAAATGCGGGCTTATCCCGTTGAAAAACATAAGATTATCGGAAAGATCATCGGTATCGAGCGAAACAGCCGGATAATATCTTTAGATACTGCGGAATACAGATTTAAAGCTTTCATAAAAGCCAAAATACTTTTATTAAAGTATTATTTATACAGGATATACGGCCGTTATATGCGTGTCCGGGTCAGGGACGACCCGGACTACGAGACTAAGGTAGGCGGGGTCGTCCCTGACCCCGCCATCTTCAAAGAACTAAACTGTTACAAAAAGCTGAATGTATAATAGGTGGTTTCATGGACGCCGAATTGAAGTACATACTCGAACTGGTGAGAGGCGGAAATCCTGACCTTATAGGAATCGATGAGAATAAACTGGCGCAGAAGGCGGTATATCATCGCGCAACCCACTTAATATACAATAAGTTATGTTCTTTAACACCATCGGATAAAGTCAGCGCTTCCGCGGTTCGTAAATTGAAAAACATGCACCATTCCGAGACTCTCAGGACTCTCGCTTTGACCGACGAATTCAAGCGTATCGGGGCGGAATTAATCAAAGCCGGTATCAGTTTTATCCCTTTCAAAGGTATATTATTAGCGCGGGAAGCTTATCCCCCCGGCGTTCCGCGTCAATTCGCCGATAATGACTTGTTAGTCAAAGAATATGATGTGGGGCGGGTGGAAAGCATCCTGTATAAAGCGGGATACACACTTCAGAAGAACTGGCAGAATCTATTAGAGCTGGAAGACAGCGTTGAATTCGGGTTCGCCCGTTCTTATGTCAATCGAGAGGCACATTATTTGCAATTCGATGTGCACACCAAACTGGCGATGGGACCCGGAAGACGAAGAATTCCCGATATGTTCATTTGGAAATCCGCTTTGAAAGATGAATTGGAGGGGATACCGATACTGAAACTGCCTGCGGAAACCGAATTGCTTTACCTTTGCTGGCATACGCTGAAACATGCGTCATGCAGAGTGGGCTGGCTTAGAGATTTATGGTTCTTTATAGGGAAAAACCCGGAATTGAAGGAAGACGGATTCTTTCCCAAACTGGTCACACTTTTACGCACCCGGAAAGTGGCGGCGATGGCGCTCAGGCTGGCCGGTGAAGTTTTTCACAGCCAGGAGGTTCTAAACTGGGCGAAATCATTCTCCCGCAGCGCTTTTTATAACCGCAATCCCCTCTTCAATCTCGATTTTTACCTGGAACTTCGTGATGACCTTCCCGGTTCAAAAAGACTGCAGCGCGATTTAGCGTTACTGGATTCCCCCGGAGATATCATCAATTATCTTTTAACAGCGGCTTTTCCGCATCCGGTTTTAGTCCCCGGCAGGTCCGAAATGAACCGTTCAAGGTTAGCTCCTTCTTACATTAAAAACAGGCTCGCCGCCTGTTTCAGGATCTTTAAATAAGAAAATTCGTAACACTTTAGATCTATGAAGTTAATCGGGATGTGCTGTCAAGTGTCCCCACTTGACAGTATTTCATATAATCTTCTTACTTATGTGTTGCGTCAGGTGAGGACACCTAACGCCACGATTTTTGTGTTTACTTCAAAAAGCTAGCCAAAGATATTTGAAATTTGATATTCACCACAGAGAACACAGAGATACACAATGCAAAAGGTTAAAGACTCAAGATAATTAACAGGGATTAAGGGGATGAAAGGGATAAAAAATGCAATCTTTGGGAAAAACTAAATTAGAATATCGGCGGTTTGATAATAGGATTTCATCGAAGATTGAATAAATTCAATGTTTTCATCTCCTTCAT
>JADHWD010000151.1 GCA_016783645.1 bacterium
TCTTCTATCGCCACATAAAGCGTGTCGATATAATCCATTGAACTGTCGGGAGTGAAAGTAACCGTGATTTCCAGACTGTCCCCCGGAGGAATAACCGCCCCGATGGCGGAGGAATCGAAAGTAAAGACGGAAAGGGAATTATAAACGGTGTCGATGATTATTTCCTCTATACCTGTATTGGAGATTAAAACGCTGAGGGAATCGGTTTCCCCCACATCCAGAACACCGAAATCAAGCACTTCAGGTTCTATAATTAATTGGTAGAAATAATAAGCCCCAATATCTGCAACCGTCCCGTCCGGATCGAGCGGACTCGCGGGGTCGCCCGCGTCGATGCAGGGGGAATTTGCGGTCAAATAAAAAGCGCTGTCCCCGGTAGTGGAATAGAACAGCGGATTGAAAAAGATATTATGATAGATATCGCAGGAGTCGCCGTTGGCGTTGACGGTAACAATTTGACCCACCCCTTGCGGAGGATTGGAGAAATTTCCACCTTGATTATTATAAAAATCGTTGTATGTTATATTAGTATTTGCCGAAGAATATAAATATAAGCCATAATTACCGAAATTACCTTCAACTACAGTGTTTAAGATAGCAGGGCTGGAATTATAGCAGTAAATCCCGCCGCCGTATTCTGAAGCTGTGTTTCCGCTAATGGAACAATTATTGATTGAAGGGCTTGAATTACCACAGAAAATCCCACTACCGCAATCTGAAGCAATGTTTTCGCTTATAATACAATTAACAATTGTAGGATTGGAAGATGCACAATAAATTCCGCTCCCGTTTGTACTTGTATTTTCACTAATTGTACTATTTGAAATTAATGGATTAGAAGAATTACAGGAAATTCCACATGAATTACTTCCTGTAATAAAACAGTATACCAATTCACTATTATCATCAGCGGTTCCATTAAAATCAATCCCTCCCCACGCCGTCGCACCTTCATTTTTCATAAACTTAATACTATCAGTTTCCGTCCCTACAGCGTACAAATACCAGTTCACTTCGAACTGGACATTGTTATTGAATTTTAGAGTCGTCCCCGGCTGAATTTTCAGCGAATCCCCGCTATCGACCGAAATATTCCCTATCACTATAAAAGTCCCCGGGCCGAGGGAGCCGGAGAGAGGACCGAAAATCACCGGCTGGGCGGCGGCTGAGGCGCAGATGGTCAAGACTGCGGTGATGGCGAAGATTGATTGTTTCATTTTTCCCTCCTTGGGGTTGTTTGTTAGTTTCGAGATGCGAGATGCGAGATGCGAGTTAAGAGTTACAAGAAGATTCACTGGCTATTATGGCTATTTTGGCTATTATAAGAAAATATTTCCATTATTTCCATTATTTCCAGTGAATCTTATCCGCTTAATCCGCTTAATCTGCTGTGAATATTCTTCGTTTAATTCGTTGTGAATACCCAGCCGATTCCGGGCAAGCCGGAATGACGGAGTGGGGAGAAGATTCACTGGTGATTAAGATAATTAAAGGTAATGTAAAAGTCAAGTTTTAAATCCGAAATTCGAAACACCAGTGACAAGTGACAAGTGACAAATGACTGTTATTTATCCGCTTAATCCGCTTAATCTGCTGTGAATCTTTTTCTTTCGATTTTCTCGTTCCCATGCTCCAGCGTGGGAATGCATACTTAAGAATTAACCACGAATGAACACGAATTTTCACGAATGTGCACGAATAAGATTCACAAGCTATGAAAGCTATTAAAGCAATGAAATACGAAACTCGAAATTCGAAACACCAGTGACAAGTGACAAGTGACAAATGACTGTTATTTATCCGCTTAATCCGCTTAATCTGCTGTGAATATTATTCGTTCAATTCGTTGTGAATCTTTTCCCGTTAAACATCCACTTTCTTCCCCCATAACCGCAAAATTCCGTATAATACCACAATCCCTATCGCCAATGAAATGAATGGGTTCAATCCCAGCCCCGACGGGATATCGCCGAATAATTCCGCCGTCAATGCCGCTAATAGAGCATAGGGCAGTTGCGTGCGCACATGGTCGATATGATCGGAACCGGAGGTCATCGATGACATGATAGTGGTATCGGAAATCGGCGAACAGTGGTCGCCGAAAATCGATCCCGACAGCACTGACCCTATTGTCGAAAGCATTATATGCCAATGCGCGGTGACATCGCCGCCGGTCAAATTATAGATAACCGGTATTACTATCGGCACTAAAATCGCCATAGTTCCCCAGGAAGTGCCGGTGGCGAAGGAGATGAAAGCCGCTATGCAGAAAGTTATCACCGGCATCATCCAAGGCATGATAATACCTTGAGTGACGCTGGAAACATAAGCCGCTACCCCTAAATCCTCGCAGTTTTTTCCCAATGACCAGGCAAGTATCAGAATCACCATGGCTAACAGCATCGATTTGACGCCTTCGATCATCGCTTCCAGCGACTCATTGAACTTCAAAGGGCTGTTGAATATCGATAGAAACAATGCTGTGGTTAATCCTAAAAAAGCCGCCCACATAAGAACTGAAAAACTGTCGGCGGCGGATATAATTTGATACAGCGGCCCAGGACCATTGCTTTGCAGTCCGTTCCAATATAATCCGGCGCATGTGACTAAAATGACTACGATAATCGGCGCTAATGCGTTCCAGGAACTGCTGACATGATTGAATTTTTCACCGGCGAAGTCCTGAAACAGCGGCTGAGCGCCGTCCCGCAAAGGCTTCCCTTCAATCCGCGCCCGCCGTTCAGCGGTGTACATAGGACCGATATCCCGCCCGGTAACTGCTACTAAAGGCACCATAATCAGAGCCAGCACCGCATAGAAACGGTAGGGTATAGTTTCGATGAATGTTAGATAAACATTGCGGTCGATACCGAGCTGGGAGAAAGCATCGCCGATTAAACCCATCTCAAATCCTATCCAGGTGGAGATGACCGCGATGGAGGCGATGGGCGCGGAAGTGGAATCGACAACATAGGCGAGTTTTTCACGGGAGATTTTCAGTTTATCCGTGAAAGGGCGCATGGTATTGCCCACTATCAGAGTGTTGGCGTAATCATCGAAGAAGATTATAATCCCCATCAGCCAAGCCGCTAAAACTCCGCCCCTTGGCGAATCAGCTATCTTTGACAGTTTTTTCACCACACCCGCGCTGCCGCCGCTGCAGGTGATCACACCCACCATACCTCCCAGCATCATAGAGAACATCACAATCGCCGCATGACTGCGGTCCGCCAACGCATCCAAAAAATAACCGTCCAGCATGTGAGTCAAACCTAAAACCGGATTCCAGCCCATGAAGATGGTAGCGCCGGCTAAAATCCCTATCACCAGCGAAGGTATCACTTGGCGGAGAATCAGGGATAATCCTATGGCGATTAAAGGGGGAGCGAGGGATAAAATCCCAAATTCGGCCATATTACTATTGGCGGAGATGGTGAGAAAACAATGAAGAACGCTTGAATTGTCTATCATCGAGGTTCCCATGATGTGAAAAACAGCTATTTTTAATAAAATAACAAACTGTGATACAAAAGTAAAATTCCGGGCGGTTAAAATCATTGATTTTGCCGCAATATTTTCCTATATTTCAAAGATATGTTTGAAACCGGTATTTTTCTTTGAAAAAAGTCTGCAAGTCTGTAAGTTACAAGTGGCAAGTTACAAGTGGCAAGCGGGGAGTAAAAGCAAAATTACCGTCATTCCGGCTTGTCCGGAATCGGTTGATATTTAAGTACTTTACTCGGCTGCGATTCTTCACTTCGTTCAGAATGACGAATTGACGGACAGACTGCAGAGTCCAAAGTCCAAAACCGCTGTTCTATCGCTTCTCAGTGCGCCGCAGGCGTTACAAGATATATAATTAACTATCAACGGTTTCAGTATGAAATTACTGAAGAATTTCAAGTTTAAGGATTTTAAATATTACCGCATCCGCTTGAATATGCTGTTATTTGCGGTATTTCTCTGGCTGTTCGTAGTGACCGGCCGCGAGTATGAGGATATCATCCCCATACCGGTGGAAGTTGTAAATTTTAAGAAGGGCAAGATCATAGTGAATGACATTCCATCGAGGGTTCGTGTGCGGTTCCGCGGCGACGGAAGATCTCTAATAGGGATGCAGTTATTCAAAAAATCGATACTCGAATTGGATCTCGCCACCATCAACTATTTTTACGATTATCCTCTGCATATCGAAATGGTGAAATCCACTTCCGGCAATAAGGTCAGTCCGGTGGAAATAATTGAACCGGATACCATCAGAATCGTTTTAGATGAGGTTTACGAAACAGTACTCCCGGTTATTCCCAATGTGATGATAACTCCGGCGGCGGGTTTAGCTAAAACCGGTGCAACCACTGTCCACCCAGACAGTGTGCGTGTGACCGGACCATTTCAGGAACTGAACAAACTGCTGTATATCTCTACTGTCCGAAAAGAATTCATTGATGTGAAGCGCAGTATAAGAGAAAAGATCCCTTTATTACTGCCTCATGGGAAGATGAATTCTTCGGTGGAGGAAGTCACTATTGAAGCGGAAATCCAAAAATTAACGGAAATTCTGTTCAGAAATATTCCGGTGGAGTTATTGAATCCGCCGCCGCACTTGGAAGTCATTCTGGAACCTTCGTCAGTGGTGGTGAAGATTTGCGGGCCTCTATCGGTTTTGAAAGATATTTCCGCCGAACAGGTGAAAGCGGTGACTAATATTCCTAATATGAATCTGGAGAATTTGTCCGGTCTGCCGGTCACCATCGAACTGCCTGATAATGTGGAGTTAATATCAGTCACCCCGGAAACTCTGGCAGTGACTTTCATCGAGAAATGATAATATTAGGATTAGAGACATCATGCGATGACACTGCGGCGGCAGTATTAAAAGACGGCGAAACGCTTTCTTCCGTAGTCCATACTCAACTGGAGCATGAGAACTACGGCGGAGTGGTGCCGGAGCTCGCCAGCCGGGCGCATCTGCGGAATTTGATTCCAGTGATAGAGAGCGCTCTTAATACTGCCGGAGTCAAAAAGGATGATATCGACGCTTTGGGAGTCACCGCCGGTCCGGGATTGATCGGAGCTTTGCTGGTGGGTGTGAATTTCGCGCGGGGCTGGGGTGACAGCGGTGATATTAAATTAATCGGCGTCAATCATCTGCAGGCGCATATTTGGGCGGCGCAGGTGGAGTATCCCGCTTTATCGCCTCCTTTCATTTCGCTCCTGGTGTCAGGCGGTCATACATCGCTGGCATTAGTGAAAGACTACCATCTCTACGAACAGCTGGGAACGACCCTTGATGACGCCGCCGGAGAAGTGCTGGATAAGATCGGCAGATTACTCGGTCTGGGTTATCCCTGCGGAGCGGAATTGGAGAAACTTGCGGGTGACGGCGATCCTAAAGCGGTTCATCTGCCGCGGGGGATGATTCACAGCGGTGATTTGAATTTCAGTTTCTCCGGATTGAAAACCGCCGCTAAACTGTTCCTCGATAAGAATCCGCAATATTTGGAAAGCGGGGCGAAAGCGGATTTCTGCGCTTCCCTGCAGGAATCAGTGATGGAAATTTTAGCGCGTAAGACATCCGCCGCTTTAGAGAAGACGGGAATGAAGAAAGTCATTCTGGGCGGCGGAGTCGCCGCCAACAAGAGGCTGAGAGAGCTTTTACAAGATTATTGTGACGCCGAAGTGATAGCGCCTTCTCCCGCACTCTGCACTGATAATGGTATTATGACAGCGAATCTTGCCTACAGGCTGATAGAGAGAAATCTGGTACCTGGCGGTACTCTGCAGGCTGACCCTAACCTCCCGCTGGAAAGGACTCCGTATAGCTGATGTCCCCGTTGATTTTAAGCATATCGATAGCTCTGTCTGGTGAATTATGGCTGCTCGCGCTGCTTATCCCGGCGGGAGTATTATATATATTATGGGGTTATGGTAAAGTCGTCCCGGACATTTCTTCCGGCTGGAAGACAATCCTTCTAATCCTGCGGATTTCAGCGGTTACGCTGATATTTATATTACTTTTCGATCCGGTGATAGTGCGGAATATTACAAAAATCCGCCCGCCGGAAATCGCAGTATTGATAGATAATTCCGCCAGTATGGGCGTTGTCAACCGCAATGAAGACCGTGTTTCATCATTGAAAAAGATGCTGACTGGTAAAGCGGTAAAATCTTTGAGTGAGACTTTTTCGGTCAAATACTATCAATTCAGCGATACCCTCACCGAATTGCATGATGTTACTCCGGATTCTTTGCTATTCAACGGCATCGAATCGAATATAGCTTCCGCGCTTGCGCAGATTTCAAAGCGGTTTGACAGCGGCGAAGGCGCGGTTTTAATGCTTTCCGACGGCGCGTATAATTCGGGTGCGAATCCGGTCAGAACAGCGGCCGATCTGCCCTTTCCGGTATTCACCATAGCTTTCGGAGATTCCAATCCCCAATTGGATCTAAGCGTCCGCGAAATCGATGTCAATCCTTTAGTTTATACCGGCGATAAAACA
This sequence comes from bacterium, assembly GCA_016783645.1. Classification (GTDB taxonomy): domain Bacteria; phylum Electryoneota; class Tariuqbacteria; order Tariuqbacterales; family JADHWD01; genus JADHWD01. The sequence continues at coordinate 6,501 of JADHWD010000151.1, forward strand.
CCGGTTAAAGTGACATTATCGGGTTACCGCGATGCGGTATCGAATCTGAATTTATATTCTCCGTCGGGAGAACTATTGGAAAGTAAGAACATCAAATTCAGCGGCGGAGAGTGCAAAGTTGATTTCGATATAACACCGGAAGAACCCGGTGAATTGATTTACAGACTATCGCTTACGCCAACCGAACAAGAGCGTGAAGTCAGCAATAATACGCGCAATTTTGCGGTGAAAGCGCTTGAGAGCCGGATGAAGATATTAATACTGGCGGGCGCTCCCAGCGCGGATTTTGCTTTCCTTAAGCGGATATTAAGCCGTGATGAAAATATCGAATTGACCGTGAGAGTGGAGAAACGGGGCGGGGCGTTCTACCAGGAATCGAAACTCTATCCTGTGAAGGAATTCGACCTGGTGATAATGCAGAATTATCCTGCAAACGAGAGCGATGAAAGATTATTACAGGAGATATTCAGCGGTATGCGGGATGACCGTCTGCCGCTGGTGATCATGGCAGGTGATTTAATAGAACTCCGGCGGCTCAATCCGGTTTCTGAAATTCTGCCTTTCCGCATGGGACGAGCGGGGAAGGTTACCGCTTCAAGGTTAATTCCGCCGCTCAATCCTGTATCGCTTACGAATTTCTTTCCCGCCGATATTGAATGGCAAAGCCTTCCGCCGGTCCGCTATAATCCGGGCTTAATGATAATGCGGGAGGAAGCCGGAATCCTCGCTTCTTTTGAAGACGGAACACCCGCCGCTGGCTATATTTCAACCGCCGGCGAAAAAGTGATGGCGGTTTCAGCTTATGAAATGTGGAGATTAGTTCTGCAGGATCCTGAACATTCTCACGGCGATTCACTGGTATCGAATTTCTGGCTCAGCGCGGTCAGATGGCTTTCCACCCGCGAGGAGGAGGAATTATTTCAGGTCAGAAGCGGCAGGAAAGTATATCCCGGCGGTGCGCCTATAAAATTCTCCGCTAAATTATACGATAAAGCTTATAAGCCCCTGAACGGCGCTGAAGTCAAACTGTCGGTCAATGGTCCTGAAGGCAGGCTGGATATAGTAATGACGCCTTCGGGCGGCGGTGAATACCGGGCGGAAACCAGACTGGTGACGGAAGGTGAATACCGTTTCGCCGCGAGCGCAATCGCTGGTAACGACACTCTATTCCACGATGGTAAAATCATGGTCGAGTCCTTCAATCCCGAACTGCTCAATCCAATGATGCGGCCGGATATGATGCGCGGGATCGCAGTTGAAAGCGGCGGGAAGATGTACCTCCCGGAGGAATTCAGCCGTTTTTACCAAGATTATACTCCTCAGCCGGTCGAGTTCACAGAAGAACAAAAATATAAAATGTTCCCTAAAACCGCGGTATTAATCATATTACTCGGATTATTATCGTTAGAGTGGTTCATCAGGAAGCGGAAGGGGCTGTTGTGATGTGATATAATAACAGTCACAAGGGCGAACATATGGATTCACCCCTACAATGCTGGATTTTTTTTGGCTCTTCGCTATTTCGTGTGGGTATAAATTGTTACACTCTTCGTAAGTCAACGTTTTGATTTGTACAGTTATTAAAATCAGCGGCTTTGATATCAATCATTTAATAATCCCCCCTGCCCCCCTTTAGGAAAGGGGGGA
>JADHWD010000152.1 GCA_016783645.1 bacterium
CCGGGTTAAAAACTGGAATCCGGAAATCTGCGTTATCATTTATTATCAGCGGCCATCAGCGGTTCAAAAAATCCAATAACAAACTTATACTTCCGATTGAGCGATAAATTATTTGTGTCCTTTATAGTTAAAAATTCACAAAAAAGAACAACTTCCTTGTCTGGATTCCCGCCTTCGCGGGAATGACAAATATATGATACTTCATAAAAATACTTAACAAAGTAGAAATAGTATTCTTACTCAATTCTGCTGTGATAAATCGTCTGCGTCGGATAAGCCATCTCGATACCAGCCTTTTCAAATTCTTCTTTAAGCGCCAGATTTATCACCTGCTGAGTATCCATATAATGTAAATAGTCGTTGGAGTCAATATAATAGACCACCTCATAGATCAGACTAAAATCTCCGAATTTTTTGAAATGAATCCTGTCTAACTGCGCTGAATCAATCCTCTCGAAGATTTCACGGGTGATCTCCAACACCTTTTTCAGTTTAGCTACCGTAGTCTGATAAGTCAGACCGAAGCTGAATATCACCCTGCGTTTTTCCATCTTTTTGTAATTATGGACTCTGGTATCAGTCAATTCCCGGTTGGAGACAACAATCTCTTGTCCCTGCAGGGCTTGGATGCGGGTTGTCTTTATACCGATTTTTTTAACCGTCCCCGAATCATTGCCGATGATGATGAAATCGCCTTCCTTGAAAGGTTTATCAAGATGAATAGAAAAGGATGCGAAAATATCGCCGAGGACATTCTGCAGGGCGAAAGCGATAGCGATCCCGCCTATCCCTAATCCGGCGATGAGCGCTGATATATTATAGCCGAAGTTCTGTAAAAGAATCAACAGAGCTGTAATTAAAACTAAGATTTTTAGCGTATTGGTGATGAGTTCGACGACCGATTGTTGAAGTTCCCGCTCATCTTCCGCCCGCTTCGCGGTTATCTTCTGCCTGATGTAATCGATGATAAAAAATATACTTTTTATCATATAATAAGTCAGCACCGCATAGGCGATATATCCCAGATATTTCGCTAATTTCTCATTGAGGGTGATGAAATGATGAGCGAAATAGAGCCCTATAGTGACAAACAGGGGCCATTTGAATTTGGCGATAATATCGATGATGAAATCATCGATATCTGTTTCCGTTCGTTCCGCAATACGCTTGAGCCGGGTCATGATGAGGATTTTAATGATATAAAGAAAGAAAATGATCAGGACTGCGGCGCCGGCGGCGGTCAGATAATCCTGAATACGATTGTTTAAAAATTCTAATGATAGTATGTTGTCCATATTAACACTTTAATATTATTATAGTTATTATTATTAATCTTGAAAATAGGGTTTAGGGGTTGGGGTTTAGGGTCTAGTACCTTGTTCTGGCAGATCTTGCACGCCGCAAGCGGGTGTGACCTGCCAGTATTCCCCGGTTTCGGAGAAAACATGCTGTCAGAGATGTTTATAATTTACCATTCACTATTCATCATTTCTGTCCACTGTCAGCTGATTTCAGATAAAAATATGTTAATTTAATAAAATATGCAATTTTCAAGTCAAGATCGTTTTATAATGAACGACATTAAATATTGTCCTTTAATAAATTTAACCAAAGAAATAATCCCCCTTAGTCCCCCTTTAAAAAAGGGGGAAATATGACTCCCCCCTTTACTAAAGGGGGGCGGGGGGGATTATTAAGATACTTGAATTAAAGTCGCTCATTATAATAAATCGCATAATCCTGTGAAAATTGTCCTGTCCGGAATCGGCGGTTACGGATATTATTATCTTCAGACCATACTGAATGATTTTCCGCCGGGAAGATTACGGTTAGCGGGGATAGTCGATCCGTCCGCGGATAAATACGGCTGTCACAGCGGATTAAAACAATCAAAAATCCCGGTATTCGATACGCTCGATGATTTTTACAGCAGCGGCGAAACTGCGGCTCTGGCGGTGATTTCACTGCCGATTCAATACCATGTCCGGCAGAGCTGTACCGCGTTGGAAAACGGCAGCGATGTTCTACGCGAAAAACCTATCGCCGCTATTGCTCAGTACCTTAATTCTGATTTTCATGTTATTTCTGGCAGAAAATCGTGTATCAAGATATTTTTTAAAAGTTTCGAGCTGCGAGTTTCGAGCTGCAAGTCAAAAGCTGTCAGTTTCGGATTTCGAATTTCGAGCTTCGGATTTTGTATTTTTTGTTTTTACTAAAGTCCAAAGTCCAAAGTATAAAGTCTTGAGTCTTGAGCCTTGAGTCTTGAGCCTTGAGTCATGTGCCTTTTTGGTTCCGGCTCGTCCGGGTTAGGAGGTTGAAAGAATGACTGAATGCGAGAGGCGAAGCGGCGGGAAAGTTCATATCGGTTACCAATGGTCCTATTCGGAAGCGGTTCAATCTTTGAAACGGGATATAATGAAAGGCGCTTTTGGAAAACCCCTGCGTTGTAAGACGATATGTTTTTGGACGCGGGATGACGCATATTATCAGCGGAACAATTGGGCGGGCAGAATAAAGGATGATGAGGGGAATTGGATATTGGACAGCCCCGCCAATAACGCTATGGCGCATTTTCTGCATAATTTGCTCTATCTGCTGGGAGATGAAGTGAACGCGGGCGCGGTTCCGGCGGCGGTTGAAGCGGAATTATATTGCGCCAATTCTATCGAAAATTACGACACAATCGCCAGTAAAATTTTGACTGAAAATAATTCAGAACTGCTGTTTTTCACCTCCCATTGCACGCAATCTGATAGCGGACCCGCTTTTCATCTTGAATTTGAAGATGCGGAAATCATATTCAATCCCTCGGATAATAAAATCACCGCAGTCGATAGAATAGGGAATAGAAAGAATTACGGTTGCCCGGACGATGATCATCAATTCAAGAAATTGTTTCATGCGGTCGATTCAGTATTAGACTTTCAGCCGGTAATCTGTGGCATAAAAGCGTCGAAGGCGCAGATTATATGTGTCAATGGAATTCAGGAATCTGCGCCGGAAATCCGCCGGTTTCCGCAGGATTTAATCAAACGGGATGATTTCAAGAAACGGTGGTATGCGGAGGGATTACAGGAAGTCCTTATGAGCGCCTATCAAGATTGGACACTGCCGAATGAAATGAAAATTCCCTGGACGGTGAAAGGGAATACGGTGTATTTGCTGGATTATGATCGTTTTCCGAAAAGTGAATAGCATGTAGTAAGATTCACAACGAATTAAGCGGATTAAGCGAATGATATTCACTGGCTATTATGGCTATTAAGGCTATAGATATTAATAATCACCATTATCACCTATGAATAAATCTCAAATCTCAAATCTCAAATCTCAAATCCTGCAAATCCTGTCTATCCCTGTTAATTTATTCTAAATATCAGCCGATTCCGGACAAGCCGGAATGACGGTGTAGGGAGAAGATTCACAGGTAATGAAGGTGATTAAAGGTAAGAGATTCACAAGCAATTAAAGCGATGAAAGCTATTATTATCATCATCACCAGTGAATACTTTTTACTTTTGCCTTTTTACTTTTTACTTAATTTTGTATATCCTTGTTATATATAATTCCGATTTCCTATTCCGGACAGCGGTATAAGTACATGGTAACCTGCTTGCCGCCGTGGCATTCGCCCCATTTCAATTCATGCAAGGGTTCTTCTTTATATACTAATTCCCACTCATTCATCAAGATATCGATATTTTTATTGACTATAGCTATTTCATCCGGATAACGGAAGTGCTTTGCGGGTATATAATAGAACTTATTAAGGGAAACCGAACTGATTACGAAATATTCGATTCCGTATTTAACTCTCAGGGTTTCCGGGGCCGATTCCTCAAAGCTGTATCTTGCTTCCCTGATTTTTACATCTTTCATCAGCTTATTAATGAAGGGCATTTTTTCTTTAATCTGTCCGATTTTTTCCCGGTCATGGCGCTGTTTGGAGGTTTCGCTGAAGCTGAATTGGCGGGGCTGACCGGGTAATCTCCCCGCAGTTGGAAAATAATTTGCTATACCCCATTTGGTATCGGGCTCGATGTAATTATCAAGATTACGGGTGAAGATTACAGCTGAATTCTCCAATGTGCAATTATAATTGAATAAGAAGGAATTATAGATGTTCGGAGCTGTCAATACTAAAATAATCGCTAATATCCCCGCCGTCAATAGTCTTTTGGGAAGTCTGTCTTTTAAAACTCCATAAACAGCCTGGAATAGATAACCGCCCCACAAGCATAGGAATGGGATCATGGGCAGGAAATATCTGGTTAATTTCACCTGCGCATTTCCTATGATCAAATAAAAAATTATGGGGAAAGCTAACACCACCCATTTTTTCTTGCCCGGGGCGATCAGGCTCGCAGTCAATCCCGCCAGGCATACCAATAACAATGTGAATCCCATACCGGCGGTAGGCAGTTCGCTCGCAGGGAAGATATCCGGCCGGAAATACCAAAAGAATCCTTTATCGTAATAAAAGGTCTGAACAAGCAGAGTGAAAACTATTTCTTTTATAAAACTCAGGGGATTGGCAAGGTAGGGCAGATGAAACAGCGCCGCCGCTCCGAAAGAGAATAACACCAGATTGATTATACCCTGCCATTTACCTTTTACAGATGGCGGTTTAGCGAGAACCCAAGCGGTGAACGGTATGATTAAAGCCGGCATAGTTGACAGCTTTACCGCCGCCGCCGCTCCCCAGAATATCCCGCTCCAGCGCAATTCCGATAACCTGCCGCTGTCTATGTATTTAAGCGCGAAATGCAGGACTAACACCACTAACAGGACGGCTGATATGTCGCTGGTGGCGAGATGGGAAAATTCTACATGCTTGAATGTCACCGCTAAAAGGAAAGCCGCCGCTAATCCACAGATCCTGCCGCCAAACCGTGAGCCGATGCGGTAGAGCATATAAACCGTGAAAGTTCCCGCTAATAATCCGATAACTATGCGGGCGATTATATGGTCGATGGTGCTGGCTTTCCAGATATCTATCATTCCCTGCATAGAGACGAACAGACTTCCGATTATTCCCCAAATTCCAAATATGAAAGCCATGAGGTATTTCAATAATGGTCCATTATGGGTAATCGGAGGCACTCCATTGGAAGCGCCGAAATCCAGGATATCGAAAGCGCCGCTGACTATCTCCCCCTGCTCATCGCCATGCAGTAATACAGGATAACCCCACCATATTCCGACGAAACGGATTATAAAAGCTGATAAGATTATCAGTATCGGCAAGAAATTCCGGTTATTAACAATTTTCATCTTTGATTAAAAATTTAGTTTACAAGTTAGTAAGTTTGCAAGTTGACAAGTTAAAAAGTCACGAGTCTATACAGTCCGTCAGAAAATATTATTATATCATTCCGAAATTCACTGTTATTTATAATGAGCGACAATAATTTTAGGTATTTGTGCGACCCCTTTAGGGTCGAACCGTTTCGTTTAATTTATACCGTAGGTTTCACCTACGGCTATTCACATGCGACCCTTTCAGGGTCGATAATTGCGGTATTTTTTTCCGTAGGTTTCACCTACGGCTATTCATATTCATCCCCTTCAGGGATGTTTGAAATCCAATTATACAGTCGAGTTTGTTTTCCCTGAAAGGGAAATACATGAATAGCCGTGGGCGTTAGCCCACGGAAATAATTACTTTTGCCCAAGCGTTAAAATACTTAGATACAATAGCTGATTTCACCTGGGATTGTTCGCTTTGTTCTTCGAAAAAATTTGTACTTGACATCTAAAACCTCCGCTAAGAAGAAATTATATAATCATCATCAATATACCATTTTTTTATAAAAGTCAAGATTTACTAAACAAAATTTCACTTTTTCATTCCCATTCTACCGTCGCCGGCGGCTTGGTGGAAATATCATACACTACGCGGTTGATGCCTTTGATTTCGTTGATTATACGGTTGGATACTCTGGCGAGGAATTCATAGGGTAGTTTCGACCAGTCGGCGGTCATAAAATCCTCAGTGTTGACCGAACGCAAAGCTAACACATTTTCATAAGTGCGGTAATCGCCCATCACCCCGACCGATTTCACCGGCAGTAACACGCATAACGCCTGCGAAACCGAATCGTAAAGCCCCCGGTTTTTCAACTCGCTGATGAAGATATCATCCGCTTCCCGTAAAATTTCCGCCCTTTCAGCGTTCACTTCGCCTAAAATTCTCACTGCTAATCCCGGTCCGGGGAAGGGATGCCGTCTTATTATCTCTTCCGGCAGTCCCAATAATGCTCCTACTTTGCGAACTTCATCCTTGAATAGAAACCTTAAGGGCTCTATTAGTTCCAATCTCATCACTTGCGGCAGTCCGCCCACATTGTGATGCGATTTTATGGTGACAGAAGGACCTTTGACCGATACGCTTTCGATCACATCGGGATACAGCGTCCCTTGAACTAAAAACTTGGCGTTCCCCCATCCGGAAGCGTGCTCTTCAAACACCCGGATGAATGTTTCGCCGATGATTTTGCGCTTCTGTTCAGGATTGGTGACTCCTTTTAAAGCCTTGAGAAATCTGTCCGAAGCGTCCACCATTTTCACATTCAACCCCAAATCCAGCTTCAGTACTCTATCCACAATTTCCGCGTCGCCTTTGCGCAATAGTCCGTTGTCGATGAATACGGATAAAGTCTGTTCCGGCGCAGCCTTGTGCATCAACATAGCGGTAACAGATGAATCCACTCCGCCGGACAATGCGCATAAAGCCTTGCCGTCCTGCAATTGCGAACGAATCCGCTCAACCGCCTGTTCTATGAACAATTCCGGCGTCCAATTGCCATGCAGTCCGCATATCTCATAAGCGAAATTACGCAATATGGATAATCCATTCTCAGTGTGCGACACTTCGGGATGGAACTGCACGAAATAGATTTTCTTTTCGGAATTTTCCACTACTGCGTATGGGCAGTTTTCCGCATTTCCGATATTGATGAATCCTTCCGGTAATTGCGTCAAATTATCACCGTGGCTCATCCATACACGGAAAGTGTCTTTCAAATCACGGAAGAGGGGAGAGGGTGAAGTGATTTTCAGTTCGGCGGGCCCATATTCCCGCCGGGCGGTTTTAGCCGCTTTTCCGCCCATGATTTCACCTAACGCGTGCATGCCGTAGCATATACCCAATATGGGAATTCCGATTCCGGCGATTTCTGTAGAAGGCATAGGCGCATTTTCTTCATACACGCTGGCGGGTCCGCCGGATAATATCAATCCGGCCGGAGATATACCGCGGATTTTATCAATGGGAGTGTTGAAAGGCAGGATTTCGCAGAACACTTTCAATTCTCTTAACCGCCGGGCGATTAACTGGGTGTACTGCGAGCCGAAATCCAAGATGATGATTATTTCTTTTTTTTTAAGTAAGCTAATTATGCTAATCCTCTTTATCCAATTTTTTTTCCGATGGCTCTTCAATTGTTGCTTTTGGTTCACTTGTATATTTTAATTCAATAGTGTACCTTCCGAGTTCTTCACATTCTTTTTCAACTATGGCTATTAGATTGCCGGGCGATTGAAGAACTAAACCATCAATTCTCAGTATAAAGCGGTGTCTCTTCTTATCCTTGAAATCGGCTTTAATATCAATCTCCTGTAATTGGTTTTCATTATTAATAAGCTTTATTTTACACTCAATTTCAGAAGGATCTTTCGGATCTCTTTCGAGCAGAGAAAATATGTACATTTTCTGAAGAAAAAGAGGGAATCCAGGCGAATTTAATTCTTCAATAATATTATATATAGAGATAGTATTTATCTCTGCATCGCGGATAACACCTTCAGCGCAAAGTAGTAATTTTAATCTCGTCATAGTGAATCTCCTTTGATTTCTACTTTAGGTTCTTTTCTATAGCTATAATAAACGACAATAATAATTGTTCTTTAGAGACCGATTTTTACATGAACATATGTCTTAGTATTCGACCCTGAAAGGGTCGCATGTGAATAGCCGTAGGTGAAACCTACGGTATAAATTAAACGAAACGGTTCGA
>JADHWD010000153.1 GCA_016783645.1 bacterium
TGAAATTGGAAGATACTATTCTGTTTAAATGCTTCGCCCCTGCTTTAGAAAAAAACAATTAGAATATCGGTGATTTGTTAACTGGATTTCATCGAATAGAGTTAAGAGTTAAGAGTTAATTGAATAAATTCAATGTTTTCATCCCTTTTATCCCTTTCATCCCTGTAAATTTTAATAAGGGGAAATATCACTGTAAGAGATGAACTCTTACATCGAATGAGTAAGTATCTAAAGTCCAAAGTCCAAAGTCAATATTAAGGAATCATTATGTCAACATCCAAACCCGTATTCACTTTTGTTCTTCATACACATCTGCCCTATGTGCTGGCGCATGGGACTTGGCCGCATGGAACAGACTGGCTGAATGAAGCCGCCGCCGAATGTTATCTTCCATTGTTAGAGGTATTTAACAAGCTTCTTGTAGAAGGGATTAAGTGCAAGGTCACCATCGGCTTGACGCCGGTGTTGAGTGAACAGCTGGCGCATCCGGCTTTCAAACAAGTGTTTGTAGAATATCTAAACGAGCGCGCCGAAGCGGCGCAATCTGATATTGAGGAATTCCGCCATACCGGTCAATCTGAAATGGCGGGACTGGCGGAAATATGGCGGAATTATTACCGCCATCTGCGCGCTCTCTTTGAAGAAAGATATAACCGTGACATACCCGGCGCGTTCAAAAAACTGCAGGATGCGGGCGCTTTAGAAATAATCACTTGCGCGGCGACCCACGGATATCTGCCTTTACTGGGGTTGGAGGAATCCATTGCAGCGCAGCTGCGGCAGGGGAAGCTCACATATAAAAAACATTTCGGTAGAGATCCTAAAGGGATCTGGCTGCCGGAATGCGCTTACCGCCCCGGCTATAAATGGTATCCGCCGGTGGAGAGCGATATACCGGCAAGAGAGAGACCGGGACTTGAAACAGCGTTATCCAAAGAGAATATCCGCTATTTCTTTGTGGATACCGACTTATTGAAAGGCGGCGAAGCTGTGGATGTTTATCTCGACCGATTCCCCGCCTTAAGGACATTGTGGGAGAAGATGGAGGAAGCCCGCAGTAAACTGCCGCAAGCCGAACATCCAAGAAGCCATCATCGGCCTTATTGGGTAGGCGCGGATTATAAATCGGATTATCCTGTCGCGGTGTTCGTACGCGACCCGGAAACCGCCCTGCAGGTATGGTCGGGGGAATGCGGATATCCCGGCGACGGCAACTACCTCGAATTTCATAAAAAACGATTCCCTAACGGCCATCGTTATTGGAGAGTGACCTCTCCCAAAGCCGATTTAGCCGATAAACAGATATATAATCCGGAATTGATCGATGGACGGCTGGAGGAAAATGCGCATCATTTCGTGGAAATACTCACCGAATCACTCCTGCAGTCGCAGAAGACACTGCCGGTCACTCCTATATTAACCGCGCCCTTCGATACGGAACTGTTCGGGCATTGGTGGTTTGAAGGTCCGCTATGGATAGAGAAAGTCATCCGCAAGATCAGTCAGCAGGATAAGATTGAATTGATGACCGCCGGCGAATACCTGGAAAAATTCCCGCCGGATGAGGCGATTTCCATGCCGGAGGGTTCTTGGGGGCAGGGCGGCTTCCATTGGATTTGGCTGAATGACTGGACAAAATGGACTTGGAAACATCTTTACGAGGATGAACTGCGCATGGTGGAACTTGTGCGGAAAGCTAAGGACAGTACTGATAACGACTTGAATCGAGTGATGCGGCAGTTAGGACGGGAACTGCTTTTAGCGCAGAGTTCCGACTGGCAGTTCTTAATTTCCACCTGGAGCGCCCGCGATTACGCCGAAAACCGTTTCGCCGAGCACCAGAACCGCTTCGAACGAATCGCAGACATGGCGAAAAAACTGTTAGATGGGAAAACGCTGTCCCCCCAAGAATGGCTGTATATCGAAGATATTGAAAAATCCGACCCGCCTTTCTCCGATTTGGACTATCGGATATGGAAGTTATAAGTTCAAAGTTCAGAGTTCAAAATTAAGAGTTAAGAGTTAAGAGTTTAAAACCAAAATGTCATGGTGAATCCGCTGTACAGCGTATGAAGCAATCGGGTCGAATTGATAGAACTGATCCCGGATAAGCCGGAATGACGGTGTTTTTAGTTTAGTCAGCCCGGTTTCTCCGAAACCGGAGCATCCTTGTTTCCCCCTTTTTTGAAGGGGGATTAAGGGCATAAGCGCTTAATTAAGACATGTAATGTAATGACAAACGAGGTTGTATACTTTTTTTTATGGAAATTCCATTGTCAATGCGTGTAGCGGCACGCTATAGCGTGCCGCTACAGTAGGGACGCAAAATTTTGCGTCCCTACTACTTATAGGGATTAAGGGGGATTATTTTCTATAGGGTTATTCTTCACTTGAAACCCGGCGGTAACAATAAGATGCCTGGATTCCCGCCTGCGCGGGAATGACAGTGTTCCAACTCGTTCCCACGCTCCCGCGTGGGAATGCATACTACAGAACAGTCTACTGTTCACCGTTCACTGTTTACCGTCGACTGTAAACTGTCGACTGTCAACTATTTTCAAGATAAACCCTCATGCGCCGGCGGCGCACAACTTAGCATGAAAATAGTCTCAAGGGCGACCGCAAGGGTCGCCCCTACAGCCAGATGTTTATTTGTAGGGGCAGACCTGTGTGTCTGCCCGCTTTGGCATTTTCTATTTTCAAGATAAACCCTCATACGCCGGCGGCGCACAACTTAGCATGAAAATAGTATAAGGGTAGGCGGGGGGTTTATCCCCCCGCAAGATTCGGTGGGGGACAAGCCCCCACCCTACCTTAATTTTGTAGTCTCTGCGTTCTCCGTGCCTCTGCGTTGAAATCTATTTTCAGAGTAAACCCTCATACGTCGGCGGCGCACCACCAAGCATGAAAATAGCGGCTTTGGACTTTGGACTTTGGACTTTGGACTTTGGACTTTAGACTTTAGACCCAGGACTCAAGACTCAAGACTCAAGCTATGGCAGGTCACACCCGCTTGAAGCGCGCAAGACCTGCCAAAACAAGATACTAGACCCTAGACCCCAGCCCCTAAACCCTATTTTCAAAGTAAACTTACAAGTAATTATAAAAATATAAAGGATATATAATGGATATCAGAATTGCCAATCTTCGGAGTAAATTTGAGGAATTGAAGATCGACGCTTTCATCAGCGGCCGGCTGTCGAATGTCCGCTATTTATGCGGTTATTCCGGCTCAAACGGACTTCTGTTCGTCACCAAAGATAACAGCTATTTTCTCACCGATTTCAGGTATCAGGAGCAGGTGAAAGAAGAGGTCAGCGGAGCGGAATGTATCATCATAAAAACCGATTTTCCTGCCGAATTCAAAGATAATCCTAAATTGAAATTCAAGGGGAAAGTGGGGATCGAAGCTCCTCATATCACTTTCGATATGTACAGCAAACTGAAAGAGGCTATGCCGGATTGTGAGTTTGTATCCACCAGCAATGTGGTGGAGATGATCTCATCGGTTAAAGACGAAGGAGAATTAGCGAAAATCCGTAAAGCGGTGGAGATGACCGATAAGGTTTTTGCTGAAGTAGTTAAATTAGTGAAGCCTGGAGTGACCGAGCGTGAACTTGCGGCTGAATTAGTCTACCGCCACCTGAAGCACGGCGCATCCGGCGACAGCTTCGAAGCGATTGTCGGATCGGGATACCGGGGAGCTTTACCGCATGGAATCGCTTCCGATAAGAAGATAGAAAAAGGCGATTTCATCGTATTCGATTTCGGATGTATCTACCAAGGATATTGCAGTGATATGACCCGCACAATAGTAGTGGGCGAACCTTCAAAGAAGCATCTGGAAGTGTATAATGTAGTGAAGCAAGCTCAGCAAGCGGCGGTGGACGCCTGCAAAGCGGGGATGAATACAAAGGTATTAGACGCAGTGGCGCGGGATATCATCAAAGAAGCCGGATACGGCGATAATTATGGACATGGACTGGGACATGGCCTGGGCATCGAAGTCCACGCCGAACCCCGGGTAACTTTTTTAGTAGAGAATACACTGCAAGTTAATCAAGTCATCACCATCGAACCCGGTATATATCTTTCCGGCTGGGGCGGAGTCAGAATCGAAGATGATGTAGTGGTGAAGGAAGGTGGCTGCGAAATCCTGACTAATACTACCAAAGAATTGATAGTTGTTTGACGCACATTAGTTTCAAGGGCGACCGCAAGGGTCGCCCCTACAGACCGGATATTCATTTGTAGGGACAGATCATTGATCTGTCCTTCATTCGGTAATATTTTGGCGGGTAATAACCCACCCTGCCGTCTATTTTCAAAGTAAACCCTCATGCGCCTTCGGCGCACCCTGAAGCATGAAAATCGGATTACTGGCAGGCGGGGACGCCTGCCAGCACAGTTCCTAGTGGTGTCATGCGTCCCCGCATGACACTAAGATATTGTTTATATTATGTATGGTGTCGACTACGGAGAGTCGACACCACATTGAACTAGACCCTAGACCCTAGACCCTAGACCCTATTTTCAAGATAAAACTTTTTCGGTGACCGCTAAATGTGTCAAAAATATGATTTTTTAGTGATTGGATCCGGCATCGCCGGACTCACTTTCGCTCTGAAAGCGGCTGATGCCGGCAGTGTAGCTATTGTCACTAAAAAGGAAGACACCGAATCTAACACAAACTACGCTCAAGGCGGTATCGCCTCGGTTTTCGACAACGATGACAGCTTCGAGAAGCATATCCAGGACACTCTGACCGCCGGATGCGGACTGAGTCATGGAGATGCGGTCGAAACTATCGTCAAGGAGGGTCCTAAAAGAGTTGAAGAACTTTTCAAATTAGGTGTGGAATTCTCCACTCACTTGGAAAAAGACAAAATAGTGTTCGATTTGGGCAGGGAAGGAGGACATTCCACCAGCCGGATTGTCCACGCTAAAGATTATACCGGGCAGATGGTGGAGAAGGCTCTGATTTCAGCTTGTTATCAGAATCCCAATATTACCTTCTTTCAAAACCATTTCGCCTTAGATCTGCTCACCGATGAATCCGGAGAAAGCTGCATCGGCGCTTGGGTGTTGAACCAGGCGGAACGGAAGGTCTACACTTTTTTAGCGAAAATCACACTGCTTTGTTCCGGCGGCACCGGTCATGTATATCTGCATACCTCCAATCCTGCGATTGCGACCGGAGATGGTTTGGCGATGGCTTACCGGGTCGGAGCGGAATTAGCTAATCTGGAATTCATGCAGTTTCATCCCACGACTCTGCATCATCCCGACGCCAAATCATTCTTGATATCCGAAGCGGTCAGGGGTTTCGGCGGCTATCTGCGTAATTCCAAAGGTGAAAGGTTCATGGAACAGTATCACCCGCAAGCCGAATTAGCTCCCCGGGATATAATAGCCCGGGCGATCGATCATGAAATGAAAAAAAGCGGCCAGCCCTGCGTCTATCTTGATGTCACTCATATTGACGCTGACAGGTTAAAAGAACGGTTTCCCCGCATTTATCAGAATTGCCTGAATTATAAACTGGACATGAGTGTTGACTGGATTCCGGTGGTGCCGGCGGCGCATTATATATGCGGCGGTGTCCTGACCGATCTGAACGGCAGAACTAGCGTTAATAGGTTGTACGCTACGGGCGAGGTGGCGATGACCGGTGTGCACGGCGCTAACCGCTTAGCCTCCAACTCACTGTTAGAAGCGGTGGTGTTCTCCCATCAGGCGGCGATCGACACAAAAGAAAGGCTGAAGCAGGAAAAAATAAATATTATCGATGATTACCCCGCTTTCGACGGTGAAGTGGATGTGGATATGGAGGAGATTCTGATTTCACATGACCGCAAAGAGATACAAAGTATAATGTGGGATTATGTCGGTATCGTCCGTTCAGATCTGAGGCTCAGAAGGGCTAGGGAAAGAATCAGCCTGATATATCAGGATGTCATCGAATTTTACCGGGAATTTCCCTTGACAGAAAGTCTGGCTGAATTACGCAATATCGCTCTAACCGCAAAATTGATTGTCGAATGCGCTGAATCCAGAAAAGAGAGCCGGGGACTGCATTATAATACGGATTATCCTGATAGAGATGACGAACACTGGAAGCATGACACCCTGATTATCAAAA
Organism: bacterium; assembly: GCA_016783645.1. Classification (GTDB taxonomy): domain Bacteria; phylum Electryoneota; class Tariuqbacteria; order Tariuqbacterales; family JADHWD01; genus JADHWD01. The sequence continues at coordinate 6,143 of JADHWD010000153.1, forward strand.
AGAAATGAGCCGCAGGATATTACAATAAGATATTTTGAATTATTTTATAATAAACGACATAAATTCTTGTCATTTACATGTCAGGATTGAGACAATCCCGACATTTCTACATTACAATTATTTATGTCGCTCATTATAGCTTTGTCAAAAATAATCCCTTTTTTCGTCATTCCGGCTTGTCCGGAATCGATTCCGTGAAACAAGAAGATTCCCGGCGCGTCCGCTTACAGCGGACTTGCGGGAATGACGGTGCGGGGGCGGTTTGTAACAAAGCAAAGGTAAAAACCCTATTATAACTTTACCCATACAATTCAGCGAAGAACCACTAAAATGTTACGATATTTTTGATATTTGATGAATTACTGGAAGTTGGAAGACGGCGGTGCAATGGTGCATAATTGTCACAATTGAAAATTTTTTGCATGATGATTACTATGGAAGCTGTGATGAATAATCTTTTCTTAAGCAAGTATTTGATTATAAAGCCGGATTTTCTTATATTAAGTAATGGTATAAATATTGCAAATATATTTCTGAATAACATGCCATTTTTATTTTTAAATATTACTGCGAATTTGTAATGAAAATAATATCATATATATCTTTAACTCATAACTCCATGGAGGTTAATCTCTCATGTTGAAGAAGTTATTCAAGGAACAAAAGGGTTTCACCCTTATCGAAGTGTTAATTGTAGTTGTAATCGTCGCGATTTTAGCGGCGATATCGGTGCCTATCTACCTTCAGTATGTTGAACAAGCCAGGGCTTCTGACGCCATGGCTACTATCGGCGCGATCTACAACTCCTGCAAGATGTATTACCAGGACCATTCCGAAGACGCGGCCGATGTGGACATCCTTCAAGAGCAGGGTTATCTTGAAATCGACCCGTCCACTTTAAAACAGTGGAATTTCACCGTCATCGGCTCCAATCCTATCACCCAGATAGAAGCCATCAGCCTTCCCGACATGAGGGGCGGCGCCGGCAGGCGCGTCACCTACAACGTGGAAACCGGTATCTTTGAGGGATACGGACTGCCGTCGGAGGGTGAAAGCAGCGAATAACGCGCTCTCGCTTCCCTGCCTTTCATGAAAAATTCGTAACTGTTTAGTTTTTTGAAGATGGCGGGGTCAGGGACGACCCCGCCTACCTTAGTCTTGTAGTCCGGGTCGTCCCTGACCCGGACATATATAATCCTGAAATTCAGAAAGCTAAAAATTGTTACAAAAATTCATATCAGCTTAATGATGCTCTGATATGAAACTGTTCGATTCATCTCCACCCATCGAAAGAAGATAAAAGTCATCGTTTTCGATGGGTGGTAGGAATATGGGTCGAAATAATTGAAATTAACTCTAACTTTTGCATTTTCGGACAGATAATGTCTCCCTTAAAGCTTGATATTGATGAACTGCTGACTTTCACAGTCAATTCCGGCGCTTCCGATCTGCATCTCTCCACCGGCTCCAACCCTATGGTTCGGATTCATGGCTTGTTGAGGAAACTCGATATGCCCCTTATGACTCCGGAAGGGATGGAACACATCGCGCGTTCAGTGCTCACCGAAGAGCAATGGGAACGGTTTGAAGAGATGAAAGAGATCGACCTCTCCAAGAAATTGGATGATATAGCGCGTTTCCGTGTCAATATATTTCAACAGATAAATGGTATAGGCGGTGTCTTCAGGACTATCCCCAGCGAGATCAAATCCTTTGAAGAACTGGGGCTGCCGGAAGTGATGAAGGATCTTTCTCTCCGCGACCGCGGATTAGTTCTGTTGACCGGACCTACCGGTTCCGGCAAATCCACCTCTTTAGCTACTATGGTGGACTGGATTAACGAATATAAAGAACTCCATGTAATCACC
>JADHWD010000154.1 GCA_016783645.1 bacterium
GCAAGTTACAAGTAGCAAGTGGCAAGTAAAACTGTGGAGTCGGGATTGTCTCAATCCCGACATATTATTGTGGTGTCGACTCTCCGCAGTCGACACTACACAAATATCAGGTTGTAGGGGCGACCCTTGCGGTCGCCCTTCCCCGAAGGGGAAAAACATGAATAGCCGTAGGTGAAACCTACGGAAGAAGAACGCGAATCCTGACGACCCTGAAGGGATCGAACTATTTTCATGCTAAGTTGTCAGCCGTACGGCTGATGAGGATTTAATCTGAAAATAGTAGTTATAGGGTGGGTTCTTAACCCACCTTTATGTTCTAATAACTTGCGGACTTGCGGACTTGCAAACTTATAATTACAGACAAATCATACAAATATAAAATTAAAAAATAAATGATTAAATTAGCTGTCAGAAATCCCGTCTTCGTCAATATGGTGATGATGGGAATTTTAATATTAGGCCTATTCTCCCTGCTGGCTCTGCCGCGGGAACTGATGCCGAAAATCACTTTCAACTGGGTTTTCACTATTGTGACCCATCCCGGAGTCACCGCTGAAGAGATGGAGAAACTGGTCGTCATCCCCATCGAAGATGAGATAGCGGATGTTGACGGCATCGATATAATATCCTCAACTTCATTTGAGAACGGCGCTTTTATATCCGTTAAATTCGATGAGATGTCGGAGGACAAATTTGAACGGCGTTTTCAGGAGGTGAAATCGCAGATTGATAAGGCTGATATTCCGGTAGAGAGCGAAAATATCATTGTCGATAAATTCGATACCGATGATTTCGTCCCGGTAATCTCCTTGACCATAAGCGGTGATATCCCTGAGAAGGATCGGAAGCGGCTGGCTGATGAATTGAAAGACCGGTTGTCCCAGCTAAACGATATTTCCACTATCGCCGTCACCGGAGTCCGCGGCCGGGAGATTTGGGTGGAATTGAATCCGGATTTAATGAAAAAATACGGTTTATCGCCCGAACAGTTATCAGCGGCGTTATCTGTCTATGGAACTAATATCCCCGGCGGCACTGTCGATCTGGGAAGGCAGGAATATTTCATCCGCACTATCACCGAATTCGGCGATATCAGTGAAATAAACAAGGTGATTGTCCGTCAATCGCCCGGCGGCAAGCATCTGAAATTGAACGATGTCGCCCGTATCAACGATACTTGGGAAAAAGAATCAACTCGGTCCAGATTGAACGGCAAATCCGCTGTTACCTTGAATATCTCCAAAAAGAGCAGAGGTAATTCCATCCGGCTGATTAAAGATATAAGAGCCATCGGTGATAAATTCGCTGAAGAACTGCCGAAGGGAGTGGAGCTGGTTTATACTAACGATAATTCGGTCTATATCGAAAACATACTCCATAAACTGCAGAACAACGCCTGGATTGGGATGATCTTTGTCGTGATTGTCCTTTATATCTTTTTGGGTTTCAGGAATGCATTGTTCACTGCGCTGGGAATTCCCGTCAGTTTCATGGCGGCGTTCATCTTCATGTATTATACGGGGAACACCCTCAATGGCAGTACCTTATTCGCTTTGGTGTTAGTGCTTGGTATAATTGTCGATGACGCTATAATTGTGGTAGAGAACTGTTTCCGCTATATGCTTAACGGATACAGCCGGGTGGATGCGGCTATTAAAGGAACAATGGAGGTTGTCCCTCCGGTGATTACAGCCACATTGACTACTATCGCTGTTTTTCTGCCCTTGATGCTGCTTGAGGGCACTATGGGTAAATTCATGCGGATTGTCCCCATAGTAGTGACAATGGCCATCGCCGCATCACTAGTAGAAGCCTTTTTAATCCTACCCTCACATATCGCCGAATGGAGCCCCCGCAACCCCCATGAAACCGGATTGAAGGGCTGGATCAAACCCTTAAGAAAATTCTACGGAAAAATAATCAGGAAAGTGCTCAGGCGGCGGTATATTTTTGTCGGCGGTGTGCTCATTATCGCATTATCTTCCCTGGCGCTGATTCCGTTAGTGGGTATCGAATTATACCGCGATGAAGAGATTTCCGAATTTTATGTACTAGTCAGGATGCCGATAGGAACTAATCTGGATGAAACCGATAATGTGCTAAAAATTATCGAACAGCGCGCTATGACTTTGCCTGAAGAAGAAGTCCGGGCGGTTATCGGAAGCGCCGGTTTATTGATGAGTGAAGATCAATGGATATTCAGTCCGCATGTTGGTCAGGTCATCGTCGATTTATCGGAACGGCAGCATAGGAAACGCCCACTCAATGAAATTATCAATAATGTACGGGACCTTTGCAGTGATATCAGCGGTCCCGAAAGAATCGAAATCACTAAAACTCCCACCGGTCCTCCCACCGGGAAGCCGGTTGAAGTGAAAATCAAGGGGAAATTCCTCGATGAATTGGATCTGATCGCCGAGGAATTGAAGACTTTCTTGAAAGATCAGCCCGGAGTGTTCGATCTCGGCGATAACCTTCAGCGGGGTAAACCCTTATTGAATATCAATGTCAATCCCGATAAAGCCGCATTATATCATCTGAATGCGGCGCAAGCCGCCCGCCATATTCACCTGGCGGTGGAGGGTGAAATCGCCACCGTGTTCCTCGACGGCGATGAAGAGATCGATGTCAGAATCAAATACCTGCCCGATTTTATCGATTCATTCAACGAAATCCGCAGAATTGAAATACCCTCTCCCGCAGGATATTATATTCCTTTCGCTAATATCGCCGATATCGACACAGGTTCCGGTATCGCTGAAATAAACCGCTACAAGCGCGAAAGAGCGGTGACTGTATATGCTAATATTGATAAAAACAAGACCACTTCGGTCAAAGTGAACACGGAAATTATCAAATATTTTGAATCGAATATTAAACCCCGTTATCCCGAATACCAGCTGGATTTCACCGGTGAATTCGATGAATTCAAACGAGCTTTTGAAGGATTATTGAAGTTATTCGGAGTCGGTATCATCCTGATTTATATCATTCTCGGCACCCAGTTCAAATCTTTCATCCAGCCTTTCATCATATTAGTGACTATTCCCTTCGCCCTCATCGGAGCGATGATAGGATTGGTGATAAACGGCGAACCCTTCTCTATCATCACCATGTTCGGTTTTGTGGCTTTAGCGGGAGTAGTGGTCAATGACGCAATTGTGATGGTAACCTTCATCAATAATTCCCGCTCTGCAGGAATGTCTCCCTGGCGTTCTATCATCAGAGCCGGTAAACTGCGCATCCGCCCCATCATCCTAACCTCCGTCACCACTATCTGCGGCGTAGCCCCTATGGCGCTGGGAGTGGGCGGTAAATCCGAAGTTTGGGCGCCCATGGCGAATATCATCGCTTGGGGATTAGCCGCCTCCACTATATTGACGCTCTTGATTATCCCCGCAGTTTACGCCATCATCGTAGATGATATCGGAAGAGCGAGGAAGAAGTATCTGAAAGGAAAAACGGATTGAAAGCGGAATAAAATTAACATGGATACACAGGATATTCAGGATTTTAAGAAAGTAAGAAGGCAAAAGTGAGAAGATTCACAGCAGATGAAGCGGATGAAGCAGTTAAGATTTACTGGATATGATGGTAATGATGGAAATAATATGTCATTGCGAAAGGCTGAAAGCCTTGAAGCAATCTCTCTAATTGATTATTAATAATAGAGATTGCTTCGCTTCGCTCGCAATGACAGAACCCGCCGGAACTGGAATAGCCTTAATAGCCATAATAGCCAGTGAATATTCTTGTAACTTGCAACTTGCCACTTGCAACTTAATTACCTGTGAATCTTCATTCGCGTTTATTCGGGGTTATTCGTGGTTAATTTTTTTCCGCTTTCCGCACTCCGCGTTCGATTTTAATTCACTCAATCTTTTCAAATTCAAAACTATCTTCATCCGCGATATAATCAGGATATAATCCGGCATAGACGGTATATATATAGGTACCCGCCGGGGCGGAAGCTGGGACATTCTGCATTCGGTCACGGTTGATTGATATACCGGGATTTATCGATACTGCAGCCGGTCCTGCTATAGGCCCATAAACTGCGCCGGATGGTAATACAGCCATAATCCACACTTGGAAAGAAAGCGGAGAAGCCCCGCTGTTTTCAATTAGGATGTTATAATCGAAAGCGCCGCCGTTTGCTGGTATCTGAATCGGCGGATTATAGGGAGTCAAAGTTAAAGTTATTGTGGAGGCTGTTCCCTGATCATAGTAATAAGCTCCGATATCAGCCGTAGTTAAATCCGGGTCCGGCGGTGATAAGGGATTTCCGGCGTCGATGCAGGGCGAATCCTCTGTCAGATAATATGCGGAATCGCCTGATACTGAATAGAACAGAGGATCGAAGAAAATATTGCTGAATACATCGCAGGAATCACCGTTAGCATTCGTAAGAGCTATCACACCCAGGTCAGGCGGGACCGCTCCTTGAAAATTTCCATTATGATTACCGTAGAAACCGCAGTATTCAAAAGCGGCTTCCGCTCCGAAGTATGCGCCGCAGCCGGTGTTGCCTGCTATGATGGTGTTATATACTACGGGCGAAGCCCAGGTGAAAGAGGCGAATCCGCCCCCGTCGCCGCCGTGATTGCCGTAGATGGTGCAGTTTTCAATATAAGAATCGGAATGATATTGACAGCAGATCCCGCCGCCCATCCACCAGGCGAGGTTATTTTCGATGACGCAGTCTTTAATCACTGCGTTGGAATATTCGCATAAGATACCGCCGCCGCTGGAGCTGTAAGATTGGGTGGCGCGGTTGCCGCTTATCCGGCATCCTTGGATAAAAGGCAGACTCCTATCTATATGAATCCCTCCTCCGATAGCGGCGCCGTTGTCGGATATTTCACAGCCAATAATATCCCCTGATGATTGATAAAGGTATATCCCTGCGCCGTACTGCGCGGAATCACCGCTGATTATGCAATTTTTAATAACTGTTGATTCACTGTCCTCGACATAGATTCCGCCGCCGCGTAAAAAGGCGCGGTTGTTGGTGATGAGGCAGTTCTCAATCAGCGGATCCGCTTCATGGATATAAATTCCGCCGCCGGAATTATCCGTATAATTACCGCTGATAGTGCAATTGTGAAATCTTGGCGCTCTGCCGTAGACATAAATAGCGCTGGGATTACAGCCGGTGATCAAGCAGTATCCCAAAACGCTGGAATCTCCGGCTTCAAAGAAAAAATCAATCCCATCCCATTGAGGAATTCCAACATTTGGCTGGAAAGTGATGCTGTCAGTTTCGGTTCCTTCGGCGTATAAATATCCGAATATATCGAATCCGAATCCGCCATCGAAATAGAATTCCGCACCGGGTTCGATCCAGAGCGAATCGCCGTCCTGTACATTGATTTGACCTGTGACGATGTAGATATCCTCTTCAAGGACTCCGCTCAAATCCCCGGAAATATACTGTTCCGCAGGTGATAATAAAGGCAGGATGACAGCGATACAGATTAAAAACAGCCGCTTTCTCATGATTGTCTCCTAACTGTAGAATGAGTGATATTATTATATATCCTGAAAATAGGGTCTAGGGTCTGGGGTTTAGGGTTTAATTCTTTGTTCTGGCAGGTCTTGCACGCCGCAGGCGGGTGTGACCTGCCAGTGCTTCCTCGATTTCGGAGAAACCGGGCTGCTAAAAGCCAAGAGCCTAAACAGTATGTCCATGAATACTAAATGTCATTCTGAATCCGCCAAAGGCGGATGAAGAAATTGTTGATATTTAAAAACTTAATTTGAATGCGATTCTTCACTTCGTTCAGGATGACATATTCTGGGACAAGCTGATTGGTCTTCCCCTACAAATAAATATACAATATTGTAGGGGCAACCCTTGCGGTTGCCCTGAAAAATATTCACGCTTCGTTGTGCGCCAAAACCGCACGATGATTTAGTCTAATCATCTTTCCGGCGCTTCCATCCCTAATTCGTACATCAGGAACGCCAAGGTTTCCGCCGTCTGGTCAATCTGCATCGATAAAGTAGTCCCTCCGCCGTGACCGGAAGCTTTGCGCTGTAATAACAATATCGGTTCACCTTTAGGGTCAGCCTCCTGCATCCTTGCGACCATTTTGCGCGCATGTAGCGGATCGACCCGTGCGTCATTTTCACTGCCGGTGATCAGCATCGCCGGATATTTCACGCGGTTCTTCACATTGTGATAGGGCGAATATTTGCGCAGATATTTGAACTGCTCCGGATCCTCGGAACTGCCATATTCCTCAGACCAAATATTGGCTAAACCGAAATTATGGTAGTTGACCATATCCAATAAAGGCACTATACATAAGACCGCCTTGAACATTTCCGGTCTTTGCACTACCGCCGCTCCCACTAATAGTCCACCGTTAGAACCGCCCTGAATCGCTAATTTCTCCGGATTGGTGTATTTGTTATCAATCAGCCATTGGGCGGCGGCAATGAAATCATCGAATACATTCTGCTTCTTTTCCCGCATACCCGCTTCATGCCAGTCCCTGCCATATTCGCCTCCTCCGCGCAGGTTAGGCATAGCGATCATCCCTCCCGCTTCCAGCCAGACCACTTTGGAAGTGGAGAACCTCGGTTTAATGGAAATGTTAAATCCGCCATAGCCGTTCAGCAGGATAGGATTTGCACCGTTTTTCACCAAATCCTTCCGGTGAATCAAAAACATCGAGACCGGAGTTCCGTCCTTCGATTTATACCACACCTGCTCCGCGGTCATATTATCCACATCGATTTCGATGGGAAATTCTTTATACACAATCAATTCATTTTTAGCGAAATCATATTTGAAAGTGGTCGAAGGATAAGTGAAAGAGGAGAAGCTGACCCACACATCCGGTTTCGACCAATAACCTGAAACATAGGCGCTGCCGATAGTGGGAAGCGGCAGATCGCGGATATATTCACCTTCTAAATTATATATCTTAATCTGTGTGTAAGCATTATGCTGATAGACCGCGTAGATATGCCCGGCGATAGAAGCAATATAGTCCAGCCGGTCTTTTTCATGCTGAGGGATGAACACTTTCCAGTTTTCCCGCTCCGGTTTATCGGTATCGGTGATATATACCATGTAAAGCGGTGCGTCTTTGTCAGTCCTAATCAGAATTTTATCGTCCACGAAATCGATGATATACTGCCCATCGAATCCTGCAGCCAGCGTAATCAAAGGCTTATCGGAACCGGTTCTGCGGAAATATTCTTCGTTTTTATTGAACAAACTGCGGTCGTAGATTTCATATTTTCCGTCTTCCGAAATAGATACGCTGTGCCAATATTCTTTCACTTCATCATGGTAAAATACCTTTTTATCTTCGGAGGCCGGAGTCCCTAATTTATGGTAATAAGCCGCATGCCAATAATTCTCCTCTCCTTCCGGCACATCGTCTTTCAGAGGTTTACAATTGTAGTAAAAACCCGAATTGTCCGGCATCCAGGAAGATACATTTTGTTTCCATCCCAGCAGTTTGTCCGGAAGAATCTCCTTGCTGTCCACTACCATCACATTGGTGATAGGATTTTCATCGCCGCCGTGAGCGATTCCGTAAGCCAAATATTTTCCGTCACGGGAAGGATTAATCCCGCCGATAGTCTCCGCCGCATCCCATTGGTTAGGATTCAGCAGGACTACCGGTTCTGCGCCTTCACGCGCTTTAGTGTTATAAACCCATTTCTCATCGTCCTTCTGCTTAGTCCAATAGAATAATCTATCGCCGTTAAGGACAACATCAGGGACACTCTCATCATCATAGCGCCACAACTCGTTGAAACGCTTGACTAAAAAAGCCTTCTGCGGTAAAGGGTCTAATATTGATTTAGTTAAAGCCTCCTGTTCCTCCACCCATTTCTGAACATCGGGATCTTCCCCATCCTCCAGCCAGCGGTAATTATCCACTATCT
>JADHWD010000155.1 GCA_016783645.1 bacterium
TGAAAATAGGGTCTAGTTCATTGTGGTGTCGACTCTCCGCAGTCGACACCATACATAATATAAACAATATCTTAGTGTCATGCGGGGACGCATGACACCACAAATATCAGGGAATGTAGGGGCGAACCCATGTGTTCGCCCTTAAAAATATTTTCATGCTAAGTTGTGTGCCGCCGGCGCATGAGGGTTTACTTTGAAAATAGGGTCTAGGGTCTAGGGTCTAGTACCTTGTTCTGGCAGGTATTGCGCGCTGACAGCGGATGTGACCTGCCTGTATTCCCCGGTTTCTAAGAAACCGGGCTGCCATTAGCATGCCAATTTCTTCATTGTTCCATGTGGAACATTTCACTTGCCGATGCAGAATTTTTCAAATATCCTGGACAATACCTCTTCCGTTACCTCCTCCCCGGTTATTTCGCCTAAACTAAATGCGGCTCCTTTCAAATCTTCGCACATTAAATACATATCTTTCTCATTTACCAATTTTTTAATACCGCTGGTAAGCGATCTGTCTGCGTCAGTCAGGCATTTGTACTGCCTTTCATTCATCATCATTCCGCCTTCGACGGATAATGAACCCGCCTTCTCCTTTATTATTTCCAGCAAATCATCGATCCCATTACCCCGCAAAGCGGATATTTTCAAATCGCATTCAATCCCTTCACCGGGATTTAAATCGACCTTATTACCTATCTTTATTATTTCTTTAGCCTTCATTCTTTCAAAAATTGAATCATTCCTGTCATAGTTATTAAGGTCAATAAGATACAGAACCATATCGGCGGCTTTAATCGCCTGTTCTGCGCGGGATATACCTTCCGATTCCACCGATGAATAGGCATCTCTTAATCCTGCCGTATCTGTCAGCCATATTCTGACGCCGTTCATCTCAATCGATTCTCTAATCACATCCCGGGTAGTACCAGCTTCGTGATGCACAATCGCCCGTTCTTCGCCGATTAATCGGTTCAACAATGTTGACTTGCCGCTGTTAGGCGGTCCGGCGATTACAATCTTGAAACCCTCTTTGACTTTATCTTCACAAATATAGGACTTTAAAATTTTATTCATCATTTCCCATGCTTCCCGCGCTTTCTTCAACCATTGGGGAAAATCGATGGAATCCGATTCTTCTTCGGGGAATTCAATATCAGCTTCCGCTTCCGCCAGAATATCCAGAATAATATTTCTTATGGGAGTAATCCGCTTCGACAAACCGCCCTGCAGTTTCTCTAAGGCATATCTCCGGCCGATTTCGCTGTCAGTTGCGATAATATCGGAAACGGCTTCCGCCTGCGTCAAATCCATCTTGCCGTTGAGAAAAGCTCTTAAAGTGAACTCGCCCGGTTCCGCCGGTCGTGCGCCCTTCTCACACAATAATGACATAATCCGTTCTCTGATGATATCTCCTCCATGACAGCTTATCTCTATCATATCTTCCCCCGTGTATGATTCCGGCGCTTTGAAGTATATAACAATCACTCGGTCGATTTTTTCGCCGTCTTGAACTATATCGGTTAATACGGCGCGGCGGGGCGCTAATTCTAATCTATCTTTATCCAGACATTTTCTGATGATATCCAAAGCTTCATCCCCGCACATCCGTATTACCGCAATAGCGGATTTACCCGGGGGAGTCGCCGGAGCGGCTATCACATCTTTTTCGTATATTCTCATAATATCAGATATTACACAAACACCAAAAGCCCGGAATAGTTCCGGGCTCGGTAAAAAAAACTCTTATTCTTTCATACTATTTTTTTCTGCCTAAAACCGATTTTTTCTGAGTGGTTATTCCTGCGGCTGCAGGAGCTCCGTCATCTTTCACGCTGATTATCCGCTGATGCACCATTGATAAAAGATTGAATAAAGTATAATACAGTGTTAATCCCGCCGGGAAGTTATTGAACATTAGCGTCAAAAAGATAGGCATGAAATACAGCATCATCTTCTGATTGGGATCGGTTATCGTCATCTTGGACTGGAAGAATGTCGAGATTCCCATCAGTATCGGCAAAACTGTAACATGATTACCATATAAAGGCAAAGCGAAGGGTAAATTGATAATTGTATCCGGAAGAGACAAGTCATTAATCCAGAATGCGAAATTCGCTTCACGGAGTTCAATAGTTGATCGGAACACTATGAATAAAGAGTAGAGCAAAGGCATCTGCAGAAGGACCGGCAGGCATCCGCCCATCGGATTCACTTTGTGCTCTTTGTAGAGCCGCATGGTCTCCTTCTGCATCTTTTGCGGATCGCTCTTATATTTCTCCTTCAATTCTTTGATCAAAGGCTGCAGCTTCGACATCTTCTTCATCGACTGGAAGCTCTTATGCGTGAGAGGCCATAAGATAATTTTGATGAGAATGGAGAATACTATTATCACAATCCCATAATTTGGAATCACCGCATGCAGCTGCTTGAAGGACCACAGGACGAGTTTGCTGAATGGTTTGATAATGCTCCATCCCCAGTTCATAGTGGCTTCCAGTCCGACATTAAGTGAACTCAAACGCTTGGAATCTATAGGTCCTAAATAGAGTATGAAGTTCTCTTTAAGGTCTCTGCGGGATGAGTGCATCTTCATCGCCAATTCAAATTCCTTCAATCCGGTGGCGCTGGCGTTGAGTCTGCGGGCGCGGAAATTTATCCCTTCGGTGCTGCTCTGCGGCACCATCGCTATCTCAAAGTATTTCGACCTTAAGGCTATCCAATCGGTTTTCCCGGAACTTGATATATCCCTGTCGCCTTTTTTAGGGGCGTCGAAGGTCACTATTTCGCCCCCCATCTTGGCGTAAGCCTTGGAATAGCTCAAATCCTGGGCGGTATCGGGTTCGGTGATATTTACGGCGCCGTCCCAGCGGACATAATAATCGCTGATGTCAGGCACACCGTAAGTCTCGATGTCAAAATCTATGCGGTAATTATCACCGCTGAACCCATATCTTTTCACTATCTTTCCGCCGTTTAATAATTCAGCGGTCAACACTAATTCGGCGGTTCTTCCGGGGTTTACATTTAAATTACCGCCGCTGGGCTGGAAAATCAGTTCATGGGTGGATAATCCGATATTGGAAAAAGTGAAGTAGGCGTTAGGATAGTGCAAATCCGAATCTCCGCGCCCAATCATCTCCACCATTCCGCCTCTTCTATCACTGAACTCTTTCAACTTGAAACTTATGAACTTACCGCCGGCGGCACTCACACTGGCTATATAATAAGGGGTTTCTATCTTTATAATCCTCGCACCGTCGGTATCGGACTTCTGCCATTTCCCATCAGTCGTTGTAAAAGGAATCTTCTCAGATTCATCAACTGTAGAAGATTCAGAACTTGGATACTGCTGTTCCCGGACACGCTTGGTATAGCTGGTGTCGATATTATACGCTCTATCTTCGCTCACTATTCCGGTTTCCGTATCAACGAGATTTTCCTTAGGGGGATTGATTAAATTGTAGTAATATGGTAGTAATATTACAATCAATCCGATGAACACGAATGCTAATATAGTTCTCTTATCCATCTGTTTTCATTTGTTTTATGGATATTTCGGGTGCGGGATCATATCCGCCGGGATGAAAGGGATGACATTTGGCTAATCTCCTTACCGCCAGCCAGCCGCCTTTAACGGCTCCGAATTTTTCAATCACCTGCATGGAATATTCACTGCAGGAGGGATAAAATCTGCAGTTTCCGCCTAATAACGGCGAAATCATCCGGCGGTATAACAATATATATAATTTTATCATCCCGGTAATTATGTGACCGAGATATTCACAGATTTTTACCGGATAGTACTTCCAGCTCTTTTTTAAAATCCGCTTCATCTTCCACTCTGTTTTCCAGGGCGAAAACCACCGCTTCTTCACCCATGAATAGTTCTTTATTATTCCTGAAAAATTCCCGCACAATCCTCTTCATCCGGTTTCTTTTTACAGCGGAACCGCACTTTTTTTTAACCAGCACCGCGAATTTAGGACCTAATTTCTTATGATTCCATAGATTCGCAGATGTTTCATCGTTTTTTGAAGGTCTTATTATTCCTTCGCTTACTCTTATCATACAGCAATATTTTCCCTGAATACGCTTTCCTTTTTTAACGGCTCTGCTTATATCTCCCCTGATATTCAGGATAGCTTTTTTCGGTAGTTTAGCGGGATAGCTCATCCGACACTGAAAGCCTCTTTCTGCCTTTAGCGCGGCGGCGTTTCAACACATCACGGCCGCTCCGCGTGGAATTACGCTCCCTGAAACCATGTTTATTCCTTCGCTTCCGGTTGCTCGGCTGGTAAGTTCTTTTCATCACAAAATCCTTTATATTTAAAAATAGTCGATTACTGTTAATATTTTCAGTGAATATTACCCGGGAATCTATCTTTTTATCAATCTGATTGTTTTCATTGAGATAATGTTTAGTGATTCCGTTAAATAAGAACTAAAAATATAACAATTTTATCCGCTTTCCGCAAATCTTCAGGGTTCAAAGCCCGGGGATGAAATCCGCCTGTCTGCTTTTTCTTAACACTAATTGAACTATTCAGTTAAAAATTATCTCTATTTTTGTTAATTTATTTAATTTTCTTTTTTTTAAGATTATTTTTTACAAAATTGTTACTGAACGGAATAATATCCGCCGGATTCTTGAAATTTTCTCAATATTTCTCTAATATTTTATCCATGATTTTGACACATCGCTTAAGCCCGCGCCGCCCTTCTTGCAATTCCAATAACTTAAATATATTTAGAAAATGAGTTATCCCGCTCCTCAACACAATCTCTGGCAGACTTTCATTGATAAACTTTCCTGCGATATACCCCGCGAAAGTTTCCACACATGGTTTCGGCCGATACGTTTTATAAAAATCGACGGCAAGGAGATAACCGTTCAAATACCTAGCCAGTTCTATTACGATTGGATTGAGGAGCATTACAGCAGTCAGATATCCTCGGCGCTCTGTGAAACTTTCGGCGACGGTTTTACCATCAATTATTCCATCATCTTAGGTGATAAGATGAAAAATACGCTCTTCCCCTTTCGGGAAGATAAAAAAATCTCATCCGGTCCGCCAAAAGCTACGCGCGAAGCATCATTGAATCCCCGTTACACCTTTGAAAACTTCATAGAGGGTGAATGCAATAATTTCGCCAAAGCCGCCGCTTTAGCGGTGTCGGAAGCCCCGGGTAAAACCCGCTTCAATCCATTAGTGATTTACGGAGGCGTCGGGCTGGGAAAAACCCATCTTATCCAAGCCATCGGCGACTTCGCACTCAAACATCAGACCATCCGCAAAGCTCTCTATGTATCCTCCGAAAAATTCACCATTGATTTCATCACCTCGGTCAAAGAGAACAAGACTACGGATTTCTCCAGCCTTTACCGTTCCACCGATCTACTTCTGGTGGACGATGTGCAATTCTTCGAGGGCAAGGAACGGACTCAGATGGAATTCTTTTACACTTTCAATACCTTATACCAAGCTGGTAAGCAATTAGTTCTTTCGCTGGACCGTCCGCCCAGCGAACTGTTCGACATGGAAGCCAGATTATTGTCCCGTTTCAAGTGGGGACTCATCACCGATATTCAGCCTCCGGATTTAGAGACGCGAGTCGCTATCCTCCAGCGCCGCTCGGAAGAAGACAATATCCAATTATCGCCTGACATTATTGATTATCTCGCAAAAAATATTACTAGTAATGTTCGTGAACTTGAAGGCGCATTGATAAAACTTCTCGCTCACGCATCCATCACCGGCACAGACATCACATTAGCGGTCGCTCAGAAAGTGCTGAGGGATATTATTGGCCGCCGCCCCAAGAAAGTCAGTATTGAACTCATCCAGGAAACTGTCGCCCGCTTAACCGGTGTGCCGCCTGACATTCAATGCAGCGATTCCAGGAAAAAAGAGATCGCTTATGCCCGCCAGCTTTCTATTTACCTTTGCAATAATCTAACTAATATGACTCTGAAATTAATAGGCGCCCATTTCGGCAACCGTGACCATACAACAGTGCTTCACTCCATAGATAAAATAAAAAAAGCTATGTTCAAAGATCCCGAATTCGCTATTAAAATCCGTGAATTAATCAAACAGCTTGAATCATAGGTTTGATTTTTTCATTTATCCGTCAACTGTCATTGTTCTTATTTGTTCCCGCCGGGTTTCAAATAATCCGGCAGCTAAATATTCCCTGTTTTCGGATAAACCGGTATGCCTGTTGCTTTTTTCATCACAAATAAGTTATTTTAATCAATTTTTTTGTTTTTCATCTTATAATTATTTATCTTATATTAAGTTTTCCACAAAAGTGAAAAAAAATGTTGACTCCTGTTGAAACTCTGTTGAATACTCAGAATATATCCTAGTTTTCATCATGACTATCTCAATTATGTTTAAAACTTATCCACTTTTGCACAAGTTTTCCACATAATTCAACATTCTTAAAACTATTTTTGTCATTATATTTCGCTGTTATTTTCAACTTTTCCACAATCCTTTATTATATTGACTATTTTTAAATTTTCTATTTTATAATCATAAATATGCATTAATGGGAGATTTTTAAGGTGACAAATTTCTCAATTGATCAGGAATTATTTTCAAATGTGCTTCAACAGCACATCCCCGTTATTCCCTCGCGTTCAACTTTGCCCATACTCAACTCCATGAGATGGCAGATAACAGGTGATAAGCTGTTGATACACTCAACCGATCTTGAAATATCTCTGATAACGATTTCAGAGGTTCATTCTGACGAAGACGGGGAAGCAGCGGTTCCCGCCCGAAAGGTCGCTGATATCGTCCGCGAACTTCCTCCTGAACAAATCAACATTACATTAGACGAGAGTTATCGGGTGAATATCAACAGTGCCAACGGCGTTTATAAAATCGCCGGCAGTAATCCTGATGATTTCCCTGCTATGCCCTCCAGCGATACTCTCGATGAAATCATCATTCCTTCGTCGAAATTCAAGCGTATGGTTAATCATGCTTCTTTTTCTGTTTCCAAGGATGATTTACGGCCTACGCTTTGCGGCGTCTATTTTCAGGTATTCAAAGATGAATACCGCATGGTTTCCACCGACGGCCATCGTTTATCCAAGATTGTTGATTTTTCCGGCAGATATGACGGCGAGCCGTTCAATATGATAATTCCTCTCAAAGGTCTTAACCTTTCCGCCCGCACTCTTGCGGATAATATCGATCTGACTATCAGCCGCAGTAAAAATTTCATGAAAATCAGTTCGGAAGAGGGTGATATTTACTCCAGACTTATCGAGGGAAAATATCCTCTTTATGAAAATGTAATACCTAAGGGGAATCCGAATATCATGACCGCTAATGTAGAGAATATGATGTCCACCGTGCGGCGCGTGGCAATATTCTCAAGTTCAATATCTCATCAAGTCAGATTCCAGATCAGCGCCGAAAAAGCTGTCATCACCGCCGAAGATGTGGATATCGGCGGCGAAGCTCAAGAAGAGATTAAGGTTGACTATCAGGGTGAAGATATTTTGATTGGTTATAACGCCAATTATTTAATCGACGCTTTGCGGCAGATTGAAACCGAAGATGTCAAATTTTTGATCGGCACACCCGACTCCGCCGGAATCATCGTCCCCACTGAACAAAACGAGTCGGAAGATTACCTGATGCTCTTAATGCCGGTTAGATTAACTTAAACCCTCATGCGCCGGCGGCGCATGAGGGTTTACCTTGAAAATAGGGTTTAGGGTTTAGGGTTCAATTCATTGTGGTGTCGACTCTCCGCAGTCGACACCATACATAATATAAACAATATCTTAGTGTCATGCGGGGACGCATGACACCACAAATATCAGGGAATGTAGGGGCGAACCCATGTGTTCGCCCTTGATACTATTTTC
>JADHWD010000156.1 GCA_016783645.1 bacterium
AATGACTCTGTTGATTTAGTCCAAATCTGACCGATATTCGCCAAATTCAGTTTTGCAACATATTGTATTATTTATACTTGCAAATCGCAAAATCAGTAAAAAACTGTGAAAACATACTAAATAAACGGAATCATTAATAGTACCCTTCCCCATACGATCCAGCGAAGAGCCAAAAAGAAAATACCCTAACCCGGACGAGCCGGAACCCAAAAAGGCACATGACTCAAGGCTCAAGACTCAAGGCTCATGACTTTAGACTTTAGACTTTAGACTTTGGACTTTAGTAAAAACAAAAAGTACAAAATCCGAAGCTCGAAATTCGAAATCCGAAACCGACAGTTTTTGACTTGCAGCTCGAAACTTTTAAAAAATATCTTGATACAGAAAAAGCAAGAAAATCAGAATTAAGGTACTAAGTACTATTCAGGCAGTTCACATATGTTCAGTGATATCGTCGAAACCTGCGTAATTTGCTATTGATTCGTAATATTATTAAATTTTTAGAATTCGGAAAAATTTCCGCATTAATCAAATGATGAATTGATTCTATAACCTGTTTATTTCTACGGAGATCCGCTTGGAATTAGAAACACCCGAATATATAAAATTTTTCATTTCAAAATTCAGAGAACTCGCGGCAAAAGATCCTGACCTGCCAAGGTACTATAAACCCCGCCCTTACCGTAACGCCGCGGTCAAATTCAGACACTGCGCCTTGAACGCTTATGAAGACAGATATCGTCTGGCGGTCGAACAGGCGCATTTGAATGTGTTCAAATTCCCCGCTCACAAACTGCCCGGATGCGACCTGTTATCCGATTCCGGCACCACCACTATGACTATGGAACAATGGTCGCAGATGCTGTTAGGCGACGAAGCCTACGGCTCCAATGAAGGTTATTATGAACTGAACGCTCAGATTGCGGAGACCTTTGGGGAGAAGTGGAAAGATTCGGAATTATTAATATTTCATCAGGGCCGCGCCTGTGAACACGCGTTGTTCAAAGTCCTGCGGGACACATTGCGCAAGGGTGAAGTGTCGGTAGAAGCGATGCGGAAGAACAAAAGTGGTTATATCATCCCCAGCAACGGGCATTTCGACACCACTGAAGCCAATATCAAAGACAACGAATTTCAAGCGCCTAATCTGTTCTGCGGCGAGTATTACCGGAATGACCCTGATTTAAGATTCAAGGGTAACATTCATATAGAAAAACTGGAACGGATGCTGGCGGGTGAAGAAGGCGGAATCCCCTTAATCTATTTCACTATCACCAACAATACCGGCGGGGGCCAGCCGGTATCGATGGATAACATCCGGGCGGTCCATAAACTGTCCTGCAAATACAAAGCGCCTTTTTTCTTCGACGCCGCCCGTTTCGCCGAAAACGCCTGGTTCATCAAACGCTATGAAGCGGGTTTTCAAACCCGGACTATCGCTGAAATCGTAAAAGAGATGTTCACCTATGTCGACGGTTTCCATATAAGCTGTAAAAAAGACGGTTTGGTGAATATCGGCGGAGCATTGGTGATAATGAAGAACAGCCTTTTCACCGATAACTACCCTCACTTTCTTGATCGATTGATGAATCACCAGTTAATGACCGAAGCGCATCCCACTTACGGCGGACTGGCGGGCAGGGATTTGAAAGGGCTGGTGGAAGGATTCAAGACTGTTGTCCGGCAGGAATACCTCGATTACCGTATAGGGCAGGTGCATAGATTCGGGAGAGCTTTACTGCGTAACGGGATTCCCATCTTGACGCCTATAGGCGGCAGCGCGGTCTATATCGATATAGATAAATTTTTTAAGGATGTTCCGGACGCTGACAGCCGGTTGAAAGGCATATCATTGACCGGCCTGTTATTGATCGCCGGACACAGGCTCTGCGAATTGGGAATATTCGCCTTCGGCAGTATGAAAGACGGGGTGGAGACGCCGCCGGAGCCGAGAGTGAACTTTGTCCGCGCCGCAGTTCCCAGATTAGTTTATGAAGACCAGGATTTATCCGCCGCCGCCGAAGCGGTCACTGTCCTCTATGACAATAGAGACAGAATCCCCGGAGTAAAAGTCACTCACGGACAGGATTTGACTCTTAGACATTTCAAGGCCGATTTTGAATTCGTTGATTAACTACGGAGAAACAGAATAAGTCAAAAGGCAAAAGGCAAAAGTTAGAAGGTTCACAACGAATTAAACGGATTAAACGAATTAATTCAAAGCAGATTAAGCGGATGAAGCGGATAATAATCACTGGCTATTATAGCTGGCTCTTCTCTATTTCGTGTGGGTAAAGATATTATCTGTAATTTGTTAAATGCTTCATTTAAGACCGCCCCCGCACCGTCATTCCCGCAAGTCCGCTGTAAGCGGACGCGCCGGGAATCTTCTTATATCATTGGAACCGATTCCGGACAAGCCGGAATGACGATAAGAGGAGTGTTGGTTTAACATAGAAGTTACCCACACAAACAGCGAAGAGCCCTGATATTATAATCAGCGGAATCAGTGTAAATCGGTTTTTATCAGCGGTTCGAAAAGAAAATAACATTCTGAAAACATCAACAAATTTTTGTCAATGTTACAGTGGTAAGCGCCTAACCCCTTTTAAAATGTTATCAAACAGAAACATAGCGATACTGGGTTTCATCATCATCCTTTTATGGTTCACTCAGTTTCTATTTTCACCTTCGACCGACTCGCCCTATGTGAAGTATGTCGATGATTTGAAGGGCGATGAAAAGGGTGAAGGCAGCCGGAAAGAACCCTTCCGGAATCTGCAGTACGCTATCGATGAGTGCGATGACGGCGATACCCTCGTCATCAAAAAGGGAAAATATACCGCAGTTCCTGATACATTTATCGAAGAGTTATGCGGCAACTGCGAAAAACATAATACACCGGTCATCGCCATTAGGGGCTTCATACTGGAGGGGAAACGATTGACTATAAAGGGCTCAGGTGCGGATAAAACGATTCTGCAGACAAATGCGGGATATGGATTCCTGTTTTTAAACAGCAGAGGTACGCAGATTTCCGGCGTCACTATCACCGGCGGCAGGCGCGATCCTGACGGCAACGCCACCGATGCAGGAATCGTTGTGAAATATTCATCGGTCACCATCAGAGACTGCAGGATTTCCGATAATACCGATTTCATCGATAGTGTGATTGTGGGGATCGGCGGGATTATAGGGCGTGAAGGTTCGGAATTGTTCATCTTCAATAATGAGATTCTGAATAACAGCTGGGACGGAATAGCGTTATATCGAGGTTCCATCGCCTATATCGCCGATAATATCATCGAAAAAGGGCGGGGCGCGGGGATAGGAATCACTTGGGACGCTAACGCGATAATCCTGCGCAACCGCATAACATATTATTGGAAGGGGATAGGCTCATTCGGGGACAGCCGGGCGCTGGTGAAGAATAATATTGTGCAGGATTGTTTAGAATGGGGGATAGTCGCTGCCGGCAGTTCCTATATGGACGCGTGCAATAATGTAGTTTATCACAACGGCAACTGCGGGATGGCGGCTTGGAGCGAAGACGCTTCCGGCCGATTCTCTAATAATATCATCGTTAAAAACGGCTGGAAGGAGCAATGGGTGGCTCCCGGAGTGGGTCTGCAGAACTACGGCGGCATCGAAAATTTCATCATCAGCCACAATAATATCTGGGGCAACGAAGCCGGGAATTACGGTGATATGAAAGATTTGACCGGCGTCAACGGTAATATTTCGCAAGATCCGTCATTTGTAAATACATTTTCCGGTGATTATCATTTGAAAGAAAATTCTCCCTGCATCGATTCCGGCAATCCCTTAATCACCGATTCCGACGGCACGGTAAGCGATATGGGTGTTTATTCAGGACCGGGAGTGGTGAAATGAAGGGATTCATATTCGCCATGTTCATTCTGCCGATGTTGAAGAACCGGATGTATGAGTCAGTCCCTGCGTTTCTTGTATGTCTTATCACAGTCATATTAGTG
Organism: bacterium; assembly: GCA_016783645.1. GTDB lineage: Bacteria > Electryoneota > Tariuqbacteria > Tariuqbacterales > JADHWD01 > JADHWD01. Next base: position 3,996 of record JADHWD010000156.1, read on the forward strand.
AGTAAGTTCACAAGAACGGTCGATGGAACTGACACTATGTTTAAATGTTTCCGGCAGGTTTCAAAGGCGAAGCCTGTAACCTGCCGGGTTACACTTCGTTTGAAACCCGGCAGGAACGGAGTTTTTTAGGTGGGTTAAGAACCCACCCTGCTGTTATTTTCAAAGTAAACCCTCATGCGCCGGCGGCGCACCCTGAAGCATGAAAATGACTTTAGACTTTGGACATTAGACTTTTGGAAGCCCGGTTTCTCTGAAACCGGGGAATACTGGCAGGTCACACTTGCGTTTCCGCAAGCAAGACCTGACGCAACAATTAAATTGTATGTGGTGTCAACTGCGGAGAGTCGACACCACAGTGAATTGAACCCTGGACCTTAAACCCTAAACCCTAAACCCTATTTTCAAGGTAATCATCAATAAAACATATCCAACGGAGTGATCATTCTATGCTGAGTATATTATTTTTGTGCCGAGGCAATGTGACCCGAAGCCCCTTCGCCGCGGGTTATTTGTATCATTTATTCCGTAACTCGGAATTGAAAGACAAGATGGAGATGGATATTGATTCATCCGGGGTGGAAGGGAAATTCAATGTACCTGTGCATCCGCGGGTTTTGCAGAAGGGATTGGAGATGGGTTTTGACCTTGCGATGTACCGCAGTAAGCACGCATCCCTCAAACTGCTGCAAAGAGCCGATATTATAATTGTTTTCGATTCCAAACAGATGAAACGGTTTCAAGGCAGTTATCCTCAGATGCTGCAAAAAGTGTACCATGTGCGGGAATTCGGTCATGAAGAAGGCGGAATTGAAGACATCAAGGATCCGTCATCAACTAATACGGATGAAGATTTCGCCGTATTTTTTGAAACTGCCATCGCTGAAATTGACAGAATATGGGAATATTTGAAGAGCAAGTACTATGAAGCCGAAAAACAGGGCATCGAATTTGGTCCGGCATTATTCAAGAAGCGGGAAATACCTAAAGAATACGCGCATCAGAAAAAATATAATTTTCTCACCCGCAGAACTTTTCCCATATGTCCTTACTGCCAGTCGAAAAAACTCCGCCGGATCAAGCGTAAGGGTTTCATGCAGAAGAATATATATCCTTTTTTCAACGGGTATCCCTTCCATTGCGGAAACTGCAACCGGGATGTCATTTTATTCATCGGTTCAGAAATCCGTTCCAAGCGGCGCAGCGATTCAAAGAAAACCCGATGGGAAAAATTCCTGCAGTCCGAAGAAACGAGCAAAGGAAATCACCCGGATAATACCTGATATGTGATATTTGATATTAGATTTGTGATATGTGTGAGCTGGTATTAATCTTGTAGGATATTAATAATATTATATTTACAATCAGGCGTTTCGCTGATTTTTAGAAAAATTGATTTTATTCCAAAATATATGTAAATTGGTAACAGTTTAGTTCTTTGAAGATGGCGGGGTCAGGGACGACCCCGCCTACCTTAATTCTCGTAGTCCGGGTCGTCCCTGACCCGGACATGCATATTCCCAAACTTCACAAAGCTAAAGTGTTACGTAAATTGTATTATTAAAGATTATGTTAAATTTGTGATTCTATATGACTACAGTTGAACAACAATACAGCGCCGAGAAGATACAAGTTCTGAAGGGGCTGGAAGCGGTGCGGAAACGCCCCGCTATGTATATCGGCGATACCAGCGTCAGAGGACTTCATCACTTAGTTTACGAAGTAGTGGATAATTCCATCGATGAAGCGATGGCGGGCTACTGCGACAACATTGAAGTATTCATCAATTCTGATGGTTCAATCACGGTTGCGGATAACGGGCGCGGTATTCCCGTAGATGAACATCCGACCGAAAAACGGTCGGCGCTGGAAATTGTAATGACCGTTCTGCATGCAGGCGGAAAATTTGACCGGTCTTCTTATAAAGTATCAGGCGGACTTCATGGTGTCGGCGTCAGTGTGGTGAATGCTTTGAGCGAATGGTGTTCAGTCGAGGTGGTGCGGGATAAAAAATTATATAAACAGGAGTACTGCCGGGGAATACCGAAGAGTCTTGTAGAAGATTTAGGTTCGGTAAAACGGAAAAACGGTACCACCACCACCTTTATGCCGGACAAAGAGATTTTCAAAGGGACTCGTTACAGCTACGCCACTATCTGCGAGCGTTTAAGAGAGCTGGCTTTTCTCAATAAAAAGCTCTATATCAAAATCTTCGACAAGCGTGAAGAAAGTGAGCGGGAAGAGGAATATTATTACACCGGCGGGATTGTCGAGTTCGTGAAATATCTCGATGAGAACCGCACACTGATTCAGCCCAAGCCTATATATATCGAAAAAGAGCGGGAAGATGTCCCGGTCGAAATAGCTCTGCAGTACAACGATTCCTATAACGAGAATATCCACACATTCGTTAATAATATCAACACTATTGAAGGCGGTACGCATCTGATCGGGTTCAAAACCGCCTTGACCCGGACTCTGAATAATTACGCTTTACGGAATAATCTTTTCAAGGACGCTAATTATTCCTTAGCCGGTGAAGATGTGCGGGAGGGATTGACAGCGGTGTTATCCGTTAAAGTATCAGAACCGCAGTTTGAAGGGCAGACCAAGACCAAGTTAGGCAATTCCGAGGTTAAGGGAATAGTTGAAACGGTATTCGGCGAATCGCTCAATGAATATCTGGAAGAAAATCCCGGTATCGCTAAGAAGATTATTGAGAAATGCCTTTTTTCCGCCCGTGCCAGGGATGCCGCCCGTAAAGCGAAAGAATTGGCCAGGAGGAAAAATGCTCTCGATTCCGGTTCGCTCCCCGGTAAATTAGCCGATTGTTCTATCAAAGATCCTAAACTGTGCGAGCTGTATCTTGTAGAGGGGGACAGCGCCGGCGGCAGCGCCAAGCAAGGGCGGGACCGCAGATATCAAGCGATTTTACCGCTCAGGGGCAAAATCCTCAATGTGGAAAAAACCCGCCTTGATAAAGTGCTGGCAAACGAAGAGATAAGGACTATCATCTCAGCTATCGGTGTAGGCGCCGGTGTGGATGAAGAATTAGAGATGGATAATCTTCGGTACGGTAAGATTATTATAATGACCGATGCGGATGTTGACGGCGCGCATATCAGAACTCTGCTGTTGACATTCTTCTTCCGCCAGATGAGACTATTAGTTGAAAGAGGTCATATTTATATCGCTCAACCGCCGCTTTACAGAATCCAAAAGGGTAAAGAGGAATTCTATGCGTATAATGATGATGAGCGGGATGAAATTTTGAGAAGGCTCAACGGCAGTAAAGGGGTGAATATCCAGCGTTATAAGGGTTTAGGCGAAATGAATCCCGATCAGTTGTGGTCTACTACGATGGATCCGGAAAAGCGGACGGTGAAGCGGATTATTCTGGATGAGGCTACCGCCGCATCGGTGGATAAGACCTTTAATACACTTATGGGCGATGCGGTGGAACCGCGCAGACTGTTCATTGAACAGAACGCCAGGTATGTCCAGAATTTAGATGTATAAAAAGGTTTTCTGTATCGCATATAAACATTTAGATTAATTAGGGCGAAGCATTTTTGCAAGTGATTAATTATTCTATTGTTACCCTAAAATGCTTCGCCCCTACAACTTAACCGTTTATCCGTTTAACTACTTTACCATTTAACTACTTAACTGCTTAACTATTCAACTACTTAACTAATCCGGCGCGTTCGTCTAGCGGTTAGGACGCCGGCCTCTCACGCCGGTAGCAGGGGTTCGATTCCCCTACGCGCTACTTTAAATAAAACAAAGGCTTGCGAAGCGTTTTCAAGCGCAGATTCGCAAGCCTTTTTTACTCAAGTCCGATATAACACCGATTTTTGAGTCCTTA
>JADHWD010000157.1 GCA_016783645.1 bacterium
CAAAACAGTCGGCATGAGCGTCGAATTCGGCGGCTTGAGCGGGAATAATGCGTTTAGCACTCAGCAGAATCTCCTGCGCGGGATATTGAGTTTCTTCCGACGGGGCGCAGGAGACATCGCCGGTTCGGAATCAAACGTAGATTTATCGCTGCTGCCAAAGAAGTACGCTCTTCATCGACCGTATCCCAATCCCTTCAATCCGATAACTTTGATAAGTTATAATCTGGCGCAAACCGGGCATGTCTCATTGATTATCTATGACATTCAGGGCAGGGAAGTGGTAAAATTAGTCGACAGTATTCAAAGCGCCGGAATCTATCAAATCGTTTTCGACGGATCAAATTTAACCACCGGCATCTACTTCGCCCGCCTGCAAGTCGGTGATTTCAAGCAGACGAGGAAGGTATTGCTGATAAAATAACCCATTTCGTTGGGGCGGTTCGGAAGCGTTCTTACAAGACCAAAATCGGTAGGGACGCTGTTTCCGCGCTTAGACAGCTCGATAACTTCTTTGTAGGGACAACTCATGAGTTGTCCCTGCGTAGCCTGTAATATTTTTTCGATGCAGAAATTTTGTCAAACGGGATTTATTTTACTATATTAAAAATTGTTAAGTTCTGAAATACCAACAAGTATTACTCAGTAAATAATAGAATTTTTCATAACAGAAAGCCCCAAACCACGGAGTAACCATGAAAAAGCTAATAATAATTACAATAGCACTTCTATCGATCACGTCCGCCTTCAGTCAGAACCTCGAACTGTTATCCACAGTCGGCGGGTATTGGGGTGGTTTCAAAGAAGTGGCGGGCAACTCCCAGAATGCGTTTATCATTACTCAGGGAATTAACGGAATGTTGATTCTTGATATATCCGATCCCTTTAATCCATACCCGGCGGGCTTTTATGATGAATTGGGAAATATGCCGGGAGGAATAGATCTGTCCGGCGATTTCGTCTATTCAGGTGGATGCGTAATAGGTGTCTCCAATCCCGGGAATCCGCGATTTCTTGGATCTTGTCAAACTCAGGCAGGTGTTGACGAGACATTTTATTATGAAGGTTTCTGTTATCTTACCTGCGAATATACTGTTGAGATAGCCGATGTCAGCGATCCGCAAGCTCCCCAAATTGTCAGTATTATCGAACCGCCGGGTGCTTGGGCGAGAAGCACCGTGGTCTATAATAACCTCGCATATATTACCACCTATACCGGGATGACTATCTACGATGTCAGCAATCCGTCGAATCCGGTGCAATTGGGATTTTTCCCGGCTCCGGATGTTTACTTCATCGATGTGAGCGGCAATTACGCAGTAATTGAAACTTATGTTGAGGATTCGCTGAAGATAATCGATATTTCGGATCCGTCAGATCCTGTACAAGCCGGCAGCTTCTATCTCGGCGAGGATGAAGTTTGCGGGCATATCAGGTCAAACGGTGATTATTTTTATATTGCCCTCGATACTTACGGGCAAAGTTTATATGAATATGGAATACTGATTTTGGATATATCCGATCCCGCTAATCCAGTGATTGCCGGAAACTTTGGTGAGAAGTTCAGCTATCTCTACTTTTATGATAATTATCTATATACCAAATCCGGTTACAAAGGTTTCGTCGTGTATGAAATATCCGACCCGGTTGAACCGCAGGAAATGGGCAGATATCATCGTCTTGGTCCAAAAGAGACAATTATTAAAGACGATTTCGCTTTCGTTCTAAATAATATAGCCGGTATTCAGGTATTAGATGTGAGCGATATTTATAACCCGTTTGAGGTGGAATTCTATTATGCGCCCGGGCGAGCATCAGAAATGAAAAATGAAGGGGATTATATATATCTTGCAGATGATGAAGGCGGGCTCAGAATCATCGACATATCCGATCCCTATAATCTGACAGAAGCCGGATCGTATTATTATCCCGGTATTGAATATGATTGTGTCGAATTAAAAGACAATTATGCGATTACCACTGGAGACAAATCGCTTGTGATCCTTGATGTTTCAAATCCAGATTCTGTTTTTGAGGTGAACTCGGTAACGCTTCAGACCGGCAGTTCCAATTGGGAACTGGAGTTGATGGGTGATTATGCTGTTTTAGCCATACAGGATTCTATCCATATTTTGGATATTTCCGATCCGTTACATTTTAATGTGGTCGGTAGTTGTCAAATTTCTATTACGCAAAACGGTCTTGAAGTGGAAAATAGTTATGCTTATATCAACGATTTTTCACCGGGCGGTCTCAGTATCGTCAACCTTGAAGACCCTACCCATCCCTTCGAGGAATATTTTATATTGGAAGGAATGATGATTGAGGACTTGGAAGTGGATGGGGATTACTGTTATTTGGCTTGTTATTATAATAGTACATTTAAGATATACGATTTATCCGATCCTGCTAATCCTATAGAAATCGGCGATTATAATACCGGAGGTAATGGCAGAGCTATGACGGTCATCGATTCTTTTGCCTTCTTCGGAACTGATCATAGCCTATTCATTTTCGACTGTTCGGATTATGTTTCTGCGGGGAAAACAGAGGAAGCGGGTAATCCGGCGACTTTTGAGCTTCTCCCGGTATATCCCAATCCATTTAATGCCTCAACAGCTATCAGCTATCAGCTTTTAGCTGTTAGTTACGTAAATCTGACGATTTACGATGTGACCGGACGGGAAGTTGCGAGGTTGGTGGATGGTTTCAGACCGGCGGGGATGCATCAGACGGTTTTCGATGAGAAGGATTTGGCGAGCGGCATCTATTTCGCCCGCCTGCAAGCCGGGGATTTCAAACAGACGAGGAAGATGGTGTTGGTGAAGTGAGGAAGAATTCTGTCAAATTTTTTCAATCTAATCGGAATGCTATTCAATAAATCCCATATAAAAAAAGGGACTGCCATTGCAGCCCCTTTCACCATTTAAACGTTTCACCGTTTCACTATTTCACCAGTTCACCGTTTCACTATTTCACCGTTTCACCAGTTCACAGCTTAGCCGCTACCGCATTAGCCACATCCATCGTAGTATTCTTCCCGCCCATGTCGTAAGTCCGGACCTTGCCTTCCTTCAGCATTTCCGCTATAGCTTTCTCAAGACGAGTCCCTTTATCGGTCTCGCCCAGCCAATCTAACATCATCTTCGCCGACAACAGCATTGCCGTGGAATTGACTTTATACATTCCCGCATATTTGGGAGCCGAGCCGTGAGTCGGTTCAAACACTGCGTAATGGTCACCGATATTGCCGGAGCAGGCGAATCCCAAACCGCCTACCAATTGAGCGGCTAAATCGGAAATTATATCGCCGAACATATTTTCGCAGACCAGAACATCGTAATCGTGAGGATTTTTCAACAGCCACATGCACTGTGCGTCGATATTCGTCTCCCACAGCGGGATATTCGGATAGTTTTTAGCGACTTCGCGGGCAGTCCGTATCATCAAACCGCCGGTTTCGCGTAAAACGTTCGGCTTATCGACTACAGTTACCGACCTGCGGTTGAACTTTTTCGCAAACTCAAAAGCCTGACGGACGATGTTTGCACATCCCGGTTTAGTCATGATTCTGGTGGATAAAGCTATTTCCGACAGGGGCGCCTTCTTGCCGAACTTCGCCATCTTCGGATGCACGCATAAAGCATTATAGACGCTTTCCGGCAGTGGGAAAAATTCCACACCGCCGTACATGCCTTCGGTATTTTCCCGGAAAACCGCCAGATCGATGCCTTCTTTATAATTCAGGGGATTTCCTTCGTACGCTTTGCAGGGGCGCAGATTTGTGTGGAGGTTGAATTCCTGACGCAAACGGACAATCGGTGAAAAATAAACGTAGCCTTTGTCTTTGAGCGCCGAATCTAATTCCCAATCAGCTTCTTCCTTCGGTTTGGAAGTTATAGCTCCGAACAGCGCGCAATCGGTCGTTTTCAGCATCTCTATTGTACGTTTGGGGAGCGGATCGCCTTCATGTTTCCAGAATTCCCAGCCGATATCGCCGTGAATGTATTCCGCATCGACTTTGAGAGCGTCCAAGACTATTCTTGCGGCTTCCATCACATCGACACCGACACCGTCTCCGGGAAGCCAGGCTATCTTATACTTTGCCATAAAATTCCTCTGTAATATATATTAAATTGTGATTATTAGATTTCGTCTTAAAAATATTCTTTGATTTTATAATGTAGGGTAGGTTCATAACCTACCATAAAACAAACAGATTGCTTCGTCGCTTCGCTTCCTCGCAACGACGTTATCGGACATTCTTTTCAAGAAACACTATATGCAATTATTAATGTCGTTTATTACAGATTGAATTACCTGAACAAGCTGGATAAGCGAATAAAACTATTCTCATGCTATCGAAAAGTCAGCTTAAAAGCTACCCTGCATTACTGTTTCACCGTTTTCCGTTCTCCGTTTTCTGTTCTCCGACAAAATTTCAGGATAATATAGTTCTTCCTCGCAAAATAGTCAAATAAAGTATATAATATTAGAGAATTTTCCATGAAATTTAAAAAATTTGAGGACGAATTTTTACCGCCGTAATGCAATAATTACCTGCATATTCTTGATATAATTGACAGGTAGTGTTATATTATCAGATTAGAGTTGAAATAGATCGAAACCGATTATTACCTTCATCTCAAAAAGAGTGAATGAATGAAAAAAGTATTGATTGCAAACAGAGGGGAGATTGCGCTCCGAATTATCAGAGCATGTCAGGAGCTGGATATAGCCACAGTCGCCGTTTACAGCGAAGCCGACAAGGAGTCTCTGCACGTCCGGTTTGCGGACGAAGCGATTTGTATCGGACCTCCGCAGAGTGCTTTGAGCTATCTCAATATGAACCGCATAATTTCCGCGGCGGAAGTTTCCAATGCTGAGGGGATACATCCGGGTTACGGTTTCTTAGCGGAGAACGCCGATTTTGCTGAGATGGTGGAGAGTATGGGTATTAAATTCATCGGTCCTTCATCGGATGCCATCAACGCTATGGGTGATAAACCGAGAGCAAAAGAAACCATGAAAGCGGCGGGAGTTCCCGTCACACCCGGCAGTGAGGGCGCTTTGAAAGATTATGCTCACGCTGAACGCGTAGCCGCCAAGATTGGCTACCCTGTAATGTTGAAAGCCGCCGCCGGCGGAGGAGGGCGCGGAATCAGGCTGGTGAAGAATAAATCCGAATTGGAATCGGCTTACCAGACCGCCCGCGCTGAAGCCGGAGCCGCTTTCAGGAATCCCGAACTCTATCTGGAAAAATTTATTAAAGACCCTCGTCATGTGGAAATGCAGATTTTAGCCGACGGTAAAGGACACGCTGTTTATTTCGGTGAAAGAGACTGTTCCGTCCAGCGCAGAAATCAGAAATTGATAGAAGAAAGCCCTTCTCCAGCCGTCGATCCTAAGATGAGAAAAAAGATCGGTGAAGCTTCCGTAAAAGCGGCTTTAGCCGTCGGTTACGAAGGCGCGGGAACTGTAGAATTCCTGCTCGACAAAAACGGCGATTTCCATTTCATGGAGATGAACACACGTATTCAGGTAGAACATCCGGTTACTGAGATGGTCACCAGCACCGACCTTGTCAAGGAACAGCTTTACATCGCTATGGGACAAAAACTCAGATTCAAGCAGGAGGATATTAAAATGCGCGGACATGCAATCGAATGCCGGATTAACGCCGAAGATCCGGACAAAAATTTCCTGCCGAATCCGGGATTGATTGAAGAGCTTCATTTGACCGGCGGCAACGGTGTCCGGATCGATACGCATATATACCAGGGTTATCATGTCCCCCCTTATTATGATTCGCTGTTGGCTAAATTGATATGCTGGGGAAATGACCGCGAAGAAGCGCGTAAGCGGATGATATGCAACTTAGAAGAAATGGTTATTCATCCCATTAAAACGACTATTCCGTTTCATTTAAAGGTTTTAAGTCATCCCGATTTTATATCCGGGAAGATAGATACCGGATTTTTGGAAAGAATGAACTTAGAAAAACCCCGGGTTAAATAAATTAATTTTATCAGTTGAGGTTATGCAAAACCCAACGGGGATTTTCTAAAATAAAGTTAAAAAATCGATACTGATGAGACTGAGTAAACAAAATCTTTTTTGGTTATGCACTTAACTCAGCTAATTGAGAATTAATTCAATAATAATAGTGATCCGCTGTATAGCGGATCATTCTGGCAAGCGAAGCGCGACCAGAATCGTCTGACTTTATTGATTAAAGCCAAGTAAGTAATAGAATTCAGCGCCCTGGAAAGGATTACGGTCAAGCCGGAATGACGTTCCAGCTCAAATTGCGATTGAACTAAAAATTTAATAATCTGCTGACTTAACGGAATAAGCGGAAAATCTTTTTCATATTAGAAATCTTAGATACTTAAAGGATTTGGTAGGTCGGGGGCTTGTCCCCATAAGCGCTTGAATAAGGACTTGACATTAACATAAATATTTATTATATTTATCCTCATGGAAAAATCATCAATAATTCATGAGGAATGGGTAACTGTAACCAGTTTTTTACCCATCGGCTGGCAGGATAAAGCCAAAGAACTTGGAGCTTTAATCCGCCGGCGTAAAATCGACAATCCCGATACTTTGCTCAGAGTTCTTTTAATTCATCTTGCGGAAGGAATGTCCTTCAGAACTACTTCAGCTTATGCCGAAGAAGCCAATCTGTGCGACATCAACGATGCCAGCTTGATTCACCGCCTGCGATCTTCTAAAGAATGGCTTCGTTGGATCGCTCAGGGGTTGCTGAAACGCATCAATATGATTCCTTCGCCGGACAATTTTTCCCGGAAATTTAATATCCGCTTAGTCGACAGTTCCATGATCAGCGAACCGGGCCCTACAGGTTCACAATGGCGTCTGCACTATAGTTTCCGGCTGCAAAATTTAAGCTGCGATACTTTTGAAATCACCACCCAAAAGGAAGGGGAATCTTTCAGTTGCTATTCCGTCGCTCCCCACGACCTGATGATGGGTGACCGCAATTTTTGCAAACGCAAAGGGATAGTCCATGTTCTTGATCATCAAGGACATGTGTTAGTTCGGTATCACAGCACCAATTTACCGCTTTTCAACCGGCGCGGCAAACGGCTGGAGATTTTGCCTCTTTTGCGTTCCTTAGCCGACGGTGAAGCGGGCGATGATGATGTTTGGTTCAAAGACCCGAATGACGGTTCTTTAGTTAAAGGTCGTATTTTGGCTTTACGTAAGAGCAAAGAAGCGACAGAAAAAACGAAGAAGGAGATACGCAAAGATGCTTCTAAGAAAAGCCGGAAACTGAAACCTGACACCTTGGAATATGGGGAATATATCATATTATTTACCACGCTGAATCGTCATCGATTTTCCGGTGAGGAACTGCTGACGCAATATCGGTATCGCTGGCAGATAGAGTTGATTTTCAAACGGTTGAAAAGCATCATCGGCATAGGTCATCTTCCTAAGTCAAATCCGGACAGCAGTATAGCCTGGCTCTACGGGAAAATGATACTGGCATTATTGACAGAATTACTCTACCGCGAGGCTGAGTTTTTTTCCCCTTGGGGATATCCCTTCGGAGGAGTTGGAAGATGATGTAGAATTTCAAAGAACAAATGGAATTAGGAGCCGATGGCGCGAATATGAGTTTATTTATCTAGTTGTAAAACATGCAATAGTACCGAATTTACCGATAGACCATTGTATAAAACACTGGTATAGGATAAAGCTCAGACTTTCCGAATATCATAGACATCGTAAATTGCAAATAAATTTATATTCATATGGTTACACATAATCCTTATTCAAGCGCTTATGGGG
>JADHWD010000158.1 GCA_016783645.1 bacterium
AAATAATCGATCAATTCCAGATAGAAATCGGCTTTTCCGGGTGATACTTTAGTCCATTTTATTTCAAAGAACGGAAGCAGATTGTGTTTGACTTTGATCCCACGGATATTTTCCGCAATTTCCCTCGCTTTATCTTTAGGACACCAAACCGCCCCTAAAACCATGACCGGCTGGTGGTCATTAGGCAGTTGACAGCTTTCATCGCAGTAAATATTATATTCCATCAAGCGGACTCTATCTTATCTGTTTTTCCTGAAAATTCAATCTGTTAGCATGACACAACGCCGCTGCCAAAGCGTCGGCGCAGTCATGAGGAATGGCTTCCTCCTTCAGTCCCAGGATATTTTTCACCATGTACTGCACCTGTTCTTTAGCGGCCGCGCCCCGTCCGACCACTGACATCTTGATTTCCGCCGGAGAGTATTCCCGCACTTCAATATTAGCGTTGACCGCGGCGATAATCGCCGCTCCCCTCGCCTGCCCGATCTTTAAAGTCGACTGGATATTCTTACCGCCGAACACCTCCTCCACCACCACATAGTCCGGTTTATGCTTGTCAATCTCCTCCTTCACCGCCTGATAAATTTCCCGCAGGCGGAAGGGCAGCGGCTTTTTGGAATTAGTTCTCACCAGCCGGTAACTTATTAAAAAGGGTTTCCGGTCGCGGTAATCGACTATACCGATACCGGTGGCGGCGGTGCCGGGATCGACTCCCATTATAATCATTCGGCGATTTCCTTCATCAGCTCTTCGTCAATGTCGAAGTTGGAATGTATCTTCTGGACATCGTCATGAGACTCAAAGTCTTCTATCATCTTCATCAGACGCTTGGCGCTGTCGGCTTCGACCTTGATATAATTCTTGGGTATCATGGACAATTCGGATTCCACCACTTCCAGAGGGCCTTGATTGATAGCTTCCAGCACACGGTTGAAATCTTCGGGATTGGTGATGATTTCATATTCATCGTCCTCGATTTTCAAATCCTCCGCGCCTGCTTCCAAGGCAATCTCCATGATGTTATCTTCGGATAATCCTTTGGGATCAAGCGTGATGACGCCTTTACGGTCGAACATCCAGGCTACCGAACCGTTCTCCCCTAAACTCCCGCCCCTTTTAGAAAACATATGCCGGATATCGGATACGGTGCGGTTCTTGTTATCGGTAACCGCTTCAATCATCACCGCCACCCCGCCGGGACCGTAACCCTCATAAGTGACCTCTTCGTAAGTCACACCCGGTAATTCCCCGGTGCCTTTCTTGATAGCTCGTTCGATATTACTCTGCGGCATATTAGCTTCTTTTGCGGCCGACACCGCAGTCCTCAGACGGGGATTGCCTTCAACATCTCCGCCGTCCATGCGGGCGGCTACTGTTAATTCTTTGATTATCCTGGTGAAAACCCGCCCCCGTTCGGCGTCGGTTTTCTCCTTCTTGCGCCTAATGGTCGCCCATTTCGAATGACCGGACATACATCCCTCACGATGTTAATTTTATTTATTGGACTATAATTTTGGTAGTGTCCCTATATAGTTGTTTGACATCATTAAATTCGATTTTATGCTGATTTGAAAATCAACAAATGGTAGGTCGGGGGCTTGTCCCCCGACAAATTGTGCGGGGGGATAAACCCCCCGCCTACCATAACAATTATATAAGGACACCACAATAATTTTAAAATACCTTGAAAATAATTGCGAGCTGCGAGTTGCAAGTTACAAGTCACACCAGTCTATCCGCCAATTTGTCATTCTGAACGAAGTGAAGAATCGCATCCGATTTAAGTTCTTAAATATCTACCGATTCTACATCCGCCTTTGGCGGATTCGGAATGACATTGAGGACAAGATAACAAAATAACTTTGAAACCTGCCGATTTCTAATTATTCCTGTTTTCTTCCACCCACTTTTTCACATAAGCGATGGAGGTTTGAGTGGGAGTGCCGGGGCCGAAAAGTTTTCCTATCCCCATTTTTTCCAGTTTCATTATATCCTCTTCCGGGATGATGCCGCCGCCGGTGAGCAGGATATCGTCCAAACCGTTCTCTTTCATCAGTTTGTGAACGGCGGGGAACAGGGTCATATGAGCGCCGGATAACAGCGATAAGCCGATGACATCGACATCTTCCTGCAAAGCGGCGGTGACTATCATCTCCGGGGTTTGATGCAGGCCGGAATAGATCACTTCAAAACCGGCGTCTCTGAAAGCGGCGGCCATAATTTTTGCTCCCCGGTCATGCCCGTCAAGACCGGGCTTGGCTATCAGTATGCGGATTTTACGGTTCATAGTTGGTAAGTATTATATATTATTGAGGTTAACTATTGTTTTTACTTTGAAAATAGTCGACGGTTGACAGTCGACAGTCGACAATAAACGGTGAATAGTGAACGGTAAATGTAGGGGCGGCCCTTGCGGCCGCCTTTCCCCGAAGGGGAAAAACATGAATAGCCGTAGGTGAAACCTACGGAAGTAGAACAATAATCCTGACGACCCTGAAGGGGTCGAACTATTTTCATGCTTGGTGGTGCGCCGCCGGCGCATGAGGGTTTAATCTGATAATAAAATCACTAAAATTCTGCAAGAAAAAATCAAACTTGTTGTAAATCTGCTTAGGATCGACATTACCATATAGATGAACTAATTCGTTTCGGATTTTCGCAATCTCCGACAGATTATTTGCCAGTCCGGCACTGATAATATTTTCATTTCCGGCAGTTATGAAGGTAAGCGCATAGGTTTTTACGGATATTCTCTTTGATTCTTTCAGTATATGCGCCAATAAATCGACGGATGTGTCGATGAAAAGCTGGATCAATCTCTCGACACTATAGCGATGAGGATGATATTCTTCAAAACTTTCCTTCTTATAGATTTTCAAGTCATCATAATATGTGATGAGCTGAAGCAGTTTTCTATCTTTAACTTCTCTAACCATTGAATTCCCTTATTATTTCCCGCTCCAGCCTTCTGAATTTTTCAGTGTCCAAAAATATTTTCCAGGCTAAAATATATTCATCGTCGAATCTCCACGGTTCATCTTCATATAAGGGCAGGCCTACTCGGAATACTTCCCAGCGGAGCAAAGGGTCGGAATCCGAGTCTATCAAGCAGGAGTCGATTTCGCATTCAAACACAAAGTCCAATTCCACCAAAAGCTTATATTTCTCCGGATGGGTCCGGTGTTTAGGCATCACCGCGATATCCCAATCGCTGTCCTCATCCGCCGTCCCTTCGGCGCGGGAACCGTATAATATCACCAGCATGATATTATGCTTCGCCGCAAACTGTTTCAAAGCATCTTCATCGTATTTCAATCGTGTAAAATCTGTCATATTGTATCACCTAAAATTTGTTGTTTCAATGAAATTAGCGTAAATCAGCAAGCCGCAGGCTTCAGTGGTTCTGCACTATTGAATATCAGAATCACTGATTAGACTGATTACACTGATAAGAAAACCGGTAAATTTAAACATCGCTAATGAGCCGCCGCAAATATCAGCTGACCGAATTTTTCCATTTTAATATCTTTGAAACCGGCCTCCGTGAACAGTTTTTTAACATCTTCTTCAGAGAAATAATATACCGGACACTTATATAATCCCAATCGGATTTTTCTGATAAAAGCCCTGAAAGTCCCCTTCACCGGGAAGGAAGCGATTATTTTCTCCTTTGTATCTTTACGCATCTTTTTCAGCATCGCCGGCGCATCGTCAATATAGTCAAACAGTCCAATCGCAATAATAATATCGAAAGGTTCTTTGAATTCTATCCCGCCATATTCTCCCTCAATCAATTTTGTCGGAGTGTCAGGTAAATCCTTTTTCAATAGTTTTTCAGCAATCTCCAGCATTTTGGGAGCGAAATCCAGACCGGTTATCAGTTTTGGATTTTTTTTATGCAAAGCAAGCATAAACCTGCCAGACCCGCATCCGACATCCAATATTGTTTTACCGGTGATATCACCGCACTCCTCGATAGTCCGGTTGAAACGCTTCTCCATATCCCATCGGAGAATTTTATCCAGATACCGCCCGAAACTGCTTTTTTGACCGGTGTAAATGTCGTCAAAATCCTGCGCTTTCTTGTCAAAATGTTTTTGTACGAGGTCTAAACTCATCTTTCTCCTGATAATGACTGATTTATTTAAAACAAATATTTCGATTTAATGATTTAAGTGCTGCGCTAAATTTGGTTTTTCGATTGTAAATACTCGCTGAAACTTATAAATTCAAAATCGTTCAATAACCGTTTGAATTTTGCGAGTACGCCGGAAAGATTGACATAATGATTGAAACCGTTCCGGCTATAAAATGATTTTAATCTTGGCTGGCCAGGATCAAATTCCCAGGGATGCAGATACACCACTACTGGTATGCATAAAGAATTCAATCTTAAAATCGCATTCCGAGTGAACCAATATGGAAACAACCTGAAAAAACCGCCGCCCGCAACAGGAATTTTTCTCCCGGCGATTTCAGTCACCGCCATGGGAAATTCCTGAAGTTCACCGCTCTCAGTATGAACTATATAGGGTGTTCTTTCGGCTCCTTTAATCCCGCCGCGCCGGCGTTTGATCGGCACAACCGATGAATCATACCGCAGACCTAATTCAGTCATCACTTCAAACGCCCAAAGATTATCGCAGGTGATACTGAAGGAAGGCGCGCGGTGCCCAAGAATCTTATGGCCGCTCAAATCTTCAAGCAGTTTAACCGAGCGCTCTAATTCAGCCTTGAAATTAGCTCTGGTCATATCGTTAATCGAACGATGGGAATATCCGTGAGTGGCGGTTTCATGTCCTTGCCGGCAAATCATTTTAACTAATTGAGGTCTCTTTTCCGCTTCCCATCCTAAAACAAAAAAAGTTCCTTTCACATCACCCATTGCGCACAAAATGACCTCCAAGTTCCTTTCTGTCCGGCTTTCTTGAGATTCCCATTTTTCAAAGAGCGAAACATCCGCCATACCCGAAACTTGGTAATAATCTTCGACATCAATAGCAAGAAAATTTTTCATTTTGCAGAGCTCTTTTTAGCGGTTCTTATCCCTCTTTTATAATCGATTAATCCCTTGGTAAAACCGAAAATGTAACTCACAGTCCTTGCTGTTAAGAAAAATGGCGCCAACAATCCCACAACTTTATCAATCTTCAGAATCCTTAAGGTCAGAGGAATTGTCTGCCCCAGAAACACTATGAGAAAAAACAAACTTAGATACACTCCATAATTCAAGAAAATAGCCGTCATCCCAAAAACGACCGCTAATGACAGAAAAATCATCATCGTTTTTCGGCTGGAAGGAGTCATTTTATCGTTGACTATCCGGTTGGGATATTTTTTATACAGCCAAATAGTCCAATAGGCTCTTTTATATTTATAAAGTAAAAACTTCCCAAAATTTTCGAAATGTCTATGCTGAAGCCTGGCGTTGGGGGCGAAAGTCATACGGTATCCCATTTTGCCTAACCGGATAGATAATTCACAGTCTTCACTGCTGTAAGTATCGTTAAAACCGCCGGCTTCAAGGAAAGCGGATTTTAAATAGCAGGCTCCATAAGTCGCCACCCAATCCAAATATTCGGCTTTGGCTTGGAGGCGGTACCGCTCGCTGTACTCATATTGAATGAAACGGGCGGTTAAACTTCTTTGATGTGAATATTGAATACCCTGACTGCCGATGAATCCGCCGCCTAAAACCGGTTTTATCAATTCAGTGAGAAAATTTTGATCCCAAATGCAGTCGTCATCAGTGAAAACCAGATACTCACCTTGGGCGGCTTCAGCTCCGGTGTTTCTCGCAATACCAGGTCCTTTATTGGACTGACGAATGACCTTTTCGCCCCGCGATTCCGCATAATCTCCCGACCCGTCAGACGAACCATCATCGACGACAATAACCTCGAATTCCCTGAGATAATCCTGCTCTTCCAATGAATCCAGACAGCCCGGTAAAGTCGACATCCCGTTATAGACCGGGATGATTACACTCACAGAAGGGGCGTTTGCTATAGTCAAATTAACAGTCAATTAATATTAAAATTATTGATAAATATAGAGTACTGTCGACTCTCTGCAGTCGATAGTATATCTTTAATAATCAAGTAATTGGTGTCGACAGCGATCATTTATAATGATACTTGCAGGATAAAATGTTGATATTATCATCGCTGATGATATAGATTAGCCGATGTTCTTCATCGATCCTTCTTGACCAGCAGCCTTTAAAATCATAGCGTAGAGGTTCCGGTTTGCCTAAGCCGCTGAAGGGATTTCTGTCTATATCCCGGATAAGGACAAGAATGCGCCTTAGTATTCTGCGGTCATTTTGCAGCCAATACTCTATATCCTTAAAAGCGTTTCGTTCAAAGATCACATTTCGCATCGAGATCCTCTAAATCGACAGTAATAAGGTTTTTACCTTCTTTAACATTTTTCAAGGATTCAAGAAGGCGTTTTTTATTAGCTTCCGATTTCATAAGATACTCGGTTTCATCGCATTCGGCGCATTCCGATACGACAATCTCAATTTCCTTGTCCTTGAATTGCGCTTTAACGCTTTTAATGAAACGGGAATCGAGGTCATTGGCATTAAGTCTATATGTTGTGTACATCATTATATCCTTTCTATTTAAGGGAAATATGTCAAGCCGGAAATTTCCATTTTACTAATAATGGTATCTGCAGGATATTATTATAATTTCATCCTCGATAATCTGGTAAATTAACCTATGTTCATCGGTAATTCTTCGTGACCAACATCCTGGATAATTATATCTTAGAGGTTCGGGTTTACCCAAACCATCGAAGGGAGAACGAGCGATATCGTGAATTATTTTCACGATTTTCCGATAGACTTTGCGATCGGTTTCCGCCCAATAATTGAATTCATCAAAGGAATCATCGGTAAAGGAAACCTTCATCATTTAATATCCTTTAAATCAAAAGTATGAAGGTTCTTTCTCGCCTTAGCATCCTTCAGAGATTTCTCTAATATTTGACGATTAGCTTCGGATTTGAGCAGATACTCGGTTTCATCGCATTCGGCGCATTCCGATACGACAATCTCAATTTCCCTGTCCTTGAACTGCGCTTTAACGCTTTTTATGAAACGGGAATCGAGGTCATTGGCTTTGATTTTGTAAGTAGTATACATTATGTATCCTTTTTATTTGATCGAGTATTTGAACCGCTGATGACGCTGATGAAATAAAATCAGATATTCCCTGCGCTGTTGATTTTTCGATAGTATTCGAGTCTGTCTGTCCCAAAATTGATAAGCAATCCAACTCGGAAACCGCTGCTTTTCAAATAGGATATTATTTGTTCGTGGTCTTGTTTCTCAAGCCCGCCTTTCGCTTTGATTTCCACTAAAACATTTTCCACAATGAAATCAGCGCGGCGCGTGTCGATTTCCGTACCTTTGTAATAAATTGAAACCTTTATTTCGCGATTAAAATCCAACCCTAAGCTGCTAAATTCCAAAGCTAAAGCCCTTTGATAAATCACCTCCAAATAATGAGGGCCGAGTTCATTATGAACGGAAAATGCGGCTCCGATTATCTTTGCGGTGATGTCGGATTTTTCATATTTAGTATCTTCGCTCATCAATATCGATAGATTATCTGCGAAATCAGCTTTTATCGGTCTTTATCTGCGGTTCTGATAAAAAAATAAAAATATTGATACCTCGATTCTGTGTAAACCAGTATTTGAACCGCTGATGGGCGCTGATGAAACTGATGACGCTGATAAGAAA
>JADHWD010000159.1 GCA_016783645.1 bacterium
CGAACCGCCCCTACATCGGAAATTTCTTTTTAAAACTGGTATATCTCAAAGTTACAGGATTACCAGTAGGATTATTAATTAACTTTGGAAAAACCAAATTAGAATATCGGAGATTTGATAACAGGATTTCATCGAAGATGGAATAAATTCAATGTTTTTATCCCTTTCATCCCCTTCATCCCTGTAAATTTTAATAAAGGGAAATGTTAATGTAAGAGATGGACTCTTATAGTGAATGAGTAAGTATCTAACCACAAAGTTCACAAAGTTCTAATATATAGGTCAATACTGGATATGTCAAAGCAATCTCGATCCAACCTAAAGACAACTGACAATGTCGTTTATTATAATTACGGATATACAGGATATTCCGGATTTTTAAGATAATTGTCTGTGTCTATTCGTAATATTTAGATCCCGGCAGGTTACGGGCTGCGCCCTTGAAACCCGGCGGGAATAACTGTTTACTTTCTATCGTAGTGTGAATTATGACTGAACACACATTTTATATCGTCTTCTGCACCGTTCCCAATCAGGAAACGGCGGATAATATCGCCGGCGCTCTGGTGAAAGACGAATTGGCGGCTTGTGTAAATATTGTGCCGGGATTGACTTCGGTCTACCGCTGGGAAGGTAAAATCTGCCGCGATCAGGAAACGCTTCTGATTTGCAAGACAACTGAAACCGCTTACCGGAAACTGGAAAGTAAAATCAAAGAGATACACCCGTACGACACACCGGAGATAATCGCAATTCCGATTATTGCGGGTTCAAAAAAATATTTGGATTGGTTAGGGAGAATGGGAAAGGATAAATAGCGGACATCCGGGTTTTACAGAAACCGGGGAATATTGACAGGTCACACCCGCCTGCGGCGTGCAGGACCTGCCAGAACGGTTTTTAAAACTTGCAAACTTGTCAACATGCAAACTTGAAAACTTTATCAATGGTTAATATGACACTGTGACAACCTCTCGACTAAAGATTGCAATTATAGTATCATTGCTTATCGCTTTTCACTGCCAAGCGCTGGTGATTTTCAAAGATTTCACCGTCGAACCCTATACCGAACACCGGCTCGCCGGTTTCATGATGGGAGAACTGGAGTATGTGAACGCGGAGGATTTAGCCGCGGCGCTTAATATTAATATCTACCGCGCTCCGGAGAAAGGGAAACTGGTGTATTATCTTCCTGCGGGGCAGTTGAAACTCAGCGCCGATAATCATTTCGTAGTTTTCGATAAAAACCGTGTATTTAATCTGCCGGCGCCTTTACGGGAATACGAGGGCGTTGTCTATGTTCCCATCAAAATTTTCATTGAAAATCTGCAGGAATATTTTACCGGGAGGATGACTTATTCGCCGGGGCAGATAATCTACAGCGGCGGTAATTACAATATACTTGGCATCGCCGCTAATTATTTCCCCGAAAGATTGGAACTGGACATATTGACTTCAGAAGAGCTGGAATATTCATGCGAAGTGATGAACGGCGATTGGATCTGTTTGTATTTTCCCGGAGGTGTAGTGAACAAGAGCGGATTTGCGCCTGCGAAACTCCCGGCGGGGATTGATTCTGCTTCGATAGACGCCGGCGATTATGAATTGATGATTTCTTTGAAATTGAAATCCGGCGCTAAAGTGGAAGATGTCTATCGCAGCGTTTCACCTTTAGGAGTGAAGATATGTGTGTCCGGAATCAATCCGGCGGTGGATTATTCCAGCGTGTTAGCCGGTGAACGCGCGAAATGGAAATTCGACATCATCTGCATCGACCCGGGCCATGGCGGCAAAGACCCCGGCGCTATAGGTCCCACCGGTTTGAATGAAAAAGATGTGGTGTTAGATGTTGCGCTTAGGTTGTGCAGATTATTAGAGAAAAAAGCGCGGATCAAAGTGATACTCACCAGAGATAAAGATGATTTTATACCGTTATATCACCGCAGTGAAATCGCCAATAAAGCGGACGCTAAATTATTCGTATCTATCCATTGCAACGCCGCCAGAGACCGCCGGGCGCAAGGATTCCAAAGCTTCTTCCTCAAGCCTGCCCGTAATGAAAAAGCGATGGAAGTGGCTCTGTTAGAAAATTCGGTGATCAAATTTGAAAACGCACATGAAACTTACCGGCAGTTGACCGATGAAAATTATATTCTGCTGGCGATGACCCAGTCGCTGTATGTGCATGAAAGCGAACAATTATGCGCTTTCATCCAGGATCGTTTCGATGTCCGCACCAGTATGAAAAGCCGCGGAGTAGATCAGGCGGGTTTCTATGTGCTGTACGGCGTAAATATGCCGGCGGTGCTGTTTGAAATCGCATTCATCTCCAACAAACATGAAGAAAAACTATTGAAAGGCAAAAAATTCCGCCAGACTATTGCGGAAACTTTATGCGAAAGCATCGAAAAGTTCCTCCGCGAAAGCGATAAGTAGTTGAGTGGTTAAGTGGTTAAGTGGTTAAGTAGTTAAGTAGTTAAGTGGTTTATATTCTCGTTCCCACGCTCTGGCGTGGGAATGCATACAATAGTATCAAGGGCGACCGCAAGGGTCGCCCCTACAATATTTGATATTAAAAAGTGAACAACGAAATTGTCGATTATTGATAAACCCATCGGTGTGTTCGATTCCGGAATCGGCGGAATGACAGTGCTGAAAGCGCTGACTGAAGCCATGCCGAATGAATCCTTCGTCTATTTCGGCGATAGCGCCAGAGTGCCTTACGGCACTAAATCCGCGCCGGTGGTCAAGCAGTTTTCTCTGCAGAATTCTCTGTTCCTTTTGAAGCATAATGTGAAGCTGATAGTGGTCGCCTGCAATTCAGCTTCAGCTCTGGCTTTGCAGTTCCTGCAGGAGAGACTGTCGATACCGGTGATCGGAGTGATCGAACCTGGAGTGAAAGCTTTGATGAAAGAATCCGCCGGTGATCCTGTCGGAGTGATCGGCACCAGAGCCACCATATCCAGCGGGGCATATCAGAATGCTATAAAAAAATATGATGAAAACCGAAAAATCTTCGTCCAGCCCTGCCCCCTCTTTGTTCCTCTGATAGAAGAAGGTATGACTAACGGCGAAATTCCAATCAAGATTGCGGAATATTATTTGAATTCGATGAAGCTTGAACGAATCGGAGCTTTACTGCTGGGATGCACCCATTATCCGCTGATGCGGGAGGTTATCGCACAGGTGATGGGAGAAGCGGTGACAGTAGTGGATTCCGCCGGAACTACTGCAGAATCGGTCAAGGAGGAATTAAAACAGCGTGGATGGCTGAAATCTCAAGGTTTCCCCTCCCTCGATTTCTACGCCAGCGATGTATCGTCTGAAATTGAGCGGCGGAGCAGGGCATTTTTCGGCGGGGAACTGCCGGTCGTGAAAAAAGTCGAATTTGAAGTCGCCGATTTCTGGGTGTAAAAAAGGCTCAGGACGCAAGGCTCAAGACCCAAGCGTTTATCTGACATTTGAAAAAGCGGATAGATTCACTGGATATGATGGAAATGATGGATATCCTAAATATTTATATCTCCATAATCTCCATAATTTCCAGTGAATACCGTTCACCGTTCACTAAATCCAATTCTTCATTCACTATTCTAAATTCAATATTCAATTCATGTCCGATACCCGCAGTAAACTGGAATATCTTTACGGTCTATCCCGTTTCGGCATCAAGACCAATTTGACCAATATCACCGAGTTGTGCTTTTTTTTGGGCGATCCGCAGGATTCATATCCGATTATCCATATAGCGGGGACTAACGGCAAGGGTTCCACTGCCGCTATGTTACATTCGATTTTAACAGATGCGGGATATCGCTGCGGTTTGTACACTTCACCTCATTTAGTTCAGTTCGGCGAGCGTATCAGGATTAACGATGAAAAGTTGACCGATGAGGCGGCGGCGGATATAATCGATGAACTCGGACCAGCTTTTACAAAGACCGAAGCCACTTTCTTTGAAGCGACTACCGCAATGGCTTTCCTCCATTTCCAGCGGTGTTCGGTGGATATAGCGGTAATAGAGGCGGGATTAGGGGGAAGCTGGGACGCCACTAATATCATCAAACCGATGATGTGCTTGTTCACGCCGATTTCCCTCGACCATACCGACCGTTTGGGTAATAGTCCGGGAGTGATCGCCGAAGATAAATCCGGCATCATTAAGCCGGGCTCAGTTGTCATATCCGCTAAGCAGTCGGAGGAGGTGTTACAGCCGATTTCACGGAGAGCGGAATCACTCGGATGCAAAATGATGTATGCGCCGGATATAATCGATGTAGTCGAAGGGAATGTTAATTTTGACCACAGCGCAGTGAAACTAAATTGCAGAGAGAACAGCGAATATTCGGGCGGTTATCATATTCCTCTGCCCGGCAGGCATCAATGGGATAATGTAAGCGCAGTGGTGACAGCGGCGGCTGAATTGAATAAGAAGGATTTTCCAATATCAGGGGAAAACTTTAAAAGGGGGTTGGAGCGGGTATTTTGGCCCGGCAGACTGCAGATAATCCGCGATAAACCTTTGACTTATTATGATGTGGCGCATAATCCGGCGGCGGCGATGGTGGTGAAGGAATTTTTTCAGGAGGTGTTTCCCGGAAAGAAGTTAAAAGCGCTATTTGGAATCGTGCGGGATAAAGATATAGCCGGTGTGATGAAAAATCTGTCTCCTGTGATTTCCCAAATGATAATCACCGGATTACCCATCGACAGAAGCGCCGATCCCGCACAGATATCTCAATCTGCGGATGATTTCGGAATTAGACATAGTTTAATAGAAGATTCTTTCACCGCGGTAGAGGTCTTCCATGACAGCTGTTCAGGGGATGATATCTGTCTCATAACCGGTTCTCATTATTTAGGTGAACCGGTGATGAAAAAATATTTGACTTATTTGAAATAAAATGATATATTTATACAGCGTGTCAAGAAGAGTCCCTCAAGATTCTTTTCAATCATCACTCCATTGCTGTCATAGTAAGCCGACCTGATTAAATATCCGGTTCTGGATTATAATTATTGATTTCGGAGAAACGGTATTTCTCACCGTAGCTGCCGCCATAGCATTATCCTTGAAATCGTAAAACCTTTTGTAATATTTTAGCTTTATCAAAATCCGTCCCCCTTGTTTGTCATTCCGGCGGGAACGGAAAGAAGCAGTCGTTTTTATAGAACTAATCCCTAATCCCTAAACCCTATTTTCAAAGTAAACCCTCATGCGCCTTCAGCGCGCCCCGAAGCATGAAAATAATCTGAAGGGCGACCGCAAGGGTCGCCCCTACATACAGGATATTTGAGTGGTGTCATGCGTCCCCGCATGACACTAAGGTATTGTTTTTATTATGTATGATGTCGACTGCGGAGAGTCGACACCACATTGAACTAAACCCTAACCCCTAACCCCTATTTTCAAGAGAAACCCTCATGCCGCCGCTGCGGCACAACTTAGCATGAAAATAGGATTACTGGCAGGCGGGGACGCCTGCCAGCACAGTTCCTGGTGGTGTCATGCGTCCCCGCATGACACTAAGGTATTGTTTTTATTATGTATGGTGTCGACTGCGGAGAGTCGACACCACATTGAGTTGAACCCTAAACCCTAAACCCTATTTTCAAAGTAAATCACATGATGTAGGGGCGAAGCATTTTAGGGTAACAATAATATTATCAATCAATTATAAAAAATGCTTCGCCCTTACAAGAATATACTGGGAATACTGGCAGGTCACACCCGCTTGAAGCGCGCAAGACCTGCCAGAACAAGAAACTAGCCCCTATCCCCTAAACCCTATTTTCAAGAGAAATATAAATTTTTAGGAAGCATTTTATGGAGATTGCAGAACTCAAATCATTGAAGATTTCGGATCTTAACGAGAAAGCGAAAGAGCTGGATGTAGAAGATTATTCCAGCATGACCCGCGCCGATTTGATCTTTAAAATATTGGAGAAGCAGACGGAAAAGGAGGGTTTGATATTTGCTGAAGGTGTATTGGAAATTCTGCCCGATGGTTATGGATTCCTCCGTTCTCCCGATGCGAATTATCTGCCCGGTCCCGATGATATTTATGTATCACCCTCGCAGATTAAAAGATTCAGCCTTCGCAAGGGGCACATAGTATCGGGACAGATCAGGCCTCCCAAGGAGACTGAGCGATTTTTCGCCTTACTGAAAGTGGAAGCTGTCAATTATGAATCGCCCGAAGAGACCCGCGAAAAAATCCTCTTCGATAACCTGACTCCTTTACATCCGGACGAAAAGATTAATCTTGAGACCACCCCTAATGACTTCTCCTGCCGCATCATGGATGTTTTCACCCCGTTAGGTAAAGGTCAGAGAGGATTAATCACCGCTCAGCCCCGCACCGGTAAGACGATACTACTGCAGAACATCACCAACGCCGTCACGCGCAATCATCCCGAAGCCGTACTAATCGTATTACTCATCGATGAGCGTCCGGAAGAAGTGACCGATATGGAGCGGACGGTGAAGGGTGAAGTTATATCATCCACTTTCGATGAACGGCCTGAACGGCATATTCAAGTCGCTTCTATGGTGCTGGAGAAGGCGAAGCGGTTAGTGGAATACGGGCGTGATGTGGTGATACTGCTGGATTCCATCACCAGACTGGCCCGGGCTCATAACGCCGTCGCTCCTCACAGCGGCCGGATATTATCCGGCGGTATCGACGCCACCGCTTTGTATGAACCCAAGCGGTTTTTCGGCGCCGCGAGGAATATCGAGGAAGGCGGGTCTCTAACTATCATCGCCACCGCCCTGATCGATACCGGCTCCCGCATGGACGATGTGATTTTCGAGGAATTCAAGGGCACCGGCAACTCGGAAATTGTGCTCGACCGCCGTTTGAGTGATTTGCGGCTGTTCCCGTCTATTGACCTGAAACGCAGCGGCACCAGAAAAGAAGAACTGCTGTTAGACGAAATCGTTCTTAAGCAGCTCTGGATTTTGAGAAACTTCCTGGCAGATTACAATGAAATCGAGTCCATCAGATTCCTGCTGGAGAAGATGCGGAACACCCGCAGCAACAAGGAATTTTTTGAGTTGATGAGAGCTTAATTTCATCCGTATTTCCCTCTTTCATTTGATTTTATGCTAAAATTTAATTAAATTTTAAGATTGACAACTAAACGGAGTTTCTAACATGAAAGAAAAAATACATCCCAAATACAACATAGCGGTCGTCACCTGCGCCTGCGGCAATACATTCAAAACCAAATCCACCGCCAAGGATATCAAGGTTGAAATCTGTTCAAACTGTCATCCTTTCTTCACAGGTAAACAGAAGCTGATCGACACTGCGGGACGAATAGATAAATTCTATAAAAAATACAATATTAGTCCCACTCCGGTTTCCTGATAATTATTGCATTTTTCATCTTCGCAATACATCAAGCGGTAAATAATTTTTGACTATAGCTTTTGCACTTAAGTCAGCCGCGGGGATATAGAAGATACAGTTGCAAAAGGGAACCTGCCGGTGTTTCCGATGGAACGCTTCATCTGAAATTATACGATATTATCTAAGGCGGAATGTCTTCCTGCGAAGCGTTCCGCTTTTTTACTCTGAAAATAGGGTTTAGGGTTTAGGGTTTAGTTCATTGTGGTGTCGACTCTCCGCAGTCGACACCATACATAATATAAACAATATCTTAGTGTCATGCGGGGACGCATGACACCACCAGGAACTGTGCTGGCAGGCGTCCCCGCCTGCCAGTAATCCGAT
>JADHWD010000160.1 GCA_016783645.1 bacterium
CATGGAAACTAATTCCTGAGGACCATTGAACAGGAAGCGGTACTCCGTCCAGCTGAATGTCGCCCGGCTGTAATAATGTCCGTGAACATTGCCGGCGGCGGGAGGATTGAAAGTGGAGAACATATGGAATCGGTCGTTACGATCCGCCGCAATATGCGGCCAAATGACTTCCATATCATCACCGCCTGGCTCAAAAACCCAAGGCGGTTCTTCCACGATGAAAATACCGCCTAATGGAAAGATATCCATTCCGATAGCGGTATGGAAGTTATAGTCACCGCCGGCGCCCTGATGGAAATTGGGAACCGCATTACCGCCGGAATACAGGGCAAGGGTGGTAAACCCGGCGCGGTTCAACACATCGACCTGCACGCCAGTATCCGGCGTGGTAAAGACGAGACCGCCGGTTGGAGTCACCGCCTGATAAAATATATGGCGGGTGATGGCGCCCGCTTCAAAACCTTTCATCCAGGAAATGTGCACATTACCCGGATCGTCAATCTGAATTTGACGGCCGCAAGAACTGTTATGCTGGATATCATACCAGGTATATCCCGCAGTTATCACTTCACCGATGACATCGGTATAAAGCGGGGGATAATAAGTGGCAGGGAAATCAAGCGCTGAGAATTCATCGTCAGGGCCGATCGCCTTGCAGGGAATGGGCAGTTTGCCCTTAGTACTGTTGCCGTTATTCGGCGTTAATGCGAATGCGAGATTCACAGAAAGGACCAGTACTAGTAAAAACAGTAGTCCTTTTCTCAACATAATTACCCTCCTTAGAGTAAAGTATATTATTAGAGTTTATAGAGTTTATTTTAATTCTCAATGTAAATTCGAGAAAATCTTCCGTCTTTTTTTTCT
This sequence comes from bacterium, assembly GCA_016783645.1. Lineage (GTDB taxonomy): Bacteria > Electryoneota > Tariuqbacteria > Tariuqbacterales > JADHWD01 > JADHWD01. The sequence goes on from JADHWD010000160.1 coordinate 865, forward strand.
TATTTAATATACACCATTCATTTCAAAAAGTCAAGATTTTTTGCATGATTTATTCTTAATATTTATATTTAAGCAGACAATAAATATCTGCCGAGTCAGACTAATCTTGAAATTGAGGTTTTGGATTCTGACTTTAGACTTTGGGCTTTGGACTTTAGACCTTAGGTGTACTATTCCTTAAGGTTATATTACACCTTTAATTGTCATTGCGAAAGCGTGAATCCGGCGGCTGTCGGATGAAGGCTTGAAGCAATCTCTCTGATTAATAATTATTTAGAGAGATTGCCGCAAGGCTTTCAGCCTTTCGCAATGACATTCTCGGACAGACCGCAAGGGCCGCCCCTACAATAATTAATGTTCTGCCAGGTCTTGTCCCGGCTTAACGGGATGTGACCTGGCAGCGTCAGGTCACACTTGCGTTTCCGCAAGCAAGACCTGATGCAACAAGTAAGGAGTCATCATTACTGGATTCCCGCTTGCGCGGGAATGACAATATTTTTCTTGACCCTAAACCCTTTACCCTTTACCCTATTTTCAGGATAAATAATCATTACATCAAATACTTAAGAAAAAGGACAACTAAATGATTAATTATATTTGGTTTGCTTTTCTCGCCGCCGGAATAATCACTGCGGCGTTCACCGGCAGGATGGCGGAAATCACTTCCGGAATTTTCGACGCCGCAAATGTATCTGTCGAACTCGCCATCGGACTGATTGGAATCATGTCCCTTTGGCTGGGACTGATGCGGGTGGCTGAGGACGCCGGGGCGGTCCGGTTCATCGGGAGATTGATATATCCGGTAATAAGATGGCTGTTTCCCGGAATACCCAAAGAACATCCCGCTCTCGGAGCCGTATTAGCCAATCTCGCCGCCAATATGCTGGGGTTAGGCAACTCCGCCACCGCTTTAGGATTGAAGGCGATGACCGAACTGCAGAAATTGAATCAGGACGGGGATTCCGCTTCCGATGATATGTGCGCTTTCATGGCGGTCAACACTTCATCGGTCACCATAATTCCCGCCACTATAATCGGAATTAGAGCTTCCGCTGGTTCTAACAATCCAACGGAAGTCATCGGAACTATCATCTTCGCCACCTGCGTTTCCACCATCACCGCAGTAATAGCCAGCAAACTATTCGCTCGAATCAACCGGCGCAGAAGGAGGGCTGAATGATGAATAACACAGGTTTAAGCTCTTTCATGAATGAATTCGGAAACTGGGTCATCCCGGTTGTGATATTGATAATCATCACAGCGGGGCTTTTAAAAAAAGTCAGGGTATATGAAAGTTTTGTCGAAGGCGCTAAAGAGGGATTCAATATCGCCATCCGAATAATACCCTACCTAGTCGCTATATTATGTTCCATCGCCGCTTTAAGGCATTCGGGAGCTATGGAGTTTTTCGCGTCTGTCATATCACCCTTCACCGAAATCATCGGTATGCCGGCGGAAACAATACCGCTGGCGCTGATAAGACCTTTGTCGGGATCAGGCGCTCTGGGAGTGATGACCGAACTTATAACTACACATGGAGCTGACTCATTCATCGGGAGACTCGCTTCCACTATGATGGGTTCCACCGAAACTACATTCTATGTTCTGGCGGTCTACTTCGGATCGGTGGGTATCAGGAAATCGCGGCATGCGGTGCCGGCGGCGTTATGCGCCGATGCGGCCGGAATACTGGCGGCGGTTTTCGTATGCAATCTGGTTTTTTAGGTATAAAATGCCGGATTCACGGTAATAAATAAATCGCAGGGGCGAAGCATTTTTTACAAACGAGCAAGATTATTTTTATTAAATTAACGCGTTGTGCTAGTTAAAACTACTTTATATATTCTTGATATTCTAGTACTTAACGAAATATTAAAAAGTGTCTAGTGTTCTATCAGGTCAAATTCTATGGGTAAAAGTGAAAAATGTTCCCGGCAGGAACAAAATGTGGGATTACCTAACATATTGTTGTTGACAGAACACTAGGGGCTAGACATAAAATTATATCGATATTTATTTAATTTCCAGCCTTTAGTTCCCAGAACCCAGCTACTCTGAAATAACGAAAAATTGTAAGTATTTAATATCAATATATATAGACATAGATTTCAACTAGCACAAGTCGTTAAATTAAAATGCTTCGCCCCTACAACAACATATTTTTTAACTTGCAAACCTGCAAATTTATTTTCAAGGAATCAGATTGAAATACCAGCCAATGATGTCTCCGCCCCAAAATAATGTTACTATCGATGAAACAGCCATTAATGTTCCGAAGGGCAGCATCTTTTCACCTTTGGCTATGAGGCGGATGATCCCCCATATTACGCCGATTAATGATGCGGCGAGCAGCATAAATCCGGTATGAATCGGCCCTAAAAAAAGACCGTAGACCGCCGCCGTTTTTATATCGCCTATCCCCATCCCTTCCCGCTTGAATACCAATCGCGTGAAGATGTATATTAATAGCAAAGCTCCCCCGCCCGCCAACGCTCCGAAAAGCCCGTTTTTCAGAGATAAATCGGGAACGAGAATCAAGCATAATAATCCCAGCACAGCCCCGGCGATGTTAAGGACATCGAGTAGCAGGAAATGCTGATAATCTATGAAAGCATGCACGACTAAGATGAAACAGAATCCGGAATAAAATAAAAAAAGCCAGTTAAAGCCACACTTTATCATGACTGCGGTGAACAATATTCCCATCATCAATTCAACAATCGGATACTGCAGTGATATTCTGGCACCGCAGGACCGGCATTTTCCTTTTAAGAATATGTAGCTTATCAGGGGGATATTTTCTAAGGGAGATATCGATTTTTTACAGTGCGGGCAATGTGAAGAAGGCTTGATTATCGACATATTGCGGGGCAGGCGGTATATCAGCACATTAGCGAAGGAGCCCATCGCCAGCCCCATGATGAAAGTGAAGGGCAGTATTACCGGATATAAATCTTGTGGTAAAGTATGAAATTCCATAATTAAAAAAGGCGCTCTTGCGAGCGCCTTTCTTCTATTTATAAGCCCTGTCTAAGCGCCATACCCAGCTGGAATACCGGCAGGTATACCGTAATAATGATAACCGCTATCACGGAGCCGATGGAGACGATGAGCAGGGGTTCTATCAAGGATGTCAGCCTGTCTACGATAGAATCGACCTGTTTTTCATAAAAATACGCCGCTTTATTCAACAGCTTATCCATCTCACCGGTCTCCTCACCGGTCGATACAAGCTGTATTAAAGTTGGCGGAAAAACTAAAGATTTTTTCATCGCCACGGAAATAGAGAATCCGTCTTTGACCAAACTCTTCACCAGATTCAAACCGCGTTCGACAACTTTGTTGCCGACAACTTTTTGAACTAAATCAATCGATTCCAGAACGGGGACGCCGGCGCCGATGAGGATGCCGAAAGTCTTGGCGAAACGGTTCATGATTGAGTTCTTCACCAGCATCCCCATTATGGGTATCTGGAGTTTTAATGTGTCAAAAATATATCCTCCCCGTTCGGTAAGGGACAATACCCATAAAACAGATAATCCTAAAACAGAAAGGAAAAATACAGTAATGAAATTCTGACTTATTAATTGACTTACTCCCACCAGCACTCTGGTAGGTCCGGGCAGATTAGCGCCGAATTTATCGTAAATTTCAGTGAACTGGGGAATAACGAAAAGCAGCAATAATGCGATGATACCTATCATGAAAACCAGCACGAAGGCGGGATATGACATCGCTGAAATAACTTTCCTCCGCGTTTCCGCCACCGTTTCAAGATAATCCGCTAACTGTTCCAGCACTATATGCAGACTTCCGGAAATTTCCCCGGCATGCACTAAGGCGACAAAGAGATTATTAAAAACGCCGGGATGTTTGGCGAGGGCTTCCGAAAGCGCTAGGCCTTTTTTTATATCATTAGCCACCCGGGCAAGTACTTTGCGGAAACGGGGATTTTTTTCCTCATGCAGAAGATTGCTTACAGATTTTTCTATGGTCAATCCGGCGGAGAACATTGTAGAAATCTGCCGGGTGAAGAACACCACAATTTTCAAAGGAACACGCGTCCTCATTCGGTACAGTGAGGCGGCGACCTGATCGACTATGGATTGTTTCGCTCCTAATATATCGGAGCGGGCTTCTTTCACCGAAATAACCGTCAAACCTTTACGCTTGAGATTATCCAGCGCCGATTCCACGCTGGCGGCTTTTAAAGCCCCTTCAATCCGCTGGCCGGCAGAGTCTTTTACTATATAATTGAAAGTTGCCATCTTAAGGATATTGGGTAATTAATGAATAGTATTCGCTATTCGGATCCTGAATTTTCAATCACAAATCAAATAGTTCACTTTAATATTCCTGAACCGTGACTCTTTGTATTTCCTGGATAGTGGTGCTGCCTTTTAAAACTTTGGTGATACCGGCGTCTCGCAGTGTCCTCATACCCAGCGCCAGAGCTCTTTCGCGGATATCTTCAATGTTGGCGGAGTCGAATACCAGCCTCCTGATGGGCTGTCTCATCTCAAGTATTTCAAAGATACCAGTCCGGCCGAAATATCCTGTTCCCCGGCAATGAACACAACCCCTGCCTTGATAGAATAAATTATCTTTAACCTCCTCATAATTCATACCGAGATCCTCGATTTCAGACTTGGTGGGAGTATACTCCTCTTTGCAGTTCTTGCAGATTCTCCGCACCAGACGCTGAGCCATCACTAAATTGATCACTGAACCTGCGAGGAATGCGGGGACTCCGATATCGAGGAAACGGGTGATAGTTGAAGGCGCATCGTTGGCGTGCAGGGTGCAGAATACCAAGTGTCCAGTAAGTGAAAATTTGACTGCGATATCGGCGGTTTCAGCATCGCGGATTTCACCGATGAGGCATTTATCCGGGTCTTGGCGCAGTATATGCCGCAGGGTGGAACCGAAGGTCAAGCCGATTTTGGGTTTAACCTGCACCTGGTTGATACCGTCCATGTGATACTCAACCGGGTCTTCAACGGTGGTGATGTTATCCTCGCTGGATTTGATCTCATTAAGGGCGGCGTAGAGGGTGGTCGATTTTCCGGAACCGGTAGGACCGGATATTATGACCATACCATAGGGCTGTTTGATCCAGCGGCGGAATATCTTCAATTCCCGGTCTTCAAATCCCAGATTAGTCAAATTCCAGGTGAAAGAGGATTTTTCGAGCAGGCGGAGCACTATTTTTTCACCGTTGACACAAGGCAGGACCGAAACGCGGACATCGGTTTCTTTATCCGGCGAGATGATGGTGAATCTTCCGTCCTGCGGAAGCCGTTTTTCGGCGATATTCAGTTTGGAGATGATTTTCAATCTGGATACGATACCGGCATGCGCCGATTTGGGCGGACGCATCATTTCCATCAGCACGCCGTCGATGCGGTAGCGCACCGATACATGATCACTCTGCACTTCGAGATGAATATCAGTCGCTCTCTCTTTTAAAGCTTCGGCGATTATCATATTGACTAATTTTACCAGCGGCGCATCGCTCAATTCCGAGTGCGCCGCTGTCATATCCACCATGCCTTCTTCTTCATTATCCGCTTCGGCGAAGAACTGCAGGTCGCCTATCACATCTTTAACTTCACCTTGAGTGCGGATTCTCACATAGAGCTGATCAATAGCCGATAGAATGCCGCCCGGGGTGGATAACACCGGTTCGACATGCATATCGGTCAGCTTCTGCACATTGTCCAAAGCGATGATATCATCGGGCTCAGACATAGCTACCCGCAGGGTGGAATTGACGCTTTCCACCGCTAACAGACGATTCTCTTTTGCGAACGCTTCCGGGATTATGCGGACTACATCTTCCTTAGCGCTGAGCAGTTTATCATTGTTGTAGAAGGAGATACCCATCTGCTGAGATAACGCTCTATACACATCTTCTTCGACGATTAAAGCGTGTTCGATCAGGAGTTCGCCTAAAAGCATGCCGTGCTTCTGAGGCTGTTCATTAAGAGCCTGCTGGACATTCTCTTCGGTCACAAGACCCGAATCAATTAACAGCTCGCCAATCTTTTTCATTGTTGCGCTTGCGCTTTCCATATTATTATTCAATTCCTATTTCGTATGGGTATTTTTTATTTTGAAAATAGATTCGAGTTGCGAGTTTCGAGCCGGAGAAGGGCAGACACATGGGTCTGCCCCTACAAATAATCATTGGGCTGTAGGGGCGACCCTTGCGGTCGCCCTTGAAAATATTTTCATGCTTCGGGGTGCGCCGCCGGCGCATGAGGGTTTATTTTGAAAATAGGGTAAAGGGTCAAGGGTCAAGAAAAGGTGAATATACTCTTGTTCTGGCAGGTCTTGCACGCTGTAGGCGGGTGTGACCTGCCAGTAAATCAAATTGGATTCCCCGGTTTCGGAGAAACCTGGCTGCCGTTCTACAACTGCTAAGGCATCGGACTAAAGTCCGGCCTCCTATAAGCTTAGGGAGTTCTTAAGAATATGATATTCGCCGCATCGGCCGCCACATCCGGGAACATGGTAACCTTGGCGTGCACAACGCCCACCACCTGCGGAGTTGAATCATCGAGGAAGACACCGGGATATGATGGATTAGTAATTGGACTTGTCCCCTCATATTCAGATTCAATGCCCCGCAGATATAGAATCGCCACTCCTGCAGGGAAGGGTTGATGGTCAGGCCATTGCATATTATAACCATATGAGGGTTCCAGCAGTTCACGGGCGTTAGGTCCGGTGTACATATTATAGCGGCGGTAAGCAGGTCCTGTATTAGTCTGACCGTTGGC
>JADHWD010000161.1 GCA_016783645.1 bacterium
TTTTGTGTTCTGGCAGGTCTTGTCCGCCGTACGGCGGATGTGACCTGCCAGCACTTGGGTCTTGGGTCTTGAGTCCTGGGTCTAAAGTCCAAAGCCCAGAGCCGATATTTTCATGCTAAGTTGTGCGCCGCCGGCGCATTAGGGTTTATCCTGAAAATAGCGATCAGTATGCATTCCCACGCGGGAGCGTGGGAACGAGTCGTAGGTGGGTTCTCAACCCACCTACATCATATCGTAGATTGATTCTTAACAATAATTCGTGTTCATTCGTGGTTAAATCTTCATCGGTTATCCTACTGGTAAATATTCTAATAAAAAGATATATTTGGATTATAGTTGTAGCCATAGCTCTCCGCACCGGGATTAATGCAATCCTACAACCGGAATTGCAAAGCGACGCCGCTGATTATCACCGGCTGGGAGTTTGCCTTGCAGAGGGCAAAGGCTATATACAAGACGGCAATCCCACCGCTTACCGTCCGGTAGGATATCCGTTGTTCATTGGCATAGTGTATTTTTTATCTGCCCCGGATCCTCGCATTGTTCGATGGGTTCAAGTGTTCATTTCAGCGTTTTCGGTAATATTACTGGGAATGACGGCTTATCGATTCGGAGGTGACCGCTCAGCGAAACGGGCGGTTTGGGTAGGGTGTTTATATGTCCCCGACCTCTTATATCCCGCGGTTTTACTGTCGGAAACGCTTTTCACCGCGCTGCAATGGGGAATGATTTTAGGAGTAAGCCGATTCTTTGTTGAAGAAGACAGTATTCCGGAGAGAAGACTATCTTCAGCTATCGCAACCGGATTGGCGGCGGGATACGCCGGATTAGTCAAAGCTTTCGCAGTGGTTTTGCTTCCGGCGGCGCTCTTTCGTTCACCCCGGCGGCTGTTCAATACCTATATATTTACCGTATTAGCCGTTACTTTATTAGTAGTCTCAATTTGGATGGTGAGGAATGCGCTGGTGATGGGGATTCCGGTGATCACCACCAATAGCGGAGCTAATTTGTGGGTCGGAAATAATCCTCAAGCGACAGGAGGCTATAAATGGGTTCAACCGAAAGTAAAGATGCCTTCCGAGGAGGTTGAGAGCGGCGCTGCGCTTCGCAAATTGGCTCTTAATGCGATTGCTGACGAGCCCTTGAAATCATTAGGGCGGATCATATTGAAATGGGCTCATCTTTTTCGGAGCGAAGGGGAATTGCTAATAGCGGTTTTTTCGCTTGACAGCAAGGGCGGATATGCGGCGGCTTACCGGCAAGTACCCTGGTGGATCAGTCTGGTGACTTTTTTGTGTTACGGGACAGCTGTCATATCCGGGTGGACAGGATGGTTTTTCGGGAAGCGGGGTGAATGGCGGAAATTGGTTTCAGTTCTATTTCTGACTTATATGATAATCGCTGCGGTATATTTCGGTTCTTCGCGTTTCCATTCGCCGATGATTCCGCTTTTTCTATTGAGCGCTTCTTTAGCTGAAGGATGGAAAACGCGGATGTCATCCGCCGGTTGGATGGTAAAGTTTGCTTGGAGGATGGGAGTGTTTTTCTTCATCGGGGTATGGACGCTGGAGGGATGGATCTTGTTTACCGAAGGAATTTGAACTGAAGATAGGTAACATTTTAGTTCTATCAAATAACCTCAATTTTCGTCATTCTGGCAAGCGAAGCGCGTCCAGAATTGGCACATACATAGTAGTACCAGCCGATTCCGGACAAGCCGGAATGACGGCGGTTTTAGTCTTTTTTTCTTGACCCATTACCCTTGAACCTTTACCCCTATTTTCAGGATAAACCCCCATGCCGCCAGGCGATTTGAGGATCTAGAAAATTAAAAAATAGTTATGAATATCAAACAGAAAATCGAAACGGCGGTCAAGGAATCGGGCGGATATCTGTGTGTAGGGCTCGATCTCAATATCAAGCGCCTGCCGGAACCTGTTAAAGGAGATACTCCTGATGAACTCATCGGTTTCAACCGGTCGATAATCGAATCAACAGTAGATTTCACCGCGGCTTATAAGCTGAATCTGGCTTTCTATGAAGCGCTGGGAGAAATCGGATTTTATGTCCTTAAAGGTTCGATCGATTGTATTCCTAAAGACCGGCTTATTATCGCTGACGGCAAGCGGGGAGATATCGGCTCTTCAGCGGCGAAGTACGCCGAAGCTATATTTGATAAATTAGGAGCCGATATGGCCACGGTCAACCCCTATATGGGATATGATGCGGTAGAGCCTTTCATCTCCCGGAAAGATAAAGGAGCTTTCATCCTCACTTTAACCTCCAATCCCGGCGCTTCCGATTTCCAACTTCAAGGCGAACCGCAGATGTTGTTTGAAAGTATAGCCTCAAAGGTTGTCGAATGGAATGTGAGCGATAACATCGGATTAATAGTTGGCGCCACTCAGCAAGATTATATTGCCAGAGTGAGAAGCATCGCTCCCGAACTGCCCCTGCTCATACCGGGTATAGGGGCGCAGGGCGGCGATTTGGAGCGGGCTGTCAGTGGTACCATGGTGGAATGGGATGGTATAAGTTTGATCAATTCATCGCGAGGGATAATATACGCTTCATCGGGGAAGGATTTCGCCGAAGCCGCCGCTTCAGCGGCGAAAAAGTTACGGGACAGCATTAATCAAATTTTAAAAAAATATGAACAAAAATGAAATTGAAAATATTTTCCGGGAGTGCGGCGCGCTGTTGACGGGCCATTTTTTATTGAGTTCCGGCCGGCACAGCGACGCTTACCTGGAAAAATTCCGCATATTTGAAAGACCCCGGCTGCATTCCAAGCTTATAGCCGAATTGCTGGAGCGTTTCGATGGGATCAATGTGGATACGGTAGTAGGACCCGCTTTAGGAGGCGTGATTATGGCTTCGGAAGCGGCGCGGCAGTTGAACTGCCGGGCGGTATTTTTAGAGAAAGAAAATAATATCCTCACATTGAGACGCGGATTTATCCTGCATCCGGGCGAAAAAACCCTGATACTCGATGATATTATGACCACCGGCGGTTCGGTGAAAGAAGCCATCGATATAGCACAAAAGGCGGGAACGAGGATCATGGGAGTGGGGCTGTTAGCTGACCGCGCCGGAGGATCCGTGGATTTGGGACTTCCATATAAATCTTTGATGAAAGTTGATTTGCCCACTTGGTCCGCCAGCTCCTGTCCGTTGTGCAGGAAGAATATTGAATTAGTCAAGCCGGGAAGCAGGCTTCAGTGAAAGTTTTATCTCTGGCTTCGGGGAGCGGAGGCAATTGTATATATATAGAGGAAGATGGTCAAGGTTTATTGATCGACGCCGGTATATCCCGCCGCCGTATCGTTAATTTGTTAAAACATCACCGAATCCCCATTGAAAATATACAAGCGGTTCTGCTGACGCATGAGCATTACGATCATATCAAAGGATTGGGAGTTTTAACAAAATACCATAGGTATCCAGTCTATGCCACTCCCGGCACCGCTTTCAGAGTGATGCGGAGGTTTATGAATGTTGAAGTTCAGCCGTTCTATTTCAATTTGATATTAGACGGATTCAATATCAGCGCAATTCCATTACCGCATGATGCGGCGGAACCTGTGGGCTACATCGTGGAGACCTGCAGAAAAAAAATGATGATAGCCACCGATATGGGATACGCTCCAGACAGCCTCATGGAGGCTATTCCCTTTTGCGATGCGGTGATGATTGAATCCAATCATGATGTCGAGATGCTGATGAACGGGTCCTATCCCGACGATTTGAAACAACGGATTTTATCCCAATACGGTCATCTTTCCAACGCCCAATGCGCCGCCGCATTGAGGAATAATCTTACTGATAAAACTAAACTTGTCATACTGGCGCATCTCAGTGGGGAAAACAATCATCCGGAGATCGCATTAAGGGAAAATTCCCTGGCATTGAGAAACGGAATCAAGCTGGTTGCCGCCAGCCGCGATATTCCTACAGGCCCGTTTATGTTTTGATATGTGATTTTAGATATTTGATTTTTGATATTTGATATGTGATTTGAGATAAAAATTAAACACTTTATCGAATTATAAAATGAGCGGCATTAATTTTAATCATTTAATAATCCCCCCTTCCCCCCTTTAGTAAAGGGGGAGTCGGATTTCCCCCTTTTTTAAAGGGGGATTAAGGGCATAAGCGCTTGAAAAAGGTATAAAACACATGATGTAGGGGCGCGGTTTCCGCGCCCAAAAATATCCGTTTAAATCAGGGCGGGGGAACCCCGCCCCTACAAATGTGGGATGACTTGCAGGGAGAGACGGCATCTGCCCCTATCTAAATTTGAATATGCATCCTGCTAGGGCGAAGCATTTTGGAAAGATTGTAGAAATGCGTTAATGATGGCAAAAATGCTTCGCCCTGTAAAAATATATAATTCCGCTTATTTAAGCGCTTATAGGGATTAAGGGGGATTAGAATTATTGTAAAATATATTTCCGAACAATTTATTATATCGTTTAGTATAAACCCTAAACCCCAAACCCTAACCCGGACGAGCCGGAACTAAAGAGGTTCAAGACTCAAGACTCAAGGCTCATGACTTTAGACTTTGGACTTTAGTAAAAGAAAAAAGTACAAAATCCGAAGCTCGAAATTCGAAATCCGAAACTGACTGTTATTGAATCGCAGCTCGAAACTCGTAGCTAGAAGCTCTTAAATAATATATTGATACATGATTTTCTGCCAGAAATAACACGAAAATCAGAATTTAGGTACTAAACACTAAGGAATTAAAATGTTAAAAAAACTGTTTATTTTCATGGCGCTCTGCACATTCCTATTTAGCGGCGCTTGCGCCAAGTACAAAGAGGTGGCGGTGATCTCCACCAAGTTCGGTGATATCGTGATTGAGTTCTTCGACAACAAAGCTCCCGGTCATGTGAAGAATTTCAAGAAACTGGCGAAAGAGGGTTTCTACGACGGCTGCACTTTCCACCGCGTCATCCCCGGTTTCATGATTCAAGGCGGCGATCCTAATTCCAAAGATGAAAACCGCTCCAACGACGGAATGGGCGGCCCGGGCTACACTATCAACGCCGAATTCAACGATATCAAACATGCTAAAGGTATTGTATCGATGGCGAGAGCTCAGGATCCCAATAGCGCCGGTTCGCAGTTCTTCATCATGGCAGCCGACGGCTTTTCCCTCGACGGCAATTATTCCGTCTTCGGCAAGGTGATTGAAGGGATAGATACAGCCGATATGATTGTATCGCAAGAGCGCGACCAGCGGGATAATCCCCTTGAAAGAATCGATATGAAAGTCAAAATCACCGATTATGACACATATAAAGCCGGAAAGAAGAAAGCCAAGTCCGAAGGGGATTAACCTTTGATATATGATTTTAGATATGTGATATGTGATTTGAATATTTCAATTTTGTTAAACCGCTTCCCATATTCGTCATTCCGGCTTGTCCGGAATCGGCCGGTTACTGGTGTTCATGCGCCTGCGGCGTGCAAAAACTGCCAGAACAGTGGTTTTTAACTTGCAAACTTGTCAACTTGCAGACTTGCAGACTTTCTATGAAACCGATTCTGATATCAATATTATTACTCCTTGCAATTCCGCCCTGTATTAGTTTTGCAGGTGAAGTGTATTGGATCTATTTCATGGATAAAGGCTTCGATAGTCAAGCTGAGATAGAGCGGATTTATGATGGATTGAAAGATAACCTGACGGAAAAAGCGCTTTTCCGCCGCCAGAAGGTTATGAATGACAATCTGTGCGATGAATATGATCTGCCAGTCAATCAGAGCTATATCGATTGTATTTCTAATTTGGGCGTCAATATCAGGGTAGTTTCCAAGTATCTCAACGCGGTTTCAGCGGAACTCGAAGCCCCGCTTAAATTGGTGATCGAATCGCTGGATTTTGTGGAAAAGGTAGAACCCGTCGTTCTGCGGAAACCTTCAGTGATTAAAGATTCGGAGCCGTCGAATCAGCGTTTCCCGGCGGATTCAGCTTTTTACGGATTATCCTATCATCAGGCGGCGATGGTCAACCTGCCGCCCGTGCATGAAATGGGATATGACGGCGCGGGAGTGCTGATAGGAAGCTGCGACGCCGGCTGGAATAACCTGGAACATATCTGCTTCTCACAGCTCGATTTATTAGCGGCTTGGGATTTTGTCAACGGCGATTCCATCGTGGATGACGAGGAGGGGCAGGCGGGGGAGGGTTCGCACGGCACTAAGACGCTGTCAGTGGTTGCGGGCTACGATCCCGGCGGATTAGTAGGACCGGCTTACGCCGCCCAATATGTTCTGGCGAAAACCGAAAACACCGATTTTGAACGACCTATCGAAGAAGACTGGTGGGTGGCGGGGGTAGAATGGATGGACTCCATCGGTGTGGATGTGATTTCATCTTCCGTCAGCTATTCCGATTGGTACAGCTATGAGGATTTGGACGGATGGACCGCGGTTACTTCCATAGCCGCCAATATCGCCTTTTTCGAACACGGGATTGTCATGGTCAATTCCATGGGCAACGATGGTTCTTCGAGTTATCCGAATAACAAGATGAATGCCCCCGCCGATGCGCCCGGGGTGATCTCCTGCGGCGCGCTCGAATATTCCGGGGTCCGGGCTTCCTATTCTTCGATGGGACCCACTTATGACGGGCGGATAAAACCGGACGGTATGGCTCAGGGCAGTTCTGTGCGGGTCGCCTCCATATATTCCTTATATAATTACCAATCCGGCAGCGGGACATCGTTCTCCTGCCCTATGACCGCCGGAATATGCGCTCTGTTGCTGCAAGCAAATCCGCAATTGACGCCGCAGCAGGTGATTGATATTATGCATACAACAGCCAGTCAATCTGCTAATCCTGATACTCTCAACGGATGGGGAATATGGGACGCATTGGCGGCGGTGGAAATGGCGCTGGATTATTTGTATGTTGACAGCCGTTCGCTGATACCGGTTAATCTAAGTTTAAACGCCTATCCCAATCCTTTCAACAGCCGGATCAGGATTATTGCGTCAGGAATATATGATGAATTGGAAGTGAGTATATATAATATTTTCGGGCAGAAGGTAGAGAGTCTGATCTTGAATCCGGGGGATCCCGCTGTATATTGGAAACCGGAAGGGAAGGCGGCGGGAGTTTATCTGATTTCTGCCCCGGGCTGTCAGGGATTGGAAAGGAAAGTGTTGTATTTAAAATAGATATGTGATATTAGATATTAGATATTTGGTAACATTTTAGCCCTATGAAAAAACCACAATCTTCGTCATTCCCGCAAGCGAAGCGCGTCGGGAATCGGTTGGTAAATTGGAGCCGATTCCGGACAAGCCGGAATGACGATAAAGGGTGCGGTTTCTGATAAAAGGCTAGCCAAAGATATTTGAAATTTGATATTCACCACAGAGAACACAGAGATACACAATGCAAAAGGTTAAAGACTCAAGATAATTAACAGGGATTAAGGGATAAAAGGGATAAAAAATTGTTGTAGGAGCAAAGCATTTGTAAAGGAGCGGTGAAATTGGAAGATACTATTCTGTTTAAATGCTTCGCCCCTGCTTTAGAAAAAAACAATTAGAATATCGGTGATTTGATAACTGG
>JADHWD010000162.1 GCA_016783645.1 bacterium
AGTTTTTCCCAAAGATTGCATTTTTTATCCCTTTCATCCCCTTAATCCCTGTTAATTATCTTGAATCTTTAGCCTTTTGTATCTCTGTGTTCTCTGTGGCAAATATAAAATTTCAAATATCTTTGGCTAGACTTTAGACTTTAGTAAACGCAAAAAGCACAAAATCCGAAGCTCGAAATTCGAAATCCGAAACTGACAGTTTTTGACTTGCAGCTCGAAACTCGAAACTTTTAAAAATATCTTGATACACGATTTTCTGCCAGAAAAAGCAAGAAAATCAGAATTAAGGTAATAATCACTCAATTACCCGATATTCATCACTTCAATTCGCCTATGACGCTTTCCACGGCTTCCAATATCTCAAAGGACCTCACCACCGCCGCCAGTTTGTTATGGTCGTTATAAAGCGGTCTGTCCTCATCCAGATGATCGATATACTTTCTGATGACTTCATGAGCGGCTTGCGAACCCTTGCCCGGCTTGCCCTTCCTGAAATCTAATGCTTGAGCGGCGGCCATGAATTCGATAGCCAGTATCGCATAGTTATTGTCCATTATCTGGCGGGTCTTGATCGCGGTGGTCATACCCATCGACACGAAGTCTTCTTGATCGGCGGCGGCAGGAATCGAACCGGTAGCGGCGGGATTGCACAATACCCGGTTTTCATTCACCATCTGCCCCGCGGTGTACTGCGACAGCATCATCCCGGAGAACATCCCCGCCCCTTCAGTTAAGAACGCAGGGAGTCCCACGCTGAGATGGGGATTCAATAAGCGGTTCAATCTGCGCTCCGATAAAACGGCGACAGTGGTGACGGCTGTGCCCAAATATTCCATAGCGAGAGCCAAAGGTGTGCCTTGGAAATTCGCCCCGGTCAATACAATTTCATCATCAGGGAAAAACAATGGATTATCTCCTACCCCGTTCAATTCCACTTCAAACATTTTGCGGGCGAATACCATCGTATCTTTAGCCGCTCCGGCGACTTGCGGTGTGGAACGGAGGCTGTAAGCGTCCTGCACTTTCTTGCGGCCGATTGCCAGCACCTCCGAATCCTCGGTGATGCGGCGGATATTCTCCGCGCAGGCGATCGCTCCCGAATAACCCCTGGCTCTATGCAGTCTATCGTCATAAGCCTTCATATTGGCGTTCAACGCTTCCAAAGTCATCGCCGCCGCGATATCCTGCATCTTAAGCCACTTCTCCGCTTCATATACCATCAATGAACCCATGCCGGTTATAACATTGGAGCCGTTAATGGCAGCCAGCCCGTCGCGCTGTTCAAACATGATAGTGGGAATACCGGCGCGCTTCATCGCTTCAGCGGCGGGTAATCTTTCGCCTTTGAAAAACGCTTCACCTTCACCGATCAACACCAAAGCCATCTGCGACATCGGCGCTAAATCCCCGCAAGCTCCTACTGAACCCCGCTGGCACATCACCGGTGTAACACCCTTATTCAACATATCGGCCATCGTCTGCGTTACAATCGGACGCATTCCGGATAATCCGTTGCAATGAACATTGATGCGGGACAATATAGCGGCGCGGACATTGTCTTCAGCTATAGGTTCACCATATCCTGCTGCGTGGCTGTATATCAGATACTTTTGGAATTTCTCCACCTGTTCAGGCGTTAATATAACTTCAGACAGTTCGCCGATACCGGTGTTCACGCCGTACATTATCGTATTGGATTCGATGTTTTTCTGCAGAAATTTACGGCACTTCTTGATTCGCTCCCAAGCTTCGGGATGGACATCGACCTTCTCATAGTTCCTCGCTACCTTTACTACATCTTCGATAGTAAGATTTTTACCATTCAAGATTACTGACATTAGTAAAACTCCGTTTGTATTTTGAATAACGATGTTATTTAATAATATTTTAGCCGGCAGCCCGGTTTCTCCGAAACCGGGAAATACCTTGTAATTCGCGCCTTGCATCTTGTAAATAATTTCAATTCAAAGATAACCTTCTAATTTAGCCTTTTTTCCCTCTTTTTCAAGTTAAACTCTATTATCCGAATCACTGATTTAACTGATTTCACTGATTATTTTCGGTGTAATCAGCGTTTTTTCAGCTCAATCAGTGGTTCTGACATGTGATATTCACAACGAATCAAACGGATTGAACGAAATAAAGATTCACAGAATCCAGCAGGGAGATTCTTCTTTACTTGCAGACTTATTATTACTCCGCTCCATTCTTTCCAGCGCCAGCGCCAGCGTCAAGTCCTCCGCCTGCTGAACCCAGCCCAGCATAAGGCTCTCCAATAATAATCTCAAATTTCGCATCCTGTTTCTCCGCCATCCGCCGCGGTGCGCCCAATTATCATATATCACCCGCGATGATTCCAGCAAAGCCGGAACTAATTGCAATGACATGGGAATTATCACCGCAAGTTGATTGAACCCGAATTTTAAAAGCCATCCGGCGATAGCGGAGGGCGGAACATGCCTCCGTATCAATGTCATACCGCTGAACACCAAAAATCCCCGCATCCCCATGCGAAGTAATAATATAAACATGTCCGAGGAATACCCCGCTCCGGCGATGATTATATCTTTTTTCCCAAATAAAAACGGAATTGTCACCGCCGTTAAAGCCATTATTATCCAAAACTTTCGGCCGATTATATACCGCAGAGCGCTTCTGTCAAATAATACAATCAGGATGACCGCCGCCATTACCGCCGCTGTCAATCCCAAATTATGAAGGACTAAAGCGGCTATTATTAAGGAGACAGAAATACAGATTATTATGTTTTGAAATTTCATTTATAATAAACGACAATAATATTTGTTCTTTAGAGACCAATTTTTACATGAACATATGTCTTAGTATTCGACCCTGAAAGGGACGCATGTGAATAGCCGTAGGTGAAACCTACGGTATAAATTAAACGAAACGGTTCGACCCTAAAGGGGTCGCACAAATACCTAAAATTATTGTCGCTAATTATAAATTCGAGTTGCGAGATTTGAGTTTCGAGTCAAAGTCTCAAGTCTCGTCAGTCTGTTCTCTGTTTTCGGTTCTCAAATCACATATCACATATCAAATATCTAATTTCAAATATCTTTGGCTAGAATTTAACCGCTCCCCGTTCGCTTTTTCACATTGAGAGTCACAGTATAAGCAGCCAATCCGGCGGAAGCCCCCGCCGCTATATGCAGTAATACATATATTGATACTACCAAAATAACCGGTATTGAACCCGGCGAACTGAACAATTCGATATTCTCTTCTATCAAAGTTTGATAAAGACTTGTTAGCTCCCGGCGGTAAATCACCAGCAGGGAAAAAATCTTATGCGGAATTGAATAGAAGACTATCCCCATTCCTGAAATCAGACAACTCAACCGCTTAGCGCCCATTATATCAAATACGATTTCCGCAATCAAGCTTTCCATTATGATTGCGATAGCGGGTGACAAAACTAATCCCCCGATGCTGAACAATTTCAGGAACGCTGTGATTACGCCGATGGAAACAGCGGTTCCTCTTCCCCCAATCCATAATCTTCCGGCGCATAGAATGAACGCTCCGATAGTGGACATTATCATCCCCCGCAACGGAATCTGCATGGAATGCAGTATCCCTCCCATCACCATCTCCATACCTCCCCATACCGCTCCGAACACCGCCAGATAAGCGGTTCTGCGTAATCCTGTCAATTCAACTCCCGCAATTCACCGTTCTCCAGTTTATATAAAATATCAACCGATTTATGCAGGAAGTCAGCGTCATGCGATATGACTACAATTCCTCTCCCGGCTTTCTGCAATCCCTTGATTAGACAACTCATCCGTTCCCGCCCGTTATTATCCTGTCCCTGAAAAGGTTCATCGAATACAATTATATCCGGGTCATGCGCCAGCCCCGCCGCCGCGGATACACGCACCTGCTGACCATGACTCAAGATAAACGGGGATATAGCATCCAGATGATTTATTTCCAGACATCTTTTAAGTTCATTTACTATCTCGGCCGGTGTCTGGAAATTCTGCGCGGAGAAAGCGGTTTCATCACAGACGCTGCCGCATAAAAATTGCGATACCGGATTTTCACTTATCAATGCGGTCTTGATATTACGGTCTCTATACTCCACCCGCCCATGATCCGGTTTCAACCGTTTCAATATTACTCTTCCCAATGTAGTTTTCCCGCACCCGTTGTTCCCGGTGATTCCTACCGTTTCACCGCGGTGAAGAGTTAAATTCAATCCATGCAATATCTTAACACCGGCGAGTTTAACGGACACATTTGTCAAGACCGCTAAATCATCTCCTTCGGAATCAATCCGGCGGAAATCAGGTGAGATAGGATAAATAACGCTTTCATGTGTCCCATTTTTTATTTCTATCTGCACATCTATCAGAGCGCTCAAATCCCTGTCCCGATGTTCAGCGATAATTGTGACGCCGGTTTTTCCTGATTTTCTAAATTGTAATAGTTCCAAAAATCTATTGGTATTCGCTTCATCCAGGTGCGCTAAAGGTTCATCGAGTAATAATATATCCGGTTTTGATTTAAAAGCATTCTCTAAAAGCGCTTTCTGCCTCTGCCCGGCGGATAAATCATAGAACGATTTGCCGTGATTTTTAAACATCTTCATCAATTGCGCTCTCCCCCCGTTCATCATCTGCGCCGCGAAAGCATGAAACGGATTTTGCAGAACCGTCCGGATTTTTAATGGTGTTCCGCCATCACCGTTGGCTCGCAATGGAAGGCCGCGCCACTCTATATTACCCGCAAATTCCGCCGGCATGATATCGGGGATTAGACCGTTCACGCATCGTAAAAATGTCGTCTTCCCGCAGCCAGTGCTCCCGCATAACAAGGCGGTCTCTCCCGGTTTTATTTTCAGCGATATATTCTCGAAAACCGGTAATCCGCCGTTATAGGAAACTCGCTCGATTTCAGCCTGAAACATATTTTAAATAGGGTATAGGGTATAGGGTTTAGGGTTTAGTTCAATGTGGTGTCGACTCTCCGCAGTCGACACCATACATAAGTTTAAGCTGTTCTGGCAGGTCTTGCACGCCGCAGGCGGGTATGACCTGCCAGTATATTTTAATGCAAAGTTGTGCCGCTGCGGCGGCATGATGGTTTATCTTGAAAATAGGGTAATGGGCAAATTAAATGTTTTTGTAGGGGCGAAGCATTTTTGCAAGTGCTAGAAATTATTATTGTTACCCTAAAATGCTTCGCCCCTACATCCTGTGATTTATGTCTTAATTAAGCGCTTATAGGGTAATGGGTAAAGAAAGGCTGACATAAATGTCGACTCTATCTTGAATCCTGACAATCTGTCCGAGAATGTCATTGCGAAAGGCTGAAAGCCTTGTGGCAATCTCTCTAATTGATTATTAATAAGAGAGATTGCTTCGCTTCGCTCGCAATGACAATAGGCGTTTTTACTATTCTCGGATAGACTGCAATGTCATCATGCGCAGCATCGTGTATGAGGATTCATCCTAATATTATAAAAAAAAGCCGTAATTTCAACATTCTTATCGAAATTACGGCAGATAATCACAGGATTCCGCTTTTAAACGGAATCCCGGTTAAAAATAATTATTTAACTAACAGCATCTTCTTGGCGCCGGTGAAATCTCCAGCCTTCAAAGTATAGAAGTAAATACCGCTGGAAAGATCTCCCGCTTCAAAAGTTACTGTATGATAACCCGCGGATTGATAACCGTCAAATAAAGTTGCTACTTTACGGCCTAGTGTATTATATACCTCCATCGTTACCTTCGATTCTAAAGGCAGCGCGTAAGTGATTTCAGTTGACGGATTGAAGGGATTAGGATATGCGCCGCCGAGCGAATAGCTCGCCGGTATATTTTCATCAATCGTCAATTCTCCCAAATCCCATCCGGTGATATTCCAGGTTCCGCCGCCGGCAGCGTCGACGCCCGACTTGCTGAACGGGAAGCTGTCTTCATTCCAGACAATACCGCCGCTGTTGATACCGACATAAGCATGATAAGTATAATTTCCGGCGGGCGCACTCGCAGGAACAGTCTGAATCAGGTTCCTTGTGGCGGAAGCGCCGGCGCCCCATGTTAGATTGGGTTTTAAAAGCATCGGACCAAAAGTGGAACCATTAGGCAATGTCGCCGTCGTCCAGATATCGAATACTACCGTCTGACCGCTGTTATTAGCTACTTGAGCGGTGAACTGTAACGAGCCGCCGCTTGGCGGAATCACTGTAGATCCTGTCGGTGTTAAAGTCACAGTCACATCTGCCGGAGTTAGATCCAGCACGGGTTCATTAGTGGTGAATTTTATGGCGAAATCATTAGTCATAACCGCCATACCGGGATTATATGTATTCCAGTAAGCATATTCTAATCCACCTGTGTGATTCGGATTCATGATGCCGTTAGTCCACCAGTCATGGTCATTATAGGGTCCTTCGACCGGAGTGAAAATTTTATACTGGAAGACTATTTCTCCGTCGCCGGTCGATGTGAGATAATAAGCCGGGTCATAGAAGATCACTTCAAACCATTCCGAACCGCCGCTGTTATGCTGGCAGTTTGAGTATTCCACAATGAAAATATTATTAGTTTGATCGTAGTATTGATAAACGCCGCCGCTGCCCAGTTTCAAATTATCCCATAAGGGGCACAACATTCCCCCCGGAGGTCCAAAGCAAGTTGGAATAGGATAGTTACGGAAATCCGAGAACATATCATACTTCCCAAAAGCGAGCCAGCCGTTGGAACAAACGGTCAATGTGTCGGTGGGTTCGCCATAATAGGGGAAATCGAAAGGCATTGTGATACAGGTCGATTCACCGATATCGCCGCCGTAATCCGGCACCGGCACCCAAATCCCCTGCAGTCCGCCTGGCTGATGAGGATCGATTTCAATCCAGTCATATACGGGACAGTGGGAATACAGCATATCGGTTTTATCGATACAATAATATCCGTAATCATCGGGGCCAACTGGATCGCTCGTTGTGATTGTGCCAGCAACTATACCGACCGTTAGTTCCTGCGTCTGACCGTTACTGCTTACGATTTCTAAAGAAAAATTCACAGGTCTGCCGGGTGTGATATTGGAATGCGCTTGAATCACAAAAGGATTCCCGCTGTTACTCACCTGCGCGCCGGCAGCGATATTACCGAATGACGAGGTTCCGGTCACTATAGTGACCATAGTATCTGATGTGGTGAGCGTTCCGGTTACACCTTCAAGATTCCATTCACCCATATTGCGGAGAAATATAGTAACATTATCGGTGTCGCCCGGATTGAAACTGCCGCCGGTGATACTATAAGAAGATACAGTTATTTCACCGGAACTCACTATCACATCGAACATAGAAGTAAAATCACCCTGATCTGTACTGACAATCATAGTGAAGGGTATATTGTAACCCTGCAGGAAATTATCAGCTAACTGCACCAGGAATTGACCGGTGGGATTCACTACAGTATTCGGCGCAATGTTGGGATAAGCGGCGTTAGCGGAAACTATTGTCACATTCTCATCTTCGCAGGTTAATACTGCGGTAACATTTGTAGCGGTAGTTGAA
>JADHWD010000163.1 GCA_016783645.1 bacterium
TTAATCATTTAGTAATCCCCCCTTCCCCCCTTTAGTAAAGGGGGAGTCAGATTTCCCCCTTTTTTAAAGGGGGACTAAGGGGGATTATAGTCATTGTAAAACATACTATCGAACAAGCTATAATGTCGTTTATTATAAAGGCTGGGATTTTGTGTATAGATTCGAGCTGCGAGTTGCAAGTTAATGACTAAAGTCTCGCGTCTAATGTCTCAAAAAATTTCCCGGTTTCGGAGAAACCGTGCTGCAGAATAGTTGGCAGACACATTGGTCTGCCCCTACAAAAAAATCCGATATTACAGGGGCGAAACTATATGTTCGCCCTTAAGACTATTAGGCGCTGGGAATTTCTAAAATTCAACTTGATTTATTGCATGATATTTAGTATCTTGAAACATATATCATGCTGTAATAATGAAGAAGATAACGATTAAGGACATATCGGACGGCTGTGTCCTAGCGCGGGATGTAGTATCCTCCAAGGGTCAGCTGTTATTTTCCGCGGGTTCAGCGCTTAACCGGACGCATATTGAGCAGTTGAGCCAATACAAGATCCGGGAAATTTTCATCGAAGGCAGAGATATTCCCTCCGAACTTGAATTCTTCGATTCCGAGGCCGTAAAACGGCTGGAAAATCAAATAGAAGAGCGCTTCCGCGATTCACTGGACAATGAAGTGATGCAGGAGAGCCTGCGCGTCGCTAAGAAGATAATATTAGAAAGGGCGTTGCGTAACGGGCAGATCCTCACTAAATCTCAGCTTAATCTGATTGCCCGTTTGAAAGATTTACCCGCATTGCCGCAGATATATGTCAGATTGGCGCAGACTTTAAATGATCCCCGGGCCACCGCTCAGCAGATCGCAAGTTTGATTTCCGCTGACCCGGTGATGTCCGCCAAACTGCTTAAATTAGTTAATTCCTCCTTCTATAATTTCCCGCAAAAAATCACTTCCGTAGCGAATGCCGTATCACTGCTGGGATTCGATACTATCTGCAATATGGTATTGTCTTCAACTGTCATAGGTTTATTTCGTTCGGAGCAGAAAGCCGCCGCCGAAATCATCAACAAGATTTGGGAACATAGTTTAGGAGTGGCGATTGTATCGCGTCTAATCGCCCGCAAGAAGGGGATTAAAGATAATGATGACTGCTTCATCGCAGGATTACTGCATGATATCGGAAAAATCATCATAGCGTATTTCTTCGTGGACGATTTTAATCAGGTGTGGGATAAACTGCAAGGTGATTCACAGGATACACTCGACGCTGAAAATGACACTTTAGGATACACTCATGTTGACGCCGGCAGTATTTTAGCGGAGAAATGGGAACTGCCGGAATTGATAATAGATGTTATAAAATATCACCACAAACCTTATGAATCTAAATCTAATGAAATACAAACCGCCATCGTACATACCGCCGATGTGTTCTCCTTAGCTCTCAATTACGGTGATATGAATCAGAAAGTGCCCCGTTTAGACAGCGATGCCTGGAAATCCATCGGAATGGGCGTCGACGATATTGAACCCCTGCTTAAATCCTCCGACCGCGATTTTGAAGAATCCCGCGCTATTTTCTTCCTGCAGATATCCGATTTACAACAGGATAGCCGCTCCGCCGCACCTTCCCGCCGTAAACCTGCTTACCTTCCGCGAAAATGAAACCATCATTGTTTGTAAAAATTTATTATAGAATTAGCTGTCAGCTGTTAGCTGTTAGTAGTGTGGGTTTTTAACCCACCAAAAACTATTAAATTGTTCCCGCCGGGTTTCAAGCTCGTTTTCGGGCGTAACCCGGCGGTCTGAAATATACCCCGGTTTCTGATAATTCGTGCTTTATGCTCTCAAATTTGCGTCTGAAAGCTAATCTGGATATATTATTATAATTAAACTGAATTGAAAAATCATAGCGGGAGGCTCCATGCTGGCGAATCAATGTCTTGGCTTAATTATCCTTTTTACTTGCGCTTTATTCTCATCCCTTCCTTCCGATTAGTAAAGAAGGGAGTCATATTTTCCCCCTTTTTAAAAGGGGGATTAAGGGCATAAGCGCTTAAATAAGACATATATTCACGAGATGTAGGGGCGAAGCATTTTTAGTTAACAATAAAAATATTAATCACTTATAAAAAATGCTTCGCCCTTACGAGCGCATAAAAAAACCGCTTAATTAAGCGCTTATAGGGACTACGCCTCGTCCGGGACTGCGCCCGGAAGAGGAGGCTGCGCAGTTAAAATTTATTAGAACCGCTGATGACGCTGATAAAAGAAGGATGACAATGATATTATAATCAGCGAAATCAGCGAAATCAGTTTTTATCAGCGGTTCGAAAAGAAAAAACATTCTGAAAATATCGACAATTTTTTATCGATGTGACAGCGGTAAGCGCCTAAGGGGGATTATAATTTTAGTAAAACTTCATGCGCCAGCGGCGCACAACCAAGCATGAAAATGAGGGAAGGACCGAAAAATGTTCTGTCCCTACTGGATTCCCACCTGCGCGGAAATAACACCAAAGAACTGGCTTTTCTTATAGAACTAAACCCCTAACCCCAACCTCTAAACCCTTTTTCTGATAAAAATATCATTTTGTGATACAGGACATTTTATTCTTAATATATAATAATTAAATATTTATGATTTTTTCATGTTTGATACTTGAAAAAAAGAAAAAATTCACTTGACTTTTTCCTATTTTTATGCTATCTTATATGGAATATAAAGAATTAAGGTAAAAATAAAGGATTAAATGTCTATCGGCAGATTTAAAATACTATATCTTCCCGGAAACAGCTCTTCAGTGCGGGAATTTCGGTTCAGCCGGAATAAGATATTCCTACTCTTCGGGGGATTTGCAATCTTACTGCTGTTCCTCGTTGTTTCTTTGACATTTGTTTCCAGGATACTGATATCCGATTATCAGATGGCGATGCTTCAGCGCGAAAATGTGATGCTGAATGAGAGCATTGTCCATGCAGAAGAAAAAATGCTGACTTTGCAAAATCAGATTGACAAACTGATAACCAGTGACGAAAAACTCAGACTATTAGCTGATATTCCCTTGATCGATGAGGAGACGAGGGAAGCTGGTATCGGCGGTTCGCTCCCATCACCGGGCATAGACATCGGTTCCGATTTAGCCGAATATCTCAATAAACTTGAACGACAGGTGGAACTGCAAAAAGTAAGTTTTGCGGAAATACATAGTAAAATCAACCGGAATCTGGATATCGCCAAGTGTACACCCGCTATATGTCCCGTCACTAATCCCCGTTTAACATCGGGTTACGGCTGGCGTGAAGATCCATTCTCCGGAGTGTTGGCTCCTCACAGAGGACTGGATTTCGGCGCGGAGCGAGGCACTCCGGTCTTTGCGACAGCTGACGGAAAAGTTGTGATGACCAAGCGGGTGAACACTTTCGGCAAAGTCATACTGATAGATCATGGATATGGTTATGAAACACTGTACGGACATCTTCAATCTTATAATGTCAAATCCGGTCAGACCGTAAAAAGAGGCGATATTATCGGCACTGTCGGCAATACCGGCAGATCCACTGCGCCCCATCTTCACTATGAAGTCCGGGTGAATCATGAGCAAGTCAATCCCGCCGATTTCATGTTCGAGGAAATTCTGCTCACTTTTAAGTGAACATGATAATTACTTTTAAAAAATCCCCTTCCGGGGATTTTTTCATTTTAATACCTCCCGTAGAGCGATAGATTGCCCTTCTTTTAGTTGTTGTCTTCTCAATATCAGATTCTACGCCTCGTCCGGGACCTTCGCCCGGACGAGAAGGCTGCGCAGTTGAAATTTATTAGAACCGCCGATGACGCTGATAAAAGAATGATGACACTGATATTATAATCAGCGAAATCAGCGTAAATCAGTTTATACCAGCGGTTCGAAAAGAAAAAACATTCTGAAAATATCGACAATTTTTTATCAATGTCGCAGCGGTAATTGCCTATCAGATATTCAAGCACATTCTCTCTTAAAACCTTGATTTATTACAAAATTTTGATTATAATTTGTGAATAATTAATTATCAACCTATCAAAATCATCTCAAATCATGAGCGAACGAGAACATTGGGGCTCGAGAACCGGTTTCATTTTAGCGGCGGCGGGCAGCGCTATCGGGCTGGGCAATATCTGGAAATTCCCCTTCATCACCGGAATGTACGGAGGAGCGGCTTTCGTTTTGGCTTATCTGATATGTATCGCATTAGTGGGATTCCCGGTGATGCTTATCGAATTTGCCATCGGACGGCGGACTCAGCGTAACCCGGTGGGAGCGTTCAAAGCTTTAGCTCCGGGAACACCCTGGTTTATGGTGGGTGGATTGGGAGTGGTCGCGGTATTCGTCATCCTTTCTTATTACAGCGTTGTCGCCGGATGGACATTGGGATACATTTTCGCAGCGATTTCCGGCGCTTTTCATAATCTCGCGGAGCCGAGTCAGGCGAAAGATTATTTCGAAAATTTTGGGGCGGATCCGTTTAAGACCATCATCTGCCATCTATTTTTCATGGCTTTGGTCAGCTTTGTGGTCATCAAAGGTGTGAAAAAAGGGATTGAGAAATGGTCAAAAATATTGATGCCCCTGCTCTTAGTAATCTTAGTTGTCCTTATGATAAGAGGGCTGACACTGCCCGGCGCGGAAGATGGAGTCAATTTCCTGGTCAAACCCGATTTCTCCAAGCTGAACGGAAACACTATATTAGTGGCTTTAGGACATGCGTTCTTCACATTGTCACTAGGAATGGGAGCGATGATCACATACGGCAGTTATCTTTCGAGAAAGGAAAATCTGTTGTCCTCGGCTGTCATTATCGTCTTTCTCGACACATTCATCGCCTTGATGGCGGGTATAGCAATTTTCACCGCAGTATTTGCGCATGGACTGGCGCCTGACGGAGGGCCTGCGCTCATCTTCCATGTCCTTCCCACAGTGTTCCCGCATATCCCCGGAGGCTATTTCTTCGGAATCCTCTTTTTCCTGCTTCTATTCATAGCGGCTATAACTTCGGGGATTTCACTTTTAGAAGTGGTCATCGCCTATTTTACGGATGAAAAGGGATGGAGCCGCAAAACCGCCGTGATAGTCTTCGGAGGCTTAGTATTCTTGGTGGGAGTGCCGTCGGCGTTATCCACCGGACCTTTAGCGGATTGGAAAATATTCTTCGGAATGACATTCTTCGATTTCATGGACTATATGTCTTTCAAATATATGCTGCCTTTAGGCGGATTCCTGATGTGTATATTCGTGGGGTACTATTGGGGCGCAAAGGAATTCATCGATGAGATTAAAAGCGGAAATCCGGCCTTCAGCCTCCGGCCTGTTGCGGCTATGGTGCTAATCACTATCGCCGGGATACTCATACTCATCACTTTAGTGACAGGAATATTGGGGGTTGGAGCGTGAAATGGTCATTGGTCACTGGTCAATGGTCATTAGTGTACAGAATTCCGTATTTTATAGCTTTAATAGCTTTCATAGCTTGTGAATCTTTATCCGAAAACAGAAAACGGAGAACAGAAATCCTGAATATCCTGTATATCCGTAGTTAATTAAATTTCCGATTTCCGATTTCATCTTAGCCAAAATAGCCATAATAGCCAGTGAATATTCATGCAAACTTGTAACTTGCAAACTTGCTAATTTATTTTCAGATAAACCCTCATGCGCCTGCGGCGCACCACCAAGCATGAAAATCGGATTACTGGCAGGCGGGGACGCCTGCCAGCACAGTTCCTTGTGGTGTCATGCGTCCCCGCATGACACTAATATATTCCTGGTGGTGTCATGCGTCCCCGCATGACACTAAGACATTGTTATTATTATGTATGGTGTCGACTACGGAGAGTCGACACCACATTGAACTAAACCCTAACCCCTATACCCTATTTTCAAAGTAAAATGTTCGACAAAGCTGAAATAAAAAAACTGCTGGAGAAGATAATTGAAAATTCTCCGGCGGAAGAGACGGAAGTGATATTCACCGGCGGGATGGACGCCGCCACCCGTTTTTCCGACGGCGTCATCACCCAAAATGTGGAATTGAATAATCGTTCGATTTCAGTCCGGGTGATCGACAAAGGGCGGACCGGCCGATTCATGTCCAACCGGATTAACGATGAAGAAATCTATAAATCCGCAGAGAAGGCGATGGAGATCGCCGCGGTGCAGACGCCTGATGCGGAAATTTTACCTCTACCCACTCCGCAGGAATACCGGACTATCGATTCATTCTACCGCTTCACGGTGGAATTTCCCGCCGCGGGCAGGACGGAACTGATTTCGCAGGCGGTGCGCAAATGCCGTAAAAACGATCTATCCGCCGCCGGAATATTCGCCGCCGGAGGCGATGCCGCCGCCCTCGCCAATTCCCAAGGCGTATTCTGCTTCCAGCAGTACTCCGATGTCGAATTCAATATCTCCGCTTCCGGCGATGATGTATCCGGCTGGTGCGCCGGATTCGCCCGCGATGTCGATAAACTGGATACTAAATCCATCGTTAAAACCGCCATCAGGAAAGCTCTGGATTCCCAGTCGCCTAAATCCATCGAACCGGGCTGTTATACCGTTATCTTTGAATCGGCGGCGGCGGCGGAATTCCTCATGTTCATGGGATGGGAAGGTTTCGGAGCTGTCAATTTCCTCGAAAGCAAATCCTTTCTGTCAGGGAAAATCGGAGAAAAAGTGTTAAGCGAAAATATCACCATCATCGACGACGCATATCATCCCCTGAATCTGGGACTCCCCTTCGACTTTGAAGGAATCCCCCGCAAAGCCGTAACTATCATAGAAAACGGCGTTGTTAAGTCTGTAGTATGGGACCGGCATACCGCCAAAATGGGCGGAACCGAATCCACCGGGCATGCCCTGCCCCAGCCCAATCCCTTAGGCCCACTGCCCTTGAACCTGCGCATGGAAGGCGGAGATTCATCACTGCGGGAGATGATCGAATCCACCGATAAAGGGATTTTAGTCACCCGCCTGCACTATTCCAATATCTTAAACCCTGTGAAATTGGATATGACGGGGATGACCCGGGACGGGACTTTCATGATTGAAAAAGGCGAAATCGCCTATCCCATCAAGAATATGCGCTACACGCAGGGGATTGTCCAGGCTTTGAACCGGGTGGAAGCCTTGTCCAAAGAAGTGGAATATCATCAAGCATTCTTCGGCGGCGGGATGGTGACTCCGGCGATGAAAATTGCCGGCTTCCATTTCAGCAGCGGGACGGAGTTTTGATAGACTTTGGACTTTGGGAAAGAATATTCACAGCAGGTAGCCCGGTTTCTCCGAAACCGGGGAATATTCACAGCAGATAAAGCGGATTAAGCGGATTCACTGGTAATAATGGTGATGATGGTAATAGCCATAATAGCCAAAATAGCCAGTGAATATTCTTGCCACGCGTGTGCTGTCGACTCTCCGCAGTCGACAGCATGTCTCTAATAATCAAATAATTGGTGTCGACTACAGAGAGTCGACACCACAGGAGTAACTTGTAACTTTTCAAACAACCC
>JADHWD010000164.1 GCA_016783645.1 bacterium
AACATATGTCTTAGTATTCGACCCTGAAAGGGTCGCATGTGAATAGCCGTAGGTGAAACCTACGGTATAAATTAAACGAAACGGTTCGACCCTAAAGGGGTCGCACAAATACCTAAAATTATTGTCGCTCATTATAATTTATGAATAATCCAGGTGTATTAGGATTTTCAATAAAAATATTCCGCCGAGCGAATATTGAATATTAAATACGGTCAAAGCGAAATTCGCCTGATAGTGCCGGGAGATATTCCCGCATTAATCCCGCCGATACTCGCTGAAAAGCAGCCGGAATTGAAATCAGCGCTGAAAACCGCCTTCGTTGAGGCTGATTTACCTCTTTATGATTTTTTGTCCGGCGCTGATAACCTGCTTATTGTCGTCCCCGACCATACCCGCAGATGCGGTTTGAAAAAAGTATTACCGGCGGTATTAGAGGAAATCCATAAAGCCGGATTAGACAGTGATAACATAAAAATATTAGCCGCCTCCGGGACGCATAAACATATCGGCAGAGAAGCGTACAGCGAAATTCTTGGGGAGAAAATCATTCAGCGGTTTGAGATATATGAAAATGATCATTTGAAAGATACTGTCCGTATAGGTCATACCCGGCGGGGCTCGCCGGTCGATATCAACCGTTTATGCTTAGAAGCGGACCGGATATTAGCGGTCGGCGGTATGCTGCCCCATTATTTCGCCGGCTTCGGCGGCGGACCCAAACTGCTGATACCCGGATGCTCCAGCCTGGAAACTATTTTAGCGAATCATGCGTTGCGTCTGAAACTCCAGCCCGATTGGTATCCCGGTCAAGCTCCGGATAAATTTGAGGATAATGAATTAATTCAGGACATCATCGAAGGCGTATCATTACTCCCGCCGGTCTATCATATCGGAATCATACTGGGAGATAACGAACAGCCGTATAGGATATTCGCCGGGGAGTTAATATCGACATATGAGAACATGGTTTCGGAAGCGGAAAAACTGTTCAATGTGAGTATCCCTGAAAAAGCCGATACGGTGATAGTCAGCGCCGGAGGTTATCCCAAAGATATTGACCTTTTGCAGTCCCATAAGAGCCTATATCATGCGTCGGCGGCTTTGAAACCGGGCGGAAAAATGCTGGTATTCGCTGACTGCCCTTCAGGGATAGGTTCAAGCAGTCTGGAAAGCTTATTGAAAATCGGTGAATACGATGAAATTGTTCGATCCTTGAGAGAATCATATAAGATGAACGGGCAGGCGGCGGTGTCGCTTATGAAAATGGGGATGATATTCGATATGCGAATTAAGACCAGCCTGCCGGATGAGATACTCAAATTGATGAATTTCAGCAGGTTGAATAGTATTGAAGAAGCGCAGGATATAATCAATTATAGTATTAACAAAGGTGATACTATTTTTTTCTTTCCTAACGCCTCTATAACTAGATGTAGTCTAATTCTTGATTCTTGATTCTCGATTCTTGATTTATGATTTGAATTTATGTAACTGTTTAGTTTTTTGAAGATGGCGGGGTCAGGGACGACCCCGCCTACCTTAGTCTCGTAGTCCGGGTCGTCCCTGACCCGGACATACATAATCCTGAAATTCAGAAAGCTAAACTGTTACGAATTTATTATTCCAATTGTTGACAGCTAATAGCTGAAGCCCGCATTATAATTGAAAATTAACTAAATATGTATTAAATTTATAATTTTACTTCCGCGGGAATTGAATTTCAAAGAACGGATAGAATGGTTGAGGCGGGAGATTGAAAGGCATAACCGGCTGTATTATCAGCTGGCGGAACCGGAAATCACCGACGCCGAATATGACGCCCTCATGCGCGAACTTCAAGAGTTGGAGAAGCGGCATCCGGAGACAATCACTCCGGATTCTCCCACTCAGCGCGTAGGCGGCGCGCCTCTCGAAGGTTTTCATTCAGTTCCCCATTCATCGCCGATGCTGAGCCTGGCTAACGCCTATTCCTTGGAGGAATTGCAAGATTTCGACCGGCGGATTAGGGATGTTATCGGAAACGAATATAAATATGTATGTGAGCTTAAAATTGATGGAGTAGGGATAGCTCTGCGCTACCGGGAACATCGTTTTCAACAGGGGTTGACCCGCGGCGACGGCGCGGCTGGCGACGATATAACCGCCAATCTCAGGACTATCAGAAGCATTCCCCTGCGCGTTCCCGCCGATTCGCCGATAGAATTTGAAGTCCGCGGCGAAGTTTTTATACGCGCTATAGATTTCCAAAAGATGAACCGCAAGCGGGAAGAGGACGGCGAAAAACTGTTCGCCAATCCCCGCAACGCCGCCGCCGGCTCTTTGAAACTACTAAATCCCTCCGAAGCCGCTGAAAGACCTTTGACCGCCTGGCTGTATGATTTGCGGGGCATCACTGAACCCTTATCTCACTTCCAACGGCTTAAATTACTGGATAAGATGGGATTCCCCGTCAATCCTCATCGCAGATTATGCGCCAACCTTGAAGAAGCCTGGGACTTCTGCGGAGAATGGGGTGAAAAAAGAGATTCGCTGCCTTATGAAATCGACGGCGTAGTGATTAAAATCGACAGCCTTGAACAGCGTGAAGTGTTAGGCTTCACCGCCAAATCGCCCCGCTGGGCTGCCGCATACAAATATCCCGCCCGCCAAGCGGTCACTAGACTCAAAGGCATCACCCTGCAGGTGGGCAGAACCGGCTATATCACCCCGGTGGCGGAATTAGAACCGGTATTCTTAGCGGGTTCCACCATCAGACGCGCCACTTTACACAACGAAGAAGAGATCGCCCGCAAAGACATCAGGGGCGGGGATACGGTCTTAATTGAGAAGGGCGGCGATGTGATTCCCAAAGTGGTGAGCGTGAATATGGAATCCCGCCCGGCGGATTCTCAGCCGTTTGTGATGCCGGATAAATGCCCCGCCTGCGGCGCTCAACTGGCGAAACTGCCGGATGAAGCTATACGCCGCTGTCCCAATATCTCCTGCCCGCCGCAAAGATTAGGACGAATCGTCCATTTCGCCTCCAGAGCCGGTATGGACATCGAAGGAATGGGCGAAAGCACAGTGAAGCAGCTATTAGATGCGGGACTTTTATCCGATTACGGCGATATTTATTATCTTAAGAAGGAACAGCTTTTACCGCTGGAACGGATGGCGGACAAATCGGCGGATAATCTGCTTGCGGGAATTGAAGCGTCGAAAGAAAGGCCTTTGGAAAAATTGATATACTCACTGGGAATAAAGCTGGTAGGAGCAGGCGTCGCCCGGATACTGGCGGAAAGGTTCGGTTCCATCGATGCGCTGGCCGAAGCCGATGAAGACGCTTTGCTGGCGGTAGAAGACATCGGGCCGGGCATCGCCGCTTCCGTGGTGGAATTCTTCGCTAATCCTCAAAACCGTGAAGCGTTAGAAAAACTGCGGAGAGCCGATATCAAGTTTGAAGCGGAAAAAACGGCCGATATTGAAGTGGAACAAATATTCAAAGGGATGACATTCGTCTTGACCGGGACATTGAAGAATTATACCCGGGAGGAAGCCTCGGAAATTATCCGCCGGCGCGGCGGGATGGTGTCTTCATCCGTCAGCAAAAAGACCAGCGCCGTCTTAATCGGCGAAAATCCCGGCTCTAAATACGACAAGGCAGTCAAGCTGGGAGTGAAGGTAATGGGGGAAGAGGAATTTAATAAACTTATAGGAGAATTAAGATGGGAAAAAAAGAAGATGTAATTCAAGAAGTATTTGATAAATGCGTTAAAGACAATGAATATATATTTAACAATGATTTAGTTAAAAAAGTCTGTTTAAAACATGGATTTAAAAATCCGTTTGATCTTACAAAAATTGACAACTCTAAAAAGCTTCCCAAATTTTTAAAGGATGAAGATTTTTTTATTGTCCATTTAGGTAAGGGTTTTCATAGATTTGTTAAAGGTGTGGATATTGGACTCCATAAATTTGAAGATATACCAGCAGAGCGCTATTTTCCTTGGAAATACAGAAAAAGCATTTTAAATGAATATGATACAAGTGAGTCTAATATTTTATCAGTTGTAACTAATCAGAGAATAATTCATGATTTTCTATATAACGACATAGTAGCAAATCCAAGAGTATATTTATCCAGACGAACTCAAATAGATATGGAATATTATATTGATAAAATTCCTATAAAAGCATATAATCAACAAATGGAAATTGATTTAACTTATGAATACAACAGCAATGTTACAGTTTTTGAAGGAAAAAATAATTTTCCGAATGATTTTGCAGTATTTCAATTATTCAATCCAAATTATTATTTTAATATTCAGAAGAAGACTAATAATTTGCCAATTAATGAAATAACATGTTGTTATGTGTTAAGAAAAAAGTTCAGAGGAACCTCTTTAGTCAGAATATATCTGTATAAATTTTTAGACTACAAACAAATGAATTCTATAAAATTGATTAAAAACGCTCAATATGAACTAATTGTCAGGTAATTTTATGAACAAATTAGATAAATATATTAACAAAGTAGTTAATATTGATATAATGGTTCTCCTTGATGAGTTGCCTGCGAACAGCATCGATTGTATATTTGGAGATCCTGATTACAATGTCGGTATTAAATACAACGACAAATCTTATACAAAGAATTTTGAAGAGTATATTGAGTGGTATATTGAATTAGCAAAAAAATGTCTCAGAGTGCTGAAAAATGACGGAAACATATTCTTTATAAATTATCCAAGACAGAACTCGCACTTATGGGTAAGATATCTTGATAAAGCTTGCTATGACGTTAATGAATATGTATGGGTATATAATACGAACATCGGACATTCTAAATATAGATTTACAACTGCTCACAGAAGTATTTTACATTGTCGAAAAAACTCTAAAAATAAATTCTACAAAGAGAATGTGGCACAACCATATAAAAATCCTACAGATCGAAGAATATTGAAAAATATTTCAGAAGGTTCAACGGGAAGAATGCCATATAGTTGGCTAAATTGTAATTTAGTAAAAAATATTTCTAAAGAAAAAACTTATCATTCTTGTCAAATTCCACAAAAGTTATCTCAGTTATTAATAAAATCATGTACTAAAGAAAACGATATTGTATTAATCTTGTTTGGTGGTAGTGGTGCTGAGATTGAAGTGTGTAAAAATATAAACAGGAGATATATCTCTGCTGAAATTGATAAGAAATACTATAAAATGATTATAGATAGATTGAATAACGGTAAAATTGAGGATAAATATAAACTTGAAATACCTCAATTAAAGAAAAAAGTCGATAGAACTATCTCATTATCTTTTAATAACATTGAGCAGGAGCTTATATGGCCTCAACCGCCGACTTCCGAAACGGATTGACGATAGAATTCAGCAACGATATTTACCAGATAGTGGAATTTCAGCATGTAAAGCCGGGCAAAGGCGGCGCTTTCGTGCGCACCAAGCTGAAATCTATGACCACCGGTAAAGTTATAGACAACACCTTCCGCGCCGGGGAAAAGGTGGAAGTGGTCAAGGTGGAAGCGAAGCAGATGCAGTACCTTTACCGCGAAGGCGATAATCTTATATTCATGGACGGCGAAACCTATGACCAGATACCATTAAGCGCCGATTTAGCCGGAGACCAGATAAAATTCCTCAAGGAAGGCGAAACTGTCAAGGTGTTGTTCCATGGCGAGCAGGCTTTGGGGATGGAACTGCCTTTCTTCATCGAATATGAAATAATCCAAACCGAACCGGGCGTCAAAGGCGATACGGTGGCGGGCTCCGGCAAACCTGCGACCATCGAATCCGGCGCAATAGTGCAAGTTCCCTTCTTCATCGAAATCGGCGGCCGCATCCGCGTCGATACCAGAACCGGAGAATATATTGAAAGGATTAAGTGATATATTATACTAACGAGAATGGCTTCAGACTTTAGATGTATTAACACATCTAGTTATATTACATTTAGAGAGATTGCTTCAAGGCTTTCAGCTTTTCGCAATGACGCTTTGGAGTGATACAATGATAATTGTTAGTACATTTAGGTTTTGGATTTTAGCCTTGCCAACTTGCTAACTTGTTGACTTGCCAACTTGCAAACTTTTTTTCAAGACAAATAATACTTTAACAATAACAAGGTGACAAGTGAAAGACCTCGAATACAAAGAGATTCAGAAATATGTGAAACTGGTGGAGCGTTCGGACATCGGCGAATTAGAGATTCAGCATGAAGGATTAACTATCCGAATCAAAAAGAATCGGTATCCGGTCATGTTAGAAGCTCCGGTAAGAAGTGTTCCAAGTTCTATTCAAGCTCCGGTTCCGATTGAACCGGTTTCTCAACCGGATACTCAATCGCCGCCTCCGCCGCCGCCCCCCTCGGCTAAAACGATTGTCGAAGTGAAATCGCCGATTGTGGGCACATTTTACTACGCGCCTTCTCCCGAAGCGTCGCCCTATGTCCAGACTGGCGATGAAGTGCATCCCGGAACCGTGTTGTGTATTATAGAAGCCATGAAATTGATGAACGAGATCGAATCAGAGGTTACCGGAAAAATCGTTGAAATAATGGTGGAGAACGCTCATCCGGTAGAATTCGACCAGGTTCTGTTTAGAATTGAAAAAAAGTAACTGATTCATTTTAAACATTGAGACCTAACCCGAACGAGCCGGAACTAAAAAGGCTCAAGACTTTAAACTTTGGACTTTAGTAAAAGCAAAAAGTACAAAATTCGAAGCTCGAAATTCTAAATCCGAAACTGACTGTTATTGAATCGCAGCTCGAAACTCGTAGCTCGAAGCTCTTAAATAATATATTGATACATGATTTTCTGCCAGAAATAACACGAAAATCAGAATTTAGGTACTAAAAGAGCTTAGTCATGGTTACAATGAAAATGATTAAAAAACTGAGCGCGAAGATTGTCAAGGAGTTTCAGCCTGAACGGATAATACTACTTGGCTCCTATGCGTACGGCAATTCGACCGAAAATTCAGATTTGGATATTTTAATTATTCTGCCTTTCACTGGAAAACCTTTTCGAAAATCTTTGGAAATTCTTGATAAAATCGATCCGGATTTTGCGGTCGATTTGCTGGCGCGCCGCCCGGAGGATGTGAAAAGACAGTATGAGGAAGGTGATCCATTGATAAGGGAAGCCTTAGATCAAGGTATACTGAACGAAATATTTAATTGCGCATAAATTCCACAGTTCATCATTAGGTTTTATCCTTTGGCGAAATGAATCTCAACCGTTGTGATTAAGGACAATTTAGTCTCAAAATATTTATTATGTGTCGCTTTGCGGCGCGTGAGTTTCCACACCCGCTCCTGCGGATTGCATTCCGGCGAATAAGGCGGCATAAACAAAAGCTCTAATCTATCTTTGTGTTTTTCAAGAAAATCGTTCAACAATTTAGCATGATGCCAGCGGGCGTTATCCAGGATCAAACAGATCTTCTTCTTGATTTGAAGCTGTACGCTCAGCAACTGGGTCAGAAATT
>JADHWD010000165.1 GCA_016783645.1 bacterium
CTGACGGGTAGAGTAATGTTAAGAGCGGTTAAATCCGCCGGGTTACGCCCTAAAACGGGCTTGAAACCCAGCGGGAACGGGTTTTTATTATGTATGGTGTCGACTGCGGAGAGTCGACACCACAATGAACTAAACCCTATTTTCAAGGTAAAACTAAGGAAAGAAGCTATGAGCAGGCAATTTTTGCTGGTAAGAGTGGCTTACACCTCCCTGAAAAGCTGGGCGTACTTGTCCTTCTGCGGGATAATTGGTAAGAAGGGAATATTGCGGGATGAAGATTCCGGCGGCGGGCTTTCAGAGGGTGATAAGATGATTGATCAGGAAAAGGGTTACAGAGGGATCATCCTGGCGGAAATCCTTTAGCGCCCGGCGGCAGATATAAGCCGGTATGAAATATTGATTTCCGTTGACGATTAACCTCAGATATTGCGGCGGATTATCCATCTCTTTGCTGAGCATACCGATACTGCGGCAGGCTTTGACGATGAAATCGGTTTCATCCACATTATCAGCGGCGATAGTGACGAAAGCCGCCGTTCCTCGCTGTAGACTGTCGAAATCCTCCAACCGGTAATTATTCTCTCCCGCCCGTTTCACTAAACGGGCAAATTCTGCCTCCGCCTCCTCCGTTGAAATCTCTCCCCGCGTCCGAGCAGTCATATTTTGCAAACTGAATGAATAGTCCACTTCACCTTTTTCATCGATAAAGCGCCCTTTCAATTCTTCACCGTTTTCACCGATAATATCCAATACTGAAATTGGCTGAATCCGATGCGGAAGAAGTTGTAATCTTATGCGGAATACTCCGGAGGGCAGCCCCTGCGGCAGAGGAATCCGGATGACATTATCCTGGGACGATAATGTGAATTTCCGTTCGTCTTCTTCCCCTCCCGGCTGGCGGACATTCACGCCGAAAATAGAACCGTCGGGTAGATTGACATGTATTATAATCCCCGCTCCCGTGATTTCGGGATCGATTTCCACCCCCTCCTGAGCCGCATTCCTATCGGCCATCCGTTCCATCTTATTCAAAAGGCTGCCTACATTCTCATTATTCAATTGGGGAGCGAGAGCGGGCTGATATTTCTGCGCAAGATTTCTAGCTAAATCTAATCTGCGCATGTTAGTCCCGGCGGATTTCAGGTCATTTTCTCTCGCAGTCCTCTCCGCCTCCCGCAGTATATCGTCCAATTTTTTCTGAGACAGGCCGGGTCCGGTATCGGCGCTGATAAAACCGGGTCCACCGGGAAAAGCGGGTTGTCCGAGGTTAGACTTCATCACTGTCGGCATCGAGGAATTATCTCTTTTCCCGCTTTGTCCTGCAGAAGAAACCGGCGAAGCGATACCTGGTGCGGCCGACACCGATGATTGAGGCTTAAGCGATAGATCATAGGGCGGTTTATAGACGCCGGATGAATCAGAAGCAGGCTCCCCATCGGACGCTGAAGGCGGCTCGGAAGTATCATAACCGCTAATCTCTTCTGACATAGAATCGGGAATATTAGAGACGAAGGATCCGCCGCCGGGATAAGTGATGATATTATCTATCACATTCTCCGCCGGCGGACGGGTCACTTTCAATTTTTTCGGCAGATTCTCCGGGCTGGAAGCCACAATCCGGGGTTCATGTTTGACCCTCGGCAGATAATCCGGCGGGACTAACAGCCATATAATAATGATGATTATTAATATAAGGAATAGAGAGAATATATAGAAGAGAGGAATTTTCTTCCTCTTTCGTTTCCGCAGGCGGCTGGGAGGCTGAGGCATGGGAGGGGATTCAGGCTCTTGTTCGACATCTCTTTCCGCCGAAGGTTCATCCTCTTCCGGCTGGGACTCTTCCTTAACAGTTTCACTTCTGCGGGCAGGCGGCGGAGGGACGATTCCCGGTTGAGGCTTCGTTTCCTCATCAATGGATTCGATCTTGGAATTGAGTCCGAAGCGGTTCAAGCGTGATTTTATCTCGATCGCCTTATGCAATGGGATATTATCCACGATAACAGAAGGCACCGCATTCATCAAAGTGGAGGCTTCCCAAATCGACGCACCGATTAATTCCCGGATATAATAATTCACCTTGGAATTGGTGGTGCGGTCCAGCAGAATCACGCGGTAAAACCGCTTGCCGTTCTTATCGCTTTCGGACATCATTAGGTCCAGATGAAGAAAGTTTAATTTTGATAATGGCGATTTGAAGTTCAGGTTTCAGACAAGACTCAGGACTCAGGACTCAGGACTCAAGCGCTGGCAGGTCACATCCGCCGTACGGCTGACAGGACCTACCAGAACAGGGTTTTTTAACTTGCTGACTTGTCAACTTGCCAACTTGCCAACTTACTTATGGTATATCAATTCCCATGGCCCGGTATTCGTTCAGTTTATTGCGTAATGTGCGGATGGATATGCCCAAAGCTTCAGCCGCCCTTGTGCGGTTATTGCTGTTGGCTTCCAAAGCCCGCAGTATCACTTCCCGCTCCATTTCCGCGATAGTGGGAATATCCTGCCCGTCGAAATTGAACATCTTCTTAACGCCGTTTGAAGAATCCTGCGTCCCCTGCGGAAAATGCTTCTTGATGAGTTGATTGTCCACGCACATCACTATCGCCCGTTCTATCGAATTTTCCAGCTCCCGCACATTACCGTGCCATTCCTGATTCTGCAGGAACTCCATCGCCTCTTCCGTGATACCGGTTATTTCCCTACCATGCTCTTTGGAATATTTGAGGATAAAATATTCGGCCAACAGCGGTATATCCTCCCGCCGTTCGGACAAAGACGGAAGCTTTATGGGCACGACATTGAGGCGGTAGAATAGATCTTCGCGGAAACGCCCCTCATCGATGGCTTTCTTAATATCGCGGTTGGTGGTGGCGACGATTCTGACATCGATATGAATGGTGCGGGAATCGCCGATCTTCTCAAATTCCCGCTCCTGCAGAACCCTCAGCAGTTTAGCCTGCAATAGCGGATTCATCTCCGATATTTCGTCCAATAATAAGGTACCGCCGTTCGCTAACTCAAATTTGCCTTTGGTGGTGCGGATAGCTCCGGTGAAAGCGCCCTTTTCATGTCCGAACAATTCCGATTCGATCAATCCCTCCGGCACTGCGGCGCAGTTGATTTTGATGAAGGGTTTATCCCGGCGGGGACTGTTGTAGTGTAACGCTTTGGCGACTAATTCTTTTCCGGTGCCTGAGGGCCCGGAGATAAACACCGTGGCTTTGGAATTCGCCGCCAGCCGCATCTGATCGAACAATTCCCGCATTTTACCGGAACGGCCTATGATATTCTCAAAACCGTACTTGGTATTAAGCGCTGATTTCAATTCCCGGTTCTGTTCCTCTAATACGGATAAGCGCTGGCGGCGGGACTGCTGTTCCAAAGCCTTCTTCACCCGCAGTTCCAAAGTCGGAACTAACAATCCCGACCCTTTCTCCACATAGTCGAAAGCGCCTAACCTGATGGCTTCCACCGCGTTTTCTATAGAACCGTAGCCGGTCATCATGATGACTTCGGTATCGGAACAACGCGCCTTGACCGCTTTCAACACCTCCATCCCCGCGGTCTTGGATTCCGGCATGCGGATGTCGGTTATCACTAAATCGAAGCGGTCGTCCTGAAGATGTTCCAAAGCGGCGGTCATATCGGCGGCGCCGGATACTTGATGCCCTAACCGCTCCATCGCCATCACCACGCTGTCAAGGACTAATTCCTCGTCGTCCACCACTAATATTTTCCGTCCGGTGTCATTCATGGATATTATTTAAATTGATTATGGATTTCGGATTTATACTGAAAATAGATTCGAGTTGCGAGATGCGAGATGCGAGTAAAAGTCTCAAGTCTTGTCAGTCTGTCCGAAAACAGCAAAAACGCCTATTGTCATTGCGAGCGAAGCGAAGCAATCTCTCTTATTAATAATCAATTAGAGAGATTGCACAATGCTTTCAGCCTTTCGCAATGACATTCTCGGACAGACTGTTGTGTCTCATATCTCAAGAAATTCCCGGTTTCGGAGAAAACGGGCTGCCCTAAAGCCCTGAGCCCAAAGTCGTTATTTTCAGCTTCGTTGTGCGCCGCAAGCGCATAAGCGTTCATATTGATTTCACAATTTCGCTGTTTTTAGACAAAACCTGCTTGACCGGCGTCATCAAATTGTTCATCTTCACAAAAATCAGCCAGTCTTCAATGTTGAAATATTTCGTCACCTCGGCGTACTCAAATTGACAATGACAATTGGCGCATACGACTATTAAATTCTTAGGATTATTGCCTTTAATCGGATCTAAATGATGAATTTCGTAATAATATTTATTGTCCCGTTTCTGAAAAGTATATTGGCAGATTTGACATTTCCTATCATAAACTTCACCAAGCAGGACTTTCAGACAAACGGGAGTTCTTTCTCTTCTTATACTTGGCGCTGTTATAATCAGACTGCGCCACTCTTCAGCCGGTTTTTCCACTATGATTTGTAATTGATTTATAACAATGAGTTTTTTATCTTTACCGGTCCATTTTGACAAATTAGTCAAATTATTCTCCGCCGTTGTCTCATTCGATGATTTGATAAAACGCTGGCTAAGAAGGTTCACGCGGTTCAGGTAATCATCTTCAAAACATAATCTGTAAATAAACTTATCTTTATCTATTATGGTTATAACAATATTCTCTTCCCCTTGAGCATTATGTTTTCCAAACCAACGCTCCAATCCGTTGATGCGGCACTCACGAGTGCTGCTTTCATAAGGAGAATAGTGCATATGATAGACTTTAGGCGAATTATCCAGCAGGATTGAAATCAATCCTCGTTCTTTGGGAAAGCTGTCTATCAAAGATACCGGAACGGACAGAATTCCTTTTTTAATCCGCCCCGCAGTCGTCTTTACTATTATGTAGTCGTTCATCTCTGACCCCAAGGATCAACTCTTTAATCCAGTTGTCCCACTCTCTAAAATGATAATAAAAAATAGAGATGACCTCTTCAACTTCCTCTTCAATGAGTCCATTATCAATTTGTTCATCCTCAATCATCTCTTCAGCTAACTCATGTAAATCTGATACATATAGTCTGAAAATAGGTCTGTCTTCCATAGATAACTCCTATTAATCATTATTTTTTATTTTTTTACATAACCTACCGCTTGCAACTTGTTACTTGTTACTTATTCAAAACACCAGAAACACCACCGATACCCTTCGATTGCGGGCGCGGTTATCCTCCGAGTCATTAGGGACGATATTCTTAGTATCGGCGTAGCCGACAGCCTGCATCCGCTTAGCGTCAATGCCTTCGCCGATAAAGTAACGCAGAACGCTGGCAGCCCGCGCCGCCGATAATTCCCAGTTGGAAGGATAATACCTCGCCAGTTCGCCGGAGATGGGGACATCATCGGTGTGCCCTTCGA
This sequence comes from bacterium, assembly GCA_016783645.1. Classification (GTDB taxonomy): domain Bacteria; phylum Electryoneota; class Tariuqbacteria; order Tariuqbacterales; family JADHWD01; genus JADHWD01. The sequence continues at coordinate 5,409 of JADHWD010000165.1, forward strand.
CCGCGATATTATAAGGAGTCTCCTTTATTATATTGGCGAGTTTCCCCAGCATCGGCGCCGCGGTCCGCAGTAAGTTTGATGAACCCGAAGGGAATAATATTCTGCCCCGGGCCGATACTTCCACTCCACGGGGAGTGACCGACACATCCACTACATCCTGCATCTGCTCATCGTTTATCACCTGGTTGACTTGATCCACCAGTTTATCTAAGGAGACCCTTTCCACCGCCGCCTTATGGTCCATCGCTTGGTTCATCGACTGCGCCACTAATTCAAACTTCATCGGATCAATCTTGGATACCGCCACTATGATGACGAAGAATCCCAGAATCAGGGTCATCATATCGCCGTAAGATGTCAGCCAGTTGTTCTCGTCTTTGTCGTCCCCTTTTTTCCGCTTGATAAATTCCTTATCAATCATGATTTACTCCTTTTGTAGCGTTCGGCTATGGATTGCCTTTCTTTAGGCGGCACATAAGCGTTGAGATAATCTTCAACCTTCTGCGGATGCCACGATTTCTGAATCATAATCACGCTGTCGGTTACCATTGTCATGAGCAGAACCGCTTCTTCCGTCTTTCTCTCTAATTTCAAGGCGATGGGCTTGAACACTAAATTTGCCAATATCAATCCGTAGAAAGTTGTGACTAAAGCCAGCGCCATCTTCGGCCCTATTTCGCTGACGCTCTCCAAATCCATTTTCAACAGCATAGCGATTAATCCTATGAGCGTTCCCACCATTCCGAAAGCGGGGGCGAAAGCCGCCATTGTGCGGAATATCTGCGCTTCCGATAATTCACGCGCCTCCCGGTAACGGGTTCGGCTGTCCAGCATCTCCCGTATCTCTTCCGACGAATATCCGTCCACCAGCATCTGAATTCCATCCTGCAGGAAGGGATTTCTTATTCGCGGCAGTTCCTGTTCCAGATTCAAAAGACCGCTCCTGGCGCGGGTGGCGAAGGATACTATCAATAGGATATACCGGTCGAGCCGGGGTTCTTCCCGGCGGAAGACGATGCAAAACACCCAAAAGACTCTCGCCACATCTTTCAAAGGATAACTGATGAGGGTGGCGCCGAAAGTTCCGCCGATCACAATCAAAGCGCCCGGCAGATTGAGAAATATATCGGTGGTGCCGGCGCCGATAATTATCGCGCCCACTAATAGAGTGATGCTTAATAAAAGGCCTAATACGGTAGTTACATTCATATATATTCCTAACCCGGACGAATCGGAATTAAAAAGACTTTGGACTTTGGTATAAGACACAGGACACAAGACACAGGACACAAGACTCAAGACACAGGACACAAGACTCAAGACTCAAGACTCAAGACTCAAGACTCAAGACACAGGACACAAGACACAGGACACAAGCGCTGGCAGGTCACACCCGCCTGCGGCGTGCAAGACCCGCCAGAACAACTGACCGCTGACTGTAGGGGCAGGGTTCACCCCTGCCCTAAATAGGGCGACCGCAAGGGTCGCCCCTACATTTGCCGTTTACTGTCAACTGTCAACTATTTTCAAAGTAAACCCTCATGCGCCTCCGGCGCACCCTGAAGCATGAAAATAGTTCGACCCCTTCAGGGTCGTCAGGATTAATGTTCTACTTCCGTAGGTTTCACCTACGGCTATTCATGTTTTTCCCCTTCGGGGAAAGGCGGACGCAAGGTTCGCCCCTACATTCCCTGATATTTGTGGTGTCATGCGTCCCCGCATGACACTAAGATATTGTTTATATTATGTATGGTGTCGACTGCGGAGAGTCGACACCACACAAATACCCTCGTTCCCACGCTCCCGCGTGGGAACGCATATAAGATGGGTTAAGAACCCACCCTGCATTATCTCCCAGCCATAAAATGCTGGGCTATTATTCCATTTTCGATTTCCACAATCCGCGTTTCATATCACATATCACATATCAAATATCTTTGGTTAGATACTTACTCATTCGATGTAAGAGTTCATCTCTTACAGTGACATTTCCAATTATTAAAATTTACAGGGATGAAAGGGATGAAGGAGATGAAAACATTGAATTTATTCAATCTTCGATGAAATCCTATTATCA
>JADHWD010000008.1 GCA_016783645.1 bacterium
CTTCAAAATCTGCGAGAGTGTCCACCGACATACCGACCCGTCCCACTTCGCCGATAGCGCGGACATCGTCCGAATCCAAGCCGGTCTGAGTCGGCAGGTCGAAGGCCGCATTCAACCCGGTCTGGCCGTTCTTTATCAAGTACAAGAAACGTTCATGGGTCTCCGCCGGAGTGCCGAACCCGGCGTACTGCCTTATAGTGAAAGGACGCTTGCGGTACATCAAAGGATGAATCCCTCTGGTGAAAGGATACGCTCCCGGCAAGCCGATATCCGCTGTCGATCCGCTTTGTTCGATATCCTCCTGCGTATATAATGGCTTTACTTCGATTCCCGATTCGAGAATCACTTTCTGAATATCTTTGGTCATATTAGTATTGATTTTAAATTGTTTATATTTTCATTATTTTGTAATCCCCCTTAGTCCCCCTTTAAAAAAGGGGGAAACAGAAACTCCTTTTTAAAAAGGGGGAAACAGAAACTCCCTTTTAAAAAGGGAAATATAACTCCCCCTTTTCTAAAGGGGGGAGGGGGGGATTATATCCCCAAATTTCTGCTTTTCTGCTTGCTTATTACAAAACTCAATCACTTCCTCAATGGTAGTCCCGGTGGGGAAAGCGGCTAAAGCTCCGATTGATTTTATCGCTTCCACATCCTTATCCGGGATATTGCCGCCGGCAATCCAGGGGATAGTCAGCCCTCTATTCCGCATCTCTTCAGCCATCTGCTTACATAGTTCCAGATGCGTGCCGGATAGAATGGAAAGTCCGATTAAACCGGCTTGCTTCTCCTCAGCCATCTTGACGATTTCTACTATCGTTTTGCGCAGACCGGTATAGACAATCTCAAAACCGGCGTCGACTAAAGCGTGCCCCAGCACTTTGACGCCGACATCATGGCCGTCCAAGCCGGGTTTGGCGAGAAGGATTTTTATTTTTTTGTTATTCATGATATTATCCAAATTATTTCATAAAAAACTCGAAATACGAAGCACGAAATACGAAACTCGAAGCACGAAATACGAAACTCGAAGCACGAAATACGAAACTCGAAATACGAAACTCGAAGCACGAAATACGAAGCGCGAAATACGAAATACTATTCGACTTTACGGATTATTGAAGCGAGGATTTTCTCTAACTCAAACACTTCTTTTATAAGATATTCTCGCTCTTCTTCTAAAGTATTATTATTGTTAACGATAATTAAATTCAGCCAATACCTGGTTTCTTTCGCTTCTTTCTTGCAGATTTTGACTCTATAAACAAAATCTTTTTTGCTTAAAGATTCATTCGCTTCAATATAATTAGCGCCTATTGAACCGGATGCTCTGATTAACTGTTTCCCATCTTCAATATTTGTGATAGTTTTGGGTAATTTCTTCATGAACATCCGAACTCGTTTAGCAAATTTCAAAGTCCGCTCTTCCAGATCATATATTACTGTTTCCCTCTCGTCATTCATCACTTTACAATTTCCTTGAGATGTAGGTTAATGTTTTTTTCGGATTTCGGATTTTAATCTTGTTTCGTATTTCGAATTTCGGATTTCGTATTTTAATCTTGTTTCGTATTTCGAATTTTCTTTTTCACGCTCTCCTCGCCAGCTTCTGCGCCATTACCGAAATCAACAAGCCTAAAGCGGCGAAACCGCAAATCGTTTCCAAAAAAACTATCAAAACCCCGGCATCATTGCAGGGATGAGCGCTGCGGATACCGAGATTGGTGAAGATGTCGAAAGAATAGAAAAACCACTTGATGCTATCGGAAATATGCTCCATCTGCTCATACTTCAAATCCGGTGTAATCAGCCCTTCCCCCGATTCAACCATCAGGAAACCGGGAATTATCTGTTCTAAAAATTCTGGCACGGTGAAAGGCGCATTAGCGTATATCATAGCGAATATGATTATAATCGTCAGCGACAGGATGAAAACCCGCGACAGCGACCACCCGCAATTGGTGAAAATATTCCACCACCCGTAGAGCCGGGGATGCTGCGCTCTAAATCTATCTAAAAACTGCTGGTCATGAACATAGCGGCGCAAATCGGCGGCTAAAGTAGTGTCCGCATCGTCAATATTCACCCCCCGAAAATCGGTGTAAAACCAGCGGAATAAAAGCAGACGACCAAATTTGCTGTTATCATATATTTCTTTATACCAACTTCGTCTCTTTTCCTTTCTAAATATGAGCGATGGATTAAAGCCTTTTAATAATAAGAAAAACAATATTATAAACTCATTGAGATTGATGAGTTCTTTTAAATGAGGAAGATAATCATTATTTGCAAATGTCGTGATTCTTTTTTCTTTTTCCAATTGAATGCATTTTTCACCCTTCATCGCTTCATCAACTGGCGGCATATATGCGCCGACTTTGGCTCCTGAAAAATCTGCCCCTTCAAGCCGCGCCCAGCGAAGATCCGCTCCTTCCAGCCGTGCAAAATTAAGATCCGCCCCTTCAAGCCGTGCACCAATCAGATTCGCCCCTTCCAGCCGTGCAAAATTAAGATTCGCCCCTTCCAGCCGTGCACCAATCAGGTCCGCCCCTTCCAGCCCCGTATCCCCTAGTTTCGACCCTTCCAGCCGCGCCCTTCTCAGTTCCGACCCTTCCAGCCGCGCATCGTATAAGTACGACCCTTCCAGCCGCGCGCTTGGTATTATGATTTTATTCAGTTCTTTCTTTTTCCAGTCAATTCCGCGCAAGTCAATGATGGGGAATGGGGCAAATTTAATCCTAATCCATAATTTTTCTCCTTTCCCTTCATACACAGCGAAATCTATTTCCCCGCTAACTTTATTCGCTTGGCGTAATTCCTCGTTCACTTTCCACATTCTATTTTCGGCTTCTTCATCATCGGTTTCCGCGGGTTTATCCCCTTTGAGGATATCGGCGATTTTGTCGGATAAGCCTGGGTGTTTATCCCAGCGGGCGCGCCATTGGGCGATTTGTTCATCAGAGGGTATGGGCATGGGGATGTTTTGAAATTCAAATTGTTAATGAAAGTCTCAAGTCTCAGGTCTCAAGTCGCATTAGTCAGTCCGAGAATACAAAATCGTCATTCCGGAACGCCGAAGGCGTATCCGGAATCCACTGTTATATCTATAAAATACAAGCAGATGGTGTCGACTGCGGAGAGTCGACACCACACAAAATATGCATCTGCGCAATCAGTGAATATCTGCGTTAATCTGCGGTTCTGATACTGGTTCATACAGAATCGAGGTCACAGTATACTCAGTAATTAAGTAATTTTCAGAAAAATCCACTTAATACACTTAATTCACTGTGAATCATAAATCTTCTTTAATAAAAATACCCGCTGTTATCATTGCGCGATACACGGCGCCGAAGCAGTCTTACATAGACAGCGGGAGATAAGACTGATTAGCCGGCCGGCCGGGAGATCCGCGATGATAAAGCGGGCTTGAATTTAAATTCGTGCAATACTGAAAAGCGCTTCTGACGATACAATAAAAATTTTCTGATAACGGCGGCGCGCCGGTTCAACAATTGCTTTATTTAGCGAAAATGAGCCTCCCGGAATGAATAAGCTCCTTTCCGCCGGGATCAGCGCCGGTGGACACTTTATAAAGATAAATTCCGCTTGACACCATATTACCGGTGAAATCCCTGCCGTCCCAAATTTTCTCATGCCGTCCCGCCGAATAATAACTATCGGTCAAATTCAAAATCTCCTGCCCCAGCGGATTATAGATCGAAATATTGACGAAACCCGGCTGATTCAGGATAAAGGGGATTGAAACTTCGGAATTGAAGGGATTAGGATAAGCGTGCGGGAACGCCGGATATTCCGGATTTATCACCGATACCAGCTCTGACGAATTTTCCGCCGCTATTTCGGTCTCCGTCTTGATGAAGTTGAAAGCGCCATAGCTCCATACTTCTTCGCCGAAATCCCCCACCTGGCAGTATATCCAATATGAACCCGCCGGATGATTCGCACCGATGAAATCGTTTATCGTTTTCTGATACACGATACCGGGCTGGAAAGTCATCTGACCGGTGAATCTCCAACGGACTTTCTCTCTGCCTTCGGGACAATAGAATGACAGCCACACATCGCCAGTGACCGCGGACAATCCCGGATTCTCAATCTCTATGGTGAAATTCAATGAATCGCCCTGCGCCGGTATCACCGATGATGAATTTAAAGTCAGAGTGCAGAAAGGCATACTCGGCGGAGCAGCCGCTAACACATCGACCGTCTGCGGTTCTGAATCAGCAGGCCAATAAGCCGAAACATCCAGATTATCCATCGCCCGGATGAAATATTCCACATCTATATCGGCTAATAGAACTGATGCCGGTATCTCCCCGGTGTAAAGTTCACCGCCTTGATGTGTCATCGGAACTGAATTGAACATGGGCTGATTAAGTACGCGGTAAAACAGCGTTACAGATTCTACCGAATCACCCTCATCCATCACCTGCGCTGAAATCTCCAAATTCTCTCCTTCTAACGCATAATACGGAGGAACATGAATGACTCTCGGCAGATAATTAGCGCCCACCGGCACAGAGAGCGGATAAACCGCAGGCTGGAAATGAGGCAGTGTCGAAGTGTAATTCATGGAATTAGTAGCGGAAATATAGAAATCGAATCCGGGATATTGAGTCACATTCCCGGGCACGGTGAACATGTAATTCTGCCCGCCGGTCCAGGTCAGATTCGTTTCGTAATAAGCGAAAGAACCCGCCAGACAGTAGAAAGCTATATATTCATAAGCCGGGACTGTGCTGACTATTGTGCAGTATACCGGAACCTGGCTTCCAACTCGACGCGGGATATTTATCGACTGGATGAACGCCGGAGTCAATGCCACCTGGCAGGGTAATGTGCTGGGAGCTGTATAGGTAATGCTGTCCTGGGCGGTTTCGCCCTGATACTCCACCTCTACCGTGACTGTCCGCATCGTGCTGTCGGGTTGAGGTTGAGGACTGTAATAATACAGCGCATATTGACTGTAAATATCCTCCCGGATATCCGTTAAAACCTCCTGCATCTGCGTTGGATCGTTGATTTGGATGAAGAATCCCCCCGTATTCTCCGCCACATAGGTTAAAGCGCTCACATTGATATTGTTACCGATACCGATAGTGTAAATCGTAATCTCTCCCCCTGTCATGCCCGGTAAAGCGGTATATGCGATATATGACGCATTATCCAGTCCGTCGGTGAAAGCGATGACAACTTTCTTGGTCGGCTCCGAATAACATTCCTGAATCCCAAGCGCTATAGCGTCCCATAAAGCTGTCAAACCCGAAGTGTAATAAGCCGCTATGGAATTCAACAGCATCGTTTTGTTGTAGGTCATCGTGACATCCACATAAGCGGTATTGCTGAATTTGATTATCGCTCCCCGGTCAAGCGTGAGCATTTCGTCGACGAAATAGGAACAAGCCGCTACTACATTCGGTCCCCATCCCGCCATACTGCCGCTCTGATCCATCACCAGCGATACAGCCATGTAATTGAAAGTGGTGTCGATGGTCACCGGCGCTGAAGTCCCATTCTCCCATAAAGTGAAGTTCGATTCGGTCAATCCCAGCACTACATTTCCCGAATCATCGAACACCCTCGCCAATATCCAATTGGAAGGGAAACCGTCCGCCACCACCGACACTATTTGCAAAGACAGAGGATCATCGGTCGATACAGGAATCAGTTTCAGATAATTGGATGCTTTTGAACTTATCAAAGGAATGACAATCATCACAAGGATAAATGCGATCATGATGATTGAACTGAAATGTTGTTTCTGCCGCTGCATAATTGCCTCCAAAACAATTAATTATTGTGAGAATCTGTAGCTGAAATTTAATATATAATGAGCGACAATAATTTTAGGTATTTGTGCGACCCCTTTAGGGTCGAACCGTTTCGTTTAATTTATACCGTAGGTTTCACCTACGGCTATTCACATGCGACTCTTTCAGGGTCGAATACTAAGACATATGTTCATGTAAAAATCGGTCTCTAAAGAACAATTATTATTGTCGTTTATTATAAATAATTATAGACGATTTCACTTTTTTAGTCTTAACTATTCAATCGACACCCGGTAAAACTTCTCTCCGTCATTGACCGTGCCGTAGTCTATATAAAAAGTATCCGCTGTTGTCACGCTGGGAATCCCCGGAAAAGAATAAGGTTCATCCGAAATAAACAAGTAATACTGCTCCGCCAGCGGCATCGAGGGCCATGAAAGTATAATATTATCTTCCCATACAAGAAGGGAAAGTGTCAGTTCGGGGGTATAATTCCGCATCCCCGGGGTGGGATAAGCGCTGTTAATACCATCCTCCTGCCAATCACCCGGAGTCTCGGTGTCAGTGGAAGCGGAATCACGCGCCATTGAATGTCCCTCCGCTGCTTCAACGGTATCGCAGAATCCGGCGCACCAGCTCTTTCCCCAGCTGTAAATATCAGTCCAATTGCCAGGATAATTGATCAATCCCGAATCGGCGGTTTGAAGTATCACCGCATCGACGCTGTCTTCAAAGAATAATTCTCCGTTTGTGATAAGATTGATCGCGGGTGTAGCGGGATAAGCTTCATAATCCGGATAAAATCCGTAATTCTGGTAAAAGTTCGCCCCGTTCTTAGCTATTGTAATATATTGGCCGGATTCGATCACAGAACCCATCGGAAACTGCCATTCGGCGGTCAAATAAGCGTTTGTTATTATCCAGCGGTAAAGGTCATAATCAGTCTCCGTGGGATTGTACAGCTCCAGCCACTCATCACCATGCGCCAGCCCTTCAGGCTTATACATCACCTCGTTTATCTTAATATTATTCGGATATTCATAGACATAGCTGAATGATGACCAATCGGGATGATAATCCTCCCACTGAAGAAACTCGTTCTCTATCATCGCCGCGGTGGCGTACCGGCTAATTAAATTGCCGTTCTCCGAATAATGGTTGATATAATTGGCGTCAAGATAATCTAAAAATTGCACTATCTGGTCTAAATAATATGGACTGGCGATCCTAAGATGCGTCAGAAATCCGAAAGTCCATATATAATAATCCAACGAATCCAGATTCTGCGATTCCCGTTCTAGCCATTCCTGGTAACATTGATCAACATAAGTGAACATGCTGTCAGCCGTGCAATTGTATCCGTGAGCGTCATCCTTGCCTATTTGAGCGTAATGGTCGAGCATTATGAAAGATGTATTCAGATCCTCTTCAAGTTCATGACCTAATAGGTCGACAGCTCCGGGCCTGAAAGGATGTCTTGCAAGTATGCCGGTATAATCCAGACAAGCTTCGCTCCGGTCCCCGGCCGCCACTGAAAAACCAAATTCCGTCATCAATCCGCTCTCAGTGGAACATAGAAAGGGGCAGGCGCAGATTGTGCGGTAATCATCCGTTAACCGCATAAGCTGCTCAAGGTTATCACTCCATATCTGCTGAGTCAATGTATGCTCATAAACAGGCCTGCCGTAACGGTCGGTGCCCGGCGCATCCGCCCAATTATAGGGACTAATCCGCACCAGATTATGGCAGTGGCCTCCTAACTCATGTCCATCACGCTCCATATCTTTCAATAAGCTTGAATCGCCGGTCCCTATCGCCAGTTCCATGAAATCGCCGTTCATCAATATGGTGAATTTGGGCTGTGACGGGCGGGAAGACACTTCCTCATATAAATCCGTTAGAAATTCTATCCGTATCTCATAGGGTCCCCAGCTTAAAGGTTCTACATGAATGATGAAAAAGAAGTTTATGGGCGGCTCATAATAACGGGCGTTCAGCGGAGATAATAATGAAAGAATAAATATGAAACCTGCAAAAACTGTTATCTTCTGAATTGTGCGCGGCATCCCGCCTCCATGGATGAAATGATTGAAATGTTTTAACCGTTTTATTAATTATACTGCGCAATTTCGACAAAGTCAAGTTTTTTCAGATATTTTTTATTAATTTCTCAACAAAACCGATTCCGAATACCCGCTGTACGATCGATCTCATGAAATATTGGCGAATCCTGATGCTGATTTCAATTCATTCAAGACATCCGATAAGCGTGAAAATAGTTTCAGGGGCGGCCGCAAGGGCCGCCCCTGCAATAATGGATATTTATTTGTAGGGACAGAACATTGTTCTGTCCTTGCTGGATTCCCGCCTGCGCGGGAATGATGCGAGAGAGTATTCTTATGGAATTTAAATATTCACCTATATAAAACAGCGAAATGCCTTATAAGATGAGCTTATGATCGGTAAGTATTGAAAATGTGTGATTTGGATATTTGAAGGCGGAGAATGGCGGGATATTATAAAATAGTGACCCCAAGGGGAATCGAACCCCTGCTGCGAGATCGAAAATCTCGAGTCCTAACCGCTAGACGATGGGGCCAAATACCGAAAAAAATATCTTAAAATATACGAATATTTTATTATAAATGCAAATAAAAGTAGGGTGAGTGATGGGACTTGAACCCACGGCCACCAGGGCCACAACCTGGTGCTCTGCCAACTGAGCTACACTCACCGTAATGTTTCTCCCCCGTTGTGTACGCCTGGAAGGACTCGAACCTTCAACCTGCGGCTTAGAAGGCCGCTGCTCTATCCTGCTGAGCTACAGGCGCATTTAATACCGCTGGCGGAATAGCGTCGATAAATCCATTTTATCGTAGTCTTATATAATACAAAAATTTTAATAAAAAATCAATATTTATGCGGTTCGATACCCTTTCGGTCTTTACGGTACATATAAAAAAGTAATTATAATAATCGGCTTTAATTCAAGTCCTTAGGTCAGCGAAGATTCGCCTGAAAATAATAAACCCGGTTTCAAAGAAACCGGGTTGCTGGCTAATGCTAATCTCTTAATTAGATTTCTTACTGCTGGCACTGGAATCCGATTTAACAGGTTTATTAGGCACTCCTGAACCGCCTTTAGGAGGTTTTGATTCATCAAGATTTCCATGAATGGGACTATATCCATGTTGTAAAGGATTATAGCCTTCATTTCTCTGCTTACCCGAGTCTTTAGTCTTATTATCTTTCATATTTTAACTCCTTAATTTATAAAAAATTCGACTGATGATATTTCCTCTCGCATTATAATTATACCCCCGGATCTGTCAATTGGTTCCCCAAATTTTCCTTGAGAATCGATCTCCCATACTTTCTCTAAATATATCTGTTCTTCTGCCGGGGCGGATGAAGCAAAAGAGTTAGCGCCGTATTTTCCACCAATATTCCTGCCATCTTTTAAATGAATTATTATCCAGTAAATTTTTCGTTTACTAAAAACAAAATCCCATGGTTTTTGATAAGGGGAAATAATAAATTTGGAGACGAATTTACACTGAAAAGCTTTAAAGAAAATTATAGGCCATATTGTTGGCATAACGAAGATAATAAAGAATACAAGTACCAAATACCAAAAAGTATGATATACTGGGAATCCATTCGTATGTATCAGAAAAATCAGCCAGGATAATCCCGCAAAGTTTAGAGCGCTATAGGCGATTACTTCAAAGAAAGATTTAGAAAAATCCAATTTTTCACTGGGTACTATTAGTGTCCAGATTTTAATTGAGATAAATCCGGGAACAAAGAATAGTAAAAACAATTCAATCTTATCGATGCTAAGAATATTGTCCATTTTTCTTGATCGCTGTGTAAGTTTGAGTCACCATATTAAAATAGTCAGAGTCCGATAATTACATCTTGAAAAAGGGAATTAATCTAAAATTGCTGGCAGGTCACACGCCCACTCAGCGCGCAAGACCTGCCAGAACAAGTTTTAACTTGTGAACCTGTCAACTTGTAACTTGCTACTTCATTAAAATACACTTCTTCACTTGGCTGAATCCCGGCGCATCCAAGCGGTAGAAATACACCCCGGAAGAGGCCTCCTTGGCGTTCCAAGTCACAGTGTAATACCCCGCCTGATAATCGCCTTCAGTCAGCGTCTTCACAAGTCTGCCTTCGATATTGTAGACCGCCAGCTTGATATTACCAGCTTCGGGAATAGTGAATTCAATCGAAGTCACCGGATTGAAGGGATTGGGATAATTCTGCGATAATGAATACTTTTCGGGAACGGCCAAATTAGGGGTCAATTCATCATCCCAGCCGAATAGATCCCAGCCGGTCATTGAGCCTGAGCCTGCGTCGGTTCCAAGTTTTTCAAAGGGGAAACTATCCTGGCTGTAAATCACATTGGGATGAATTCCGGCATATCCGTTATAAGAATATGTGCCGGCCGGAGCTCCGGCGGGAACATATTGCTGTAAATCGCGGCTTATCGAAGCTCCCGCTCCTAAGTTCAATCCGGTCCGCAGGATAATCGGACCATAGATTATCCCGGACGGCAATGTAACATCGATCCAGCCATCGAATACTGCAGGTGTGGCGCCGTTATTGGCGATTTCCAGCGAATAACTAAATGAACCGCCGCCTTGAGGAATTACAATTCCTGGAGGCATTGGTTCCAAGGTTATCGTTAAATTCGCCGCTTCCCGTCCGGTGGTGAACATTACCGCCATTCCAGCTTCAATAGGAGCGGCGTGAATATCATAATTCTCATCATATAGATACTGCACGCCGTCATCCTGATTATGATTTTCGATTCCAACCGTGCAGGCTGACGGGTCGGATACTAATTGATATTGGAACTTGATTTCGCCGTCGCCGGTAACCGTTGTATAATAAGCCGGGTCGTACAATAACATCTGGAACGATTCGTAAGTGCCGGGGGGCATATACTGCGGCACATTGGAAAACTCAATGATATATATATTCTGCGCCGCATCGTAATAATACGCCACCACTCCCGCCTGCTGGGGGGACATATCTTCCCAGAAGGGAGCGATCATCGCCGGCGGACCATCGCCGTTGGGAATCGAAGAGTTGGAATAATCGGTATTGTTAGTTTCGCCCATAGCGATCCAGCCGTTGGAACAGATGGATACACGGGTGTAATCCTGCCCGTAATAGGTGAAAGTGAAAGGCAGGTCGAAGCGCAATGTCTGGTCGTCCTGAGTGAAGGGGATAACTGTTCCGGCTCCACCCTGCCCCGGATCTATCTCTATCCAGTCGTATAAAGGCAGTATCGGCGCATCGTGGATATCATAGGCGCAGTAACCGTAGTTATCCGGGCCTGTGGGCAGATAAAGAATATTGCCGACGATGAGTGTGAATTCAATTTCACCCGTCAGCGCATGACCGCCGTTATATATCCCGGTGAAATCGACATTGTAATCTTGCGGGCAATTTCCCGCCACTTCAAGGTTGAATAGAGCGGAGGCGGTTTCACCCGCCAACATATTCCCATACGCTCCGGCGGTAGTTATCAAAGTAACATAGGGATCAACGGTTGAAAGATCGAGTTCGAGCGCGATGACCGGACTGGAGCCATCGTTCTGCAGGAATATTTCAAGAGTCGCCGATTCGCCGGGATCGAGCGCGGAATTGCCGTTGCCGCCGACAGAATCATCAACCGTAACTCTTTCAATTATAATATCCGGGGCATGCGCTGTTATACTGCAGAAAGAAGTCCATTCCTCCCAAGCCTGATATACAAATACATCGAATTGTATATTATGCTCATCCGGCACATCCGGCGCCAAGGTGATCTGGAAGGCGTCATCGATTGCCACCGAACTATTAGCCCCGATATTGCCGAAATAAGCGGAGGAATCGTCGATGGTGATATACTCATCATCGCTCCTTAAAGTGCACCAGACTCCATTCGCCGGTTCAACCCCCACATTCTGCAGAGTGAAATCGAGCATTGTCGTCTCATTATAATCAAGCTGTCCATTGGGATTCCATCCATTCGCGTCGTCTATCACATATTCTTCAAAGACGACATAGGGTCCGGAAGCAGGCGTGAGAGGAACCGCTTCGATATAAGGATGAACATCATGCCCGGTTACGGTGAATACCATCTCACCCGGCTGACTTGGAGCAGGTGAGAAATGCAGCTGCGCGGTCCCGGAAGCATTCACATAACTCATCGCCCACACCTCCGGTTCAACCGATGACTGCGCGCACACCATCGCCCAATCGGGATAACCGCTGACTGATACCATCACTTCCTGCGTCCCTAAAAACACCACCGAAGGATGATTGACCGTTACAATATTAGGCACATCGGTCCATAAATCGACCGAGCCATCACCTAATATATTGTACATTTCAAAATATCTCTGAATCATGCCGGAAGGACCATAGTAGTTATACAGGAACATCTTGCCGTAAATAGTCATTCCGTCGATCCAGGTGAAGTTCACATCATCACCGGGATATTGATTGTCGAAGAAGCCTTGATACAATCCCTTTTCCAATATATCATCCTCACCCCAATAGGAATTGACGGATGAACCCCAGAACGCTAATGCGCCGTGAGCGGCTCTTATCCAAGTCTCGCCGAAACATTCGCCAATGGTGAATTTGCCGGTCAAACAGGCGTAACTTTGAATGAAAGGATACACTTCATTAACTAACGCCAGCACATTGCCTTGCGAAAAGGGAGGTCCGTCTGCCCAAGAGGTGGTGCTGCCATGACCGGAAAAAGTACCCTGCGAACGCCCTTCATTGAAAGCGTTGGTCACCTGCTGTGTGGTGGCGCTATAGGTGTGGCAATAAAGCCGGTCGCAAGTGTAACCGTCGGGCTCAAGATAATGCGAAATGACAAAATTATGTGTCCCCTCCGACACTCCCCAGTTGTCGTTGGAAGCCATGAAAACGGCGTGCTTCTCCCAATCGTCATTGCCGCTCCAGCCCGCTTGTTCGTATTCGAGTATCTTATCTATCATGACCGAAAGCTGGTATGCGTCAGTGCAGGACAACCTGCTCACTCCTATATCAGGAAAATAGTCTCCGTCTAATGAAGAATAATACAAATCGGTTTCAGGACTGCCGCTCCCCTGCCCTATCCAATGCGGAATCTGCGGGCTGTCGCCCACCAATAAGACCGTAGTCGGCGGAATCACCCAGGTGAAATAGGCTTCGATGAGATAATTTTGAATATCGACATTAGAGCCGCCGATTTCGCCGGTGGATACCATGATAGTCTCAATTCCCTTCGACTCCCGCCATTCGACTAACGGCAGTAAGGCATCGTGGTAAGCCTGCAAATCGTAATAGACGATGATCATCAGGGGTGGATTGGGCAGAGCGTCGGTTTCAAACACGCCGCTGTTCAGCGCTGTCTTGTCGATCAAGCGGTCAAAGTATAAAGCGGAATACCGCTCAAGATTTTCAGCGGTCTTGGCCATATCCCCGCCCTGAAAGGACAATCTGATATTCAGATTATCATATATTCTCACCATATTCCGGACGGGGTTATAATCGACCAAGCGGATTTCGATCACCGCCATCTGATGTCCGCGGATAACCGGATAATCAACAATTTCAGCAATCGGCTGATTGGAATAGCTGTCTGTTGAATAATATTTCTCATCCATTGTGAACTGAAGTTTAGCGCCGGGCAGCTTTTCCACCGGCGGTTGAACCGGAGCTACCCTGCCAATAGCGCCAAGTTCCCCAAGCGAATATTCCTTGAAACTACTCTGTAGAATCTCAAATTGAACATTCGCTCCGAAGGGGATTTCCACGAAGGCGCGGTAGACCGGCAGTTCCGGCTGTCCGATAGCGCCGCTCACCCCGCTGTTTCCCCATAGCAGGCGGGTGAAGGTCTGATACTCCAATGTGATTGATTCGACGATAACTCCTTCAGCGTCAAGCTGAAGTTCCAATCCCTCCGCGTTGGAGGAATTGATCTGTACATTCAAATCTTTCTGATTTGACGCGCCGTTGAATGCGAAATACGCCCCGTTTCCCATAGCGCATACCGCGAAAAACAGCGTAACTGCAATGATAATAAACGGTTTTCTCATAGCCGTCTCCCATAGTTATTTTTGTATAATATGCAGATTATTAACAAATTTATCAAGGATTGCATGATTCCGGAAGATAATTCTAAACTTATATTATTCTGCAACTATCAAGCCTCTCGCTTCACACCGCCTCATCACTAAACTGTTTTGATTTTGAAATAATTTATCGTATATTTATAGCCGAATTAACAAAAAACAATCTGCATTATAGTCCTAACCTTATTGCTTCAAGAATTAAACAAGGATGTACAGGATAAACAGGATAAGTCTTGTATTATTAAAATCATATAGTCAAAATTTTCAGATTTGGATTTTAAATCCTGTGAATCCTGAATATCCCTGTTAATTTATGAATAATTCAGGCTAAAAATATCTTATAGGAGTCATAAAATGAAATTCAAAGCGTTTATAGTGTTCATCGCCTTACTATCATGCTTGTTGTTCACTTATGAATCATTCGCCAAAGAATCAGGAAGGAACGCTGATAAAAAAGATGACGGAGGGAAACTATCCATCGGAGGACTCTATTACCTTTCATACAAGATGGGCAAACAAAGCGGCGGAGAGTATTCCGAATTCTTCGTCTACCGCGCCTACCTCACCGTGCAAAAATCGATACTCCCCTATCTATCATCGAGAATCACACTCGACGCCAACCAGGATGAGGAAGGCGATGGCAGGGGCGATATGGAAGTCCGAATCAAATATGTCTACGCTAATTTTATCCTCAATGATTTCCTATTCATTACATCTCCCAATATCGAATTCGGTATGGTGCATGGGCCCTGGCTGGATTTTGAAGGACATATCAATTATTACCGCATGCGGGAAAAAATGTTCATCGAACGAAACGGTATCATCAATTCCGCCGATTTCGGCGTCACTCTATCAGGACTGCTTGGCGGTGAACTCGATGAACAATACCGGCGTGAAGTCAACGATAAATATCCTTGCAGATGGGGCAGTTTCGCCTGCGGTATCTATAACGGCGGCGGATATCACGCGGTGGAAGAAAATACCCAAAAAGCCGTTGAAGGAAGATTATCTATCAGACCCCTCCCCGTTTTACTGCCCGGTTTGCAGTTATCGGGATTCACCGTATTCGGTAGAGGAAATGCAACGGAAGAAAACGGGGATCTGCCCAATTGGGAACTTTACCTAACTATGCTCTCCTATGAACATAAGTACATCACTTTCACCGCTCAGTATGCCGCCGGCGAAGGTAATCAAAAGGGCGATTTTGTCAAGGATAACAATCTCATGTCTTCAGTAAGCTATGACGGATTTTCCCTGTTTAGTGAGATTAAAATAGGAGAGCATTGGAAATATATCGCGGGATACGATGAATTCCGCCCCCGGACTTCGCAGGATGATTTCGCCAGATATTTCATCGGCATAGGATATGACTTCGGCGGCAGGAACATCCTCATGTTCGATTATGATGTCAAAGACTATGATAGTTCAGGAAAAACTGATGACCATTGGTATCAATTATCCATGCAGGTTAAATTCTAAAAAATGATATGTAATATGTGATATTTGATATGTGATTTGGATATAACTGTCAAGTTTATTGAGAAATCTCTATTAACGCGGGAAAGATTCACAGGCAATTAAGGCTATTAAGTAGATATTAATCAGTGCATAAAATAGTTGCATATTTCCCTGGGATTTCGTATATTATTCTTCATGAAAATCAAAGATGCACGCTCACTATCACCTACCGCGCAGGAAGCGCTGCGAATGCGCGCCGTCAACGCCGTTATCCAAGGGAAAAAGCGAAGCGAAGTGGCAAAACTTTTCGGCGGAGCGCCGATCGCTCCGGAAGTGGTGCGCTGTATCATGCGGATTTTCCGATGCGATTATATTCAAACATACGGGATGACCGAAACCAGCCCTTATCTGACTTTGAGTGTTTTGCAAGATCATCTGAAAAAACTACCTCCTGAAGAACAATTCCGCTATAAAGCCAAAACCGGCAGAGCTTTTATAACCGTCGACTTGAAAGTCGTACGGGATGACGGTTCGGAAGTTGAGCCTGATGAAAAAGAAGCGGGTGAAATATTGGTAAAAGGCGAGACTGTCACCCCGGGATATTGGAATCTGCCGGAAGAGACTAAAAAGGCTTTTGACAGCGGCTGGTTTAAAACCGGAGATTTGGCGGTCATTGACCGGGAAGGATATGTTAATATTGTCGATCGAAAGAAAGATATGATAATCAGCGGCGGGGAAAATATCTTTTCTATCGAAGTGGAGAATGTATTATATCAGCATCCTAAAGCGCTGGAAGCGGCTGTATTTGGAACTCCGGATGAAATATGGGGTGAAATTGTGACAGCGGCGGTAACGGTGAAGCCGGAAATGATATTGACCCATGAGGAACTTATCAACTTCTGCGCCGGAAAACTCGCCGCCTTCAAGATTCCCAGACGAATATTTTTCATAGAGAAACTCCCGAAAACCGGATCGGGTAAAATATTTAAAAGAAGGCTGAAGGAGATGTTCAGCGGTGTGTGATTTTATTTCGCCTTCTCCCTTCAATTCACCATCAGCAGGCTTGACAGCGTAAAGCGTATCGCTTAACCGATCCGACAGCCACAAGTATTTTCCGTCGTAAGCCAGTCCGGTGGGACAGCTTCCGGGAGTGGTGAATTGGGAGATTATATCGCCGGGGGCGGCGATTAATGCGCAGGTAAGTAATAATATTGAGATTATTACGAGCACAAGTATTTTAAAAGACTTCATAAAATTCCTCTCAGACATAATTACTAAGTGTTGTATTATATGCGTTTAATTATGCAATTAAAAAAGCGAGTGGTAATATTTGCATTTTATGTTAATATTTATTATATTAATAAGGTCAAATGATAGATATGCTCCTTTTATAAGAATATAAGCGAAACTATGTCATTCCGGAATGCCAAGGGCGTATCCGGAATCCATTGCCAGGATTCCCGCCTACTCCGGAATGAAAACTACTTAATATCCATGAACTTACATGAAGAACAATTTCTAAATTAACAAATTTAAAATTTAATAATGAAAATAATTTTATTATAATTTATATTATTATCAAAATAGTAAAATATTTTCAAAGGAGGTGTTTTACATATGCTTTGAAAATTAAATATTGAGAAAATATTTTTTATAATGATGTGGCTATCTTTATGAGTGAATTAGATTTTTTGAATTTTTTAAAATTTATTTTTTATCGATAGAAAACTTGCAAAAATCAGAGAAAAGCTTTAAGTATTTTATTTATTAAGGAGAACTTATTATGAATACTGAAAATTTAGTAAACAAAATGCAAAGATTAAAATTAGAATTCTTAGGAAAACTCTATAATCTAGCACAGTATAATACAGCAGAACGATTTAAAATTCTTGAAGTTGGAAGAGAACTTGGAGTTGATAACAGTACTCTCATGAATATTGCACAACATCTACATGTTAAAGGATTTGTTGAATTAGATATAGGTGGCGGTACTAGTATTACTGATTCAGGAATTCAGGTAGTTGAAGAAATATTTACGATGAGAAAATCTACTTATTTCCCACCAACTGTAGTTTTAAATTATATTAATAATGTTAACAATTCACAAATTCAACAATCTGGAAATCAATCAAACCAAACAATTTATTTGAATAATGTTGACATTGACAAAGTCAAAGAGATAATAAGAAACATTGAACAGCAAATTGACGAATTAAAATTAGATAGAAAATTGACTGATGAACTAAAAGAATATATTATTGATTTAAAACAACATATTAAATCAAATACTGCTAATAAATATTTTATAAAGCAAATTTTGGAGAAAATAAAAAGCATTATTTATTCATCTGTTAATACTATAGTTGCAACTATTTTGATTAAATTGATTGAAAGTATAGTATTTTAAAAAGAGAAGTATTCTACAAATTTGCTTTTTAAATGTGTAAAATGGAATCAAAAACTCTAGAATTATTAGCCCGGCTTCGGAGAAACCGGGCTACCTCTATAATAATTTAGTTTTATCACAATGAAAATCGAATACGACCACCAAGTTGACGCCCTATACATAAGGATCAAAGAGGAATTTGTCCACAGAACATTGGAATTAGATGAAGGCGTCAATCTCGATTTCGATGAAAACAATAGATTAATCGGAATCGAAATCCTCGACGCTAAAATGAGATATTCGCCGCAGGATCTGTTCAATTTCAGCACGGAACAATTAGTTGTCAGCGGAGAGGATTTGATTTCTTAGGTCTATTCCCCCTCCTCCTCTTCCGGCATCCTCTTAATAATAAACACATTATACAGCACTAAGATCACGGCGGTGAATATTCCGATGGCGGCGAACATGAGCCACATCAAATCCGGCCGTCCCATATCCCGCGCCAGTTTGCCGTATCCCTGCCCTGATAATATCCCTCCGAACAGGTTGCCTAACGCCACCGCCCAGAAGTAATATCCCATATACAAGGCTTTCTTGTCGGAGGGGGCTATCAATCCGATGTATTCCTGGCTTTTAGGTGAAGCCATCATTTCCCCGAAGGCGAAGATTACGATGGCGATTACCACCGGCCATCCGCTGTGCAGGTAAGCCGCCGCTCCCAGTCCAATCGACGCTATGATGATGCCGCTGACCATGGAGGTGAAGGGATTCCAGCGGGCGATGATGAAGGATACTAATAGCTGGAAAACCACGATGGCGCCAGCGTCGAATTTAATGAGGTATTCGGGATTGACCTGCCGTCCCATTTCTATCAAGCGCTCCGCCATTGCATGCAATTGTAACTGGGTGAAAGGCTGGCCGAATCCGGCGGGACCCACTATCATTTCTATCAACCGCTCAATTTCATAGGGCTCCACTCTGATCCTGGCGGAAGATAGAGCGTGCACCACATCATGTAATTGCCCGGAAGACAGCATCGCCGCCTGCTGAGGCAGGACTTCTCCCAATATGCGAACGATATTCTCCGGCACTATCGGCGAAATCGCCTGGAAGAAGCCGAACAGACTACCCAGCATATCGCTGGTATCCACGAAATCGCGGATATATTCCGGCATGGTGATGAATAACTGATTGAACGAAGTCCAGAAGCCTGACAGTATCAACAGATAGAGGGCGAAGCGCCAATTGCCCACTTTCATCGGCGGGAACGGCGCGTTTCCGCCCGCCTTGCGCAAGGGAATATCAACCAGAAAATTCGCTATCAGCCAGATGGGAATAAGTATCAATACCATTCCCCAGGATATCCATTCCTGACTGGCTATCATCAACAGCAGTAAAATCATGAAGATGGTGATGAAAAATCTGTAGTTGCCTAACACTTCCACCATATCGCTCAGCACTTTTTTGATCGTGCGGCGCTGTGCGGATGAAGCTTCGGTGGTGGGTTCTTTGTAGAAAATTAACAGCCAGATGAAGTTGACGCCGATCCAGCATGAAGAGGCGATGAACACATAATCCCAGGACCATCCCCGGATGATACCCGCCACTACCGGTCCTAATAGTCCGCCGATGTTCACCATCATATAGAAGATACCGAAACCTATGGAACTGTTAGTTTTGTCGGTCGATTTCGCCACTGTCCCCACCACCACCGGTTTAAAGGCGGCGGCGCCGAAGGCGACCATCAGGAAAGCGAAGAAGAAGGTTTCATAGGTCTTCAACTGCCCCAATAGGAAATACGACGGCACCATGATTGCGTAGGCGATGAAGAATACCTTCTTGAAGCCGTAGCGGTCGGCTATAGCGCCGGTCAATACCGGTAATAGATAGAGGATGAAGGTTATCACTCCCTGTAGTGTGCCGCGCTGTTCTGAGGTGAATCCCAATCCGCCTTCTTCCACCGCCCCGGTGATATAGAGCGATGACACGCTGAAGAATCCGTACCAAGCCATCCGCTCGAATATCTCCATGGTGTTGGCGACCCAGAAATAGCCGGGAAATTTGCTCCGTTTAGGGTTCAAAAATGGTGTTTCGCTGGAATTTTGCATTCTCTCTCCGGTTGTTTTAATAAGTTGCAAGTTGCAAGTTGCAAGTTGCAGGTAATAGCTTTAATAGCCAGTGAATATTTT
Source organism: bacterium (assembly GCA_016783645.1). Lineage (GTDB taxonomy): Bacteria > Electryoneota > Tariuqbacteria > Tariuqbacterales > JADHWD01 > JADHWD01. Next base: position 19,961 of record JADHWD010000008.1, read on the forward strand.
TTGTGCTGTCGACCCTCTGCGGTTGATAGTATTCTCTTAAAATACAAATGATTGGTGTCAACTGCGGAGAGTCGACACCACACATTTATTTTGAGTACCCCAATTTCGGAGAAACCGGGCTGCCAATCATTTTCTAAAGTCCGACCTCCTAAAGATTATTCCCGTCAGGTTACGGGCTTTGCCCTTGAAACCTGCCGGGAACATAATAAATCACATATCACATATCAAATTCATCATTCACTATTCTACATTCACTATTCACTATTTTTTATTCCGCTTTCGCGCTGCGGGCGTTGAAGTAAAGGAATACCGCTAATATGAAGAACACAATAAGTCCCAGCCAGTTGCCGAACTCTCCGGTATTGCCTAAATCGGGGATGATAGTGATGGCGTTGGCGTCCTGGATATATTTTATTAAAGCGTCAAGCACTCCCAGCAACGCGCCGCCGGCGATTAATCCGGAAGCGATCAGGATGCCTTTATCATGGCGGGCTTTAACAGTCTTTTTATCTTTGCTGGATTTATTTATCAGCCAGCCCACAATTGCTCCGGCTAAGATGGGCGAGTTCAATTCGATAGGCAGGTACATTCCCAGGGCGAAGGCTAAAGGATTGATGCCTATCATGGTCACTAACAGCGCCACAACTACTCCCATTCCATATAAGAACCACGGCGGCTGGCCGGCTCCGAAAATACCGCTCAACACCGCCGCCATAGCGTTCGCTTGAGGGGCGGGTAAAGGTTTGCGCTCTTTAACCGCCGAGGGGATTTGAGCTTCCGGGGCTGATGGCGGCGTTTCCGTTATAACAGGTGATTCTTCACCCGCAATGAAGCCGGAATCCCCTTCTACAATCGCTGTTGAATCCACCACTGTTTCCATGAGCGCCGGAGGGCTGGCGGCTATCACCGGTTCGCTGCTGCGGGCGGAGAAACCATAGACCTGAGCCAACAGGATGATGACAGCTGTGACTACCAGCGAGGCGACCACACAGCCAAAAATGTTAGCCCATTCAATCGATTTGGGAGTCGAACCCAGCCAATAACCCAATTTGAACTGCGTCACCAAACTGCCCGCCATCGATAATGCGGTGCATACTACGCCGCCGATAAGCAATGTCGCCAGCATCCCCGCTTCGCCGGTCATCCCTAACTGAGAAAATATAACCGCGGTAACCATCAAGGTCATCAAAGTCATACCGGAGATAGGAGTAACGCTGATCATCGCCACCGCCCAGGCGGATACTGAAATGAACAGAAATGAAATCACTAAAGTGATTGTGATTGCTATAATCGACAATCCGGTGGCATTAGGCAGATCCGCTAATACTATGAAACGGAAATAGAGCCAGGTGAAGATTGTTACGATGACGAAGAGTATCAGCACTATAGACATGGGTATATCTTTATCAACCCGCTTGCTCATAACCGCCGCATCGCCTTTCTTTTTGAAAAGCTCGCCGAGGGCAATGCCTATCGCCTTGACTATGACCGGCGACATCTTGATGATGGAGATTAATCCGGCGGTGAAGATACCTCCGATGCCGACATAACGGGCGTAGTTGAACCATACATCTTCGGCTGACATCTGCGCGATAGGAATAACGCCGGGCGATATCGGGGTGGTGATGAAACTACCCAGATAGGCGAATATGGGGACAATGACGAAATATGACATCATCGAACCGGCGAAGATGATGGAGGCGTATTTCACGCCGATAAGTAGTCCTAATCCTAAAGTGGCGGCGGAAGTATAAAGGTTGAATATGAGTTTTATCTTATAAGTGAACAAATTCATACCGGAAATCATGGTAGTGGAGAAATTCTCCGCCCAGGCGCGCATGGAGGTCATCAAAAAGTCGTACACTAATCCGATTCCGATGGAGTAGGCTAACACTACAGCTTGTTTGCCGCCTTTTTCGCCGGTGACCAACACTTCCGCGATAGCGGTGCCTTCGGGGAAGGGCAGTTTGCCGTGCTGATCAGCCACAAAATAGCGTCTGAAGGGTATTAACAGCAAAACACCCAATACGGCGCCTAATAAGGGCACGATGAATATCTGGAAAAAATTATACGGTAAGTCCAGTATGAACAGCGCTGGTAAGACGAAAGTGGCGCCGCCCGCCACGATACCCGATGTCGCGCCTATCGCCATGATGTTGACATTCTCAAGCAGTGTGCTCTTGCGGGCGACCATAGCGGAAAAGCCGATGGCGAGAATCGAAATAGGGATAGCGCTTTCAATCCCCTGCCCTAATTTCAAAGCTATATATGAAGCGGCGCCGGCGAATATCACCGCCATGAAAACGCCGAATAGGATCGAACGCAGAGTAACTTCTAAAATCCCTTTCGCCTGCGGATAAACCGGAGTGTAGACTTCGCCGGGCTTCAATTCCCGATAAGCGTTCTCCGGCAGACCGAACGGGATTTGCTGTTTTTCTGCTCCCATAGAAACTCCTTAAATTATATAAGTTTACAAGTTGGCAGGTTTATTATAATTCCCCTTAATCCCCATAAGTAGGGGCGAAGCATTCTGACATAATGGTGAAATCAACTTATATTATAACAAGAATGCTTCGCCCCTACTTATAGGGAAGGGGGGATTATAGAAGAATTGGAATCGTGTCGTAAATTATATAGTTAATAAAGCGGTTATGATTCCTCTTTCCCTTCCTCAAATGCGCCGGGGTCGGGGATGACTCGTCCGATAGCAGATCGTTCGATATCGACAATGACCTTATCGGCGATTTTGACTTTGAGCAGGTTTTCTTTGACACCGAGGACTTCGCCGTGAATACCGCCGGAAGTAACTATTTTATCGCCCTTGCGGACAGATTTAAGCATCTCCTGATGCTGTTTCTGCCGCCTTGCCTGCGGGCGGATCAACAGAAAGTAGAAAACGACGATGATGAGTATCCAAGGCAGCAGACCGAGTATTCCCAGTCCGCCGCCTCCTTCAGCCCCGCCTTGAGGCTGACTCATCGCTATGAAATGTAGATACATTGAAACTCCGTTATATAATTAATAATTTGATTCATGTCTGATATAATTTTCCCTCCAGCTAAAATAATCCCCCACCTCTATATGTTCCCTCGCCTCCCGCATCAAATCCTGAAAGAAATGGACATTATGAATGCTCGCCAATCTTAAACCTAGGATTTCTTCCGAAATAAACAGATGATGCAGATAGGCTCGGGTGAAATTTTTACAGGTGTAACATCCGCATTCGCTGTCCGGCGGCGAAAAATCATCCTTATGGCCGGCGTTGCGCAGATTGAGCTTGCCAAATCGGGTGAACAATTGCCCGTTGCGGGCGTTCCGGGTCGGCAGAACGCAGTCGAACATATCATAGCCCATCCCGATGGAAGCTAATAAATCCTCCGGCGTGCCCGTGCCCATCAGGTAGCGGGGTTTTTGTTCCGGCAGTAATTTCGCAGTGAATTCCGCTAATTCCCGGAAAGCTGTAACCGGTTCGCCTACGGATAATCCCCCGACCGCGTATCCCGGCATATCCAATTCTATCAGCCTTTCCGCTGATACCCGCCGAATATCCTCGTATGTGGAACCCTGCACGATGGGAAACAGGAACTGCCGGTAGTCATGACCGAATCCTATCTTCTCAAAATGCGCTTTACATCTTTCCGCCCATTGTAAAGTGCGGTTGTTGTCGATGACAGCCTGCCCCTTTTCGCAGGGATAGGGCGAGCAGACATCGAGGCACATGATAATATCGGCTCCCAGCGCTGTTTCTATCTCCATCACTTTTTCAGGGGTGAAAAAGTGAGAAGAGCCATCGATATGCGATTGAAATTTGACCCCTTCATCGGAGATTTTATTCAAAGCCGCCAGCGAGAACACCTGATAACCGCCGGAATCGGTCAACATCGCGCCGTTCCAGTTGGCGAAACGGTGCAAGCCGCCGGCTTTTTTGATGACATCCGTTCCGGGCCGCAGATAGAGATGATACGCGTTGCCCAGTATTATCTTTGCGCCGCAATCGGCGATTTCATGAGGCGATAAGGTCTTCACTGCAGCCTGCGTCCCCACCGGCATGAACACCGGAGTGGGAATATCGCCGTGATCGGTATGCAAGACACCGGCGCGGGCTTCGCCGCATTTACATTCTATTTCGAAGAACGCTTCCCGCACAATACCCTTAATTTACCGGCTAAATCGGGAATAATTTTAACATCGCGCAAAATCGGGGACAGAATCGACTTCGCCTGCGCCGCCCTGTTTTCCGCCAATTCGACGATAACTATTCCGTCAATTTTGACAATTTCCGGGATGATTTCTTTCAATCTACGGTAGAAATTCAGTCCATCGTTATAATCTGTCAGCGCTTCCCAAGGTTCATAATTCTTTATCTCATCGTCAAGCGAATCGATCTCATCCAAAGCCACATACGGAGGATTGCATACCAGCATATCATATCCCTTTTTGGCGATATCCGGGAAATCGGGGGCGAATATGTCCGCTTGGACGAAATCGATAAAGCTGTCCACACTATTCAGGCGGGCGTTATTCAATGCAAGTTTTAAAGCGGATTCAGATTTGTCGGCCGCGGTTATGCGGCAGTCTGTGTTCACGGCGATGGAAACAGCGATAGCGCCGCTTCCGGTTCCAATATCGATCACTCCGCTATAATCGTTTTCCTCGATGAATTTCAATGCGGTATCAACTAATATCTCCGTTTCCGGGCGGGGGATTAAAGCGCGGGTGTCGCATTTGAAAGGCAGACCGTAGAATTCGGTTTCGCCGAGGATATACTGGAGGGGTTCTCCCTGTGTCCGCCGCCGGATGATTTCATTCAATTCCCTGATTTCGGGCCTATGGACGGTTTTTTCCCGATCAAAGTATAATTTGATGTGATTAATATTCAGAATTCGGCATAACAATATTTCCGCATCCCTATCAGGATCTCTTATACCGGCAAGTTGGAACTGTTCAATAGTGCTGCGCAGAAGTTGAATACGGGTAGTCTCATCCGGGAGAATACTATCAAAAATAGGATTGGTTAAAGTAGATTTTTTCATGCTTCCACACCCATCTGCGCTAACCGCTGAGCTTGATCGGCAAGCCGTAATTGTTCGATCAACTCTACCAAATCGCCGTCCATAATCTCATTCAGGCGGTACAGCGTCAGTTTGATGCGGTGGTCGGTCACTCTGCCCTGCGGATAATTATATGTTCGTATTTTAGCGGAGCGGTCGCCTGAACCCACCATCTGCCGCCGCACCGCTGCTTCCTTCTCCTCCTGTTCCCTGACAGCCATATCATACAGCCTCGCCCGCAAAACTTTCAGCGCTTTCGCCTTATTTTTATGCTGGGATTTCTCATCCTGGCAGGTAACAACTAATCCGGTAGGGAGATGGGTGATTCTCACAGCGGAATCGGTGGTGTTGACACTTTGCCCGCCGGGACCGGATGAACGATAGACATCAATTTTCAGATCATTCGGATCAATATCCACTTCAACATCTTCCGCTTCGCTGAGTACCGCTACAGAGGCTGCGGAAGTGTGGATTCTGCCGGACGCTTCCGTGACCGGCACCCTTTGAACCCGGTGTACTCCGCTCTCATATTTCATCTTGGAATATACACCTTCACCGGTGAGGGAGAATATTATTTCTTTGAAACCGCCCATTTCGGACAGACTGGAAGACAGAGCTTCCGATTTCCATCCCTGAAGTTCAGCGTATCGTTGATACATGCGGTATAAATGGCCGGCGAATAGACCCGCTTCTTCCCCGCCGGTGCCGGCGCGGATTTCGACGATGGCATCGCGGCCGGCGCGGGGATCAGGAGGAATCAGCATCATTTTCAATTCGGTTTCCAGCGACTCTAATTTATCTTCCAGCGATTCCAATTCCTCTTCGGCGATATCAACCAATTCTTGATCATCGGATTCCGCTATGATTTCGCGATGGCCCCGTAAATCACTCTCAATCCGCTTATATTCTTCATATTTACGGACGATTTTCTCTAACCGGCGGTGTTCCTTGGCAAGCTGGGAATATTTCTTAGGATCATCCGCAGATTCTATCAGTTTCTGTTCTAAATCCAGAAATTTGCGTTTTATTTCTTCTAACTTTTCAAACATATATCATCACGGATAAGATTTTTGATTCTCGATTATCGATTTTTGATTTGCAAATATTTGCAGCATTTTTGTTCCTATAAAAAATCACTATCACCGTCATTCCCGCAAGTCCGCTGTAAAGCGGACGCGCCGGGAATCTTCTTGTATTACGGAACCGATTCCGTACAAGCCGGAATGACGGTGTTTTGTTTATACTTCAAAGGATTGAATTAATTTGTTATTTCTGTAATCGGAATCAGCGGCTGAGGGCTTGGATATAGTTCTTCTTTGATTATTTTCCAATCACCGCCTGATGATTCAATATATATTTTATGGCTGATCAGATTTAGATCAGTCCCGGAGCCGGATTGATTCATGAACATTACCAGCTTGTAAGCGCCTCCGTCAAAAATATTAGCATTGTTAATATCGAAATCCATATACGGCGCGATATCTTCGGATTCCGTGAAATATTCGATCCATTCGCTCCTGTTCAGGCCATAGCATAGGAAATCATCGCCATATATATTTTTAAGCGCATTAATATCACCGTCATTCCAAGCCTTCCGCCAGTCTGCCAAAAACTTATTTATGCTGATCGCAATTCCGGCTCTCACTTCCGGAGATATGGACTTGCTTTTATTACAGATAATCACCGGTGTATGAAACAGTGTTATAAAATTCGCCAGTTCGATTATATCTTCAGGCGCTATTATAATCAGAGAATTATTCTCATATTTTTCCGGCGGCGTATCCGGGTATGAATGAAGCCATAATGTGTCAGCTTTCAAACTGCGGGCAGCGCTATCCATCACAGAAAAATGCAGGGCGAAAGCCAAAGGACCATATTGCGGCGGCAGATCCCTCCCTGCTGTAATCGAGACGGGGAATCCGATACCTTCAATCGAAGCGGATTCATCGCCGCCCCGAGGCAGGTTGATAACCGCATTATAGTTCTTCACTATATACAATTGGGAATTATAAAGACTTAAAGTACTCTCGGAAAAATTCGCTATAATGAAGAAGAGGATAGATTCTTTATCAATGGAAATAACGGCGGGGGGAAAAGATCCTGATTTTATCTGAGCGGGTGTGGAGAATTTATTATGAGAAAAGTTTCCGGACACCCTGCCGTTGAAAATCCTGCCCTGAAATATAAAGTAAGCCGAAACGACGATGATGACGGCCAGAAATATCAGGGAAAATATTACCCCTGTCTTCCGGTTTTTCTTCACCAGAGATTCATCTACCGCGGGCTCATCTTCCTCTGTGCTATCAGCGGGAACTCTTTCTAATACAGGTTGTTTATCAGGGGATTCATCGGGAGTGAGCGCTTCGAAATCGACTTCATCGATTTGCAGTTCATCCGATTCTTCGCTCTCATCTTCCAAATCATCGATGATGGAATCCGTTTTTACTTTACCCCGTCCGTCCTTATTATCATCGAAATAAGTAAGCCCGTCTAATTCGGAAACATCCAGGCTGTATTCTCTTTCCAGTTTGGTGCGCATCAAGCGCGATTCGATTCTGGCGGAATCGATGATGCGATTGACTCCGGAAGGGAAATTCATTCCGGCGATTATTATGGATAAACGGGGTTTCCAATTATCGGGACTCTGGAAAATCCCCGGATAGCAGGCGCTTCCTTTAGTCATTCCGGTGAGCGCTGACACTAATTCTCCCCAATCCCATCCGAGATCGTTCGATAAATACGCTTTCGACGCTCTCATCACTATCGCCGCGGCTTTAGCGCCGCCGAAATCATAGCCGTCCGGCCAGAGCGTGTTCTCGTTGATTAGGGAATCGATAATTATCGAATAATCTTCAATTTTCTCGGTAAGCGGTATTTCGCCAGAGCCATAGATCAACAATCCTCTGGTGGACAGAATTTTATTATAATCTTCACTGTCGAAACCCTGAAGAGGTATTAGTTCCGGCTGGCTGCTGATACGGTTGAAATAATCGAATTCTTCGGCTAACTGCCGGTTGGCTGATAAGTATAAATCGCTGAGGCTGTCTGAAGGGAAATTTTTTACAGCTCTGTCATTATCCACTAAAATGATGCTGTTGACTGGCGCGCGGGCTAAATCTCCCATGGCGATGGCGGCGTTGAATTTATCAACCGACCCATCCTGCATCCTAGGGATTGCGGCGGCAGCCGATACTTTTACCTTCAACTCACCAAGTATAGAAGCTAATAATCCCAAATTGCCGCCGGTACCGCCGGCGAGCCCTCCGCAAATCAGCAGATGATCGCATTTAGATAATCTCTTTTGAACGGTCTCCAGTATCTTCCCGGAACCGGCTCTAAGCATCGCTGCGCCCAGTTTCCTATCCCGCCCGGCGCCGTCGCTGCCCTTCCGTGAAATCAAAAATTTATCTTCACCGGGAAGATTAAGTGACCTAATATCGGTCTCCGAGGTGTTGAATGCGATAGCGGAATATCCCAGTTGTGCTAATTCCCAGGCAATTAATCCGCCCGCCTGCCCTAAACCTATCACGCCGATCTGCAGGCTGCGTTGAACCTGCGGAGCTCCACTTTCTATTGATTGTACGGAATTCATATCTTTACAAAATATACTTTTTTCGACACAAATTCAAATTTATCCTGAAAATAGGGTCTAGGGGCTGGGGTCTAGGGTCTAGTTCAATGTGGTGTCGACTCTCTGAAGTAGATATCATATATAATAATAACAATACCTTAGTGTCATGCGGGGACGCATGACACCACCAGGAACTGTGCTGGCAGGCGTCCCCGCCTGCCAGTAATCCGATTTTCATGCTT
>JADHWD010000009.1 GCA_016783645.1 bacterium
TAATGACTCTGTTGATTTAGTCCAAATTTGACCGAAATTCGTAAAATCAGATTTTGTAACATATTGTGTTAATTATACATGGAAATCGGAAAATCGGCTGGATTTCCCAAAAACATAGTAAATCAACAGAATCATTAATAAACTCAATTTTATGCTGATTCAAAAATCAAAAAGGTAGGTCGGGGGCTTGTCCCCCGACAGATTGTGCGGGGGGAACCCCCCCGCCTACTTCATTTATAACCTTTCTTATGTTTATTTCCCTCTTTAAACCGCCGGGAGACCATGTCTTTGGGCTTGAAAAAAGCCCCGGGCGGCATGACCATATTCGGATTAACGGCGGTGATTTTTACACCTTCAGCTTTCTCTTCTTCTATCCGTTTTTCCGCTTCTTCGGCTTTCAGTCTTTTCTGTTCCCGCCGTTGTTTCAAAGAGAAACAGCATCCGCAGTAATCCTGCCGGTAAATACCGAGCTTTTTGGATAGTTCCACCGACCGTTGGAAGCCGTCCTGTTTCTTGAAATCTGAAGGCAGATATTCTATTTCACATTTATTAGCAATTTCCGCGCCGGTCTGATTGATAAAACCCGCATCTTTGCGGGGAGAAACAGTCAATGTTGCGGCGAATAAATCGAAACCTTCACTTCGGGTTTTATCCATCGTCCGCATCAGCCGGTCTTTGATACATAACCGGCAGCGCCGCCCTTTCTCCGGTTCTTTCTCCAATCCTTTGACCAGCCGGTGGAAACCTTCAGTGTCGTATTCATCTTCAAGCAGGGGCATATTCATCGTATCCGCCAGCTTTTTCACTTCTTCCAGCCGCTTGAAATATTCGCCCCGGGGTTCAATACAGTTGTTGGAGAAAAACCCGGTCACCTCATATTCATCGCAGGTGCGTTCATAAGCGACGGTCAAATCAGGCGCACAGCATATATGTAATAATAACCGCTTTTGAGACATCGCTTTTATCTTGAAAATAGGGTTTAGGGGCTGGGGTTTAGGGTTTAGTTCATTGTGGTGTCGACTCTCCGCAGTCGACACCATCATCATACATAATAATAATCGGTTATCCAGTTTGTTCAGCCAATTTATTGGGCAGGTTACAAACCTGCCCCTACCAAAGTAGGGGCGGGTTTTCAACCCGCCCTTAATGAATAATAAGATTTTCGTGGTGTCGACTCTCCGCAGTCGACACCATACATAATATAAACAATACCTTAGTGTCATGCGGGGACGCATGACACCACTCAAATATCCTGGATGTAGGGGCGGCCCTTGCGGCCGCCCTTAAAACTATTTTCATGCTAAGTTGTCAGCCGTACGGCTGATGAGGATTTACCTTATTATATATAAATCCGTCAAATTTTCATCAATAGGAATCACTTCAAGTTCCGCTTCCGCGCTATCATCAATGACTTTGACTTTCACCGCTGAACCCGGCGGAGCGTCGCTGTAGCGGGCGGTGATTTGAGCGGCGATGGTACGGTTCTCATCAGTATCATCGCCTTCCATAAGCGCAAGCGGTCCCGGCGGACCGATAACTTCAAATGACACCATTTTAGGTGTGAACCGCCGGAGGAATGAATTTTCGCTTTCATTCCGTCCTACGACGACCTTCAAATCATCCTTGACTCTCAGATGCCGCCCCACTTTTAACAGAGTGAAATCATCTGTATTCACAGTCCGCTGTTGGCGGTGGTCAAGCAGGTCGAAGAATTTGCGGGAGTAGCCCGGGTCGGTGAGGAAACAGCATCCGCCGGCGGGCTGAGGGAAATCGGTGACGCCTAATTCCCCCGCTAAAGAGAGTTGTGGTTTACGCGACCGCCCGTGAAAATCCTTCAATTTCGACCGGTCGATCAATCCCATCTCTTCCGGGATTGTAACCGGCAGTAATTTAGCGCTTAGGGGGCGGAGGATCATCCTCTCCAGTCCGGCGCGTTTTTCAATCAGTCGTAATGTTCCACGCATCTGGGTCATGGGTCTTTGTCCCAGCACTTCGCCGGTGAAGATGAAATCCGCGCCTTCATCCTCCATGATGATTTTGGCTTTCTTCAGCATCATGATGCGGCAGTCGATGCAGGGATTAGCGTTTTTACCATAACCGTAGCGTGGATTTGTCACCAATTGGAGGTATTCGTGGGCGATGTTGATAGTTTCAACCGGGAAATTAAGGTCGTTTCCCGCCCGCAAAGCTTCATTCCGCAGTTTTTCCGGCGATCCCTGTTTCATCTGCTTGCGGTGGTCAGTGAGGCAGAAACCGGTGTGGAAGTTCAGACCGAGGACATCTACCCCTAATTGCAGCATCAGTTTAGCCGCCAGAGTGGAATCCAATCCGCCGGAAATAAGACCTATGGCTTTGACTTTTCGCAACACTTAGTTCTCTAAAGACGGCGGGATTGAGGACAATCCCGACATTTCATTATATTAATCAGCGATCATATCATCAGAGAAGCCCAGCTTCTTTTTAGCGCTGTCGGACATCATCTTAGGACTCCAAGGCGGATCCCACACCAGATTGATATTGGCGGATTTCACCCCGGGCAGTCCTTCGACCGCCTTCTTAGCGGAAGCACCCAGCATTTGATGCAAAGGGCAGCCCTTAGTGGTCAGCGTCATATCGACATTGACCTGATCATCCTTAATATCTATTCCATAGATGAAACCCAGGTCGACGATGTTGGTGTTGATTTCCGGGTCGATGACATGGGACAGCGCTTCCTTGATCCGCTCTTCGGTTACCATTAACTAATTCCTTGTTTTATTTTAGTTAACCTCGAATTAACAAGAATGTGATTATAAAAATTCACAGTAGATTAAGTAGATTAAGCGGATTGTCCTGCAACAAATCACATATGAAGATGGCGGGGTCAGGGACGACCCCGCCTACCTTAGTCTCGTAGTCCGGGTCGTCCCTGACCCGGACATGCATATTACCAAACTTCACAAAGCTAAAGTGTTACCTAAAATCAAATATCAAATATCTAAAATCACATATCTTTTTTAGGGTTAGTTCAGCCAGGTGAATTTATCCCTCGCTTTTTCAGCCTCCTGTTTGAGGTCTTCGAGGCTGACGCAGGATAATTCCTCAAACAGTTTCTTTTCAGCGTTATCAAAAGTCTGTCTGATTAGGCACAAGGCTCCCGCATCGCATTTGCGTTTGAATCCCAGCGAAACATACAACGGATTTGAACCATCCACCGCTTCCACAATATCCTTGAGAGTGATATCGGAAGGCTCTTTAGCTAAAGACACGCCCCCCTTAGCTCCGCGGTAAGAATTAACTAATCCCGCCCGGGACAACTGCTGGAACACCTTCACTAAGTAGCTTTCCGGGATATTCTGGGCGCGGGCGATATCGCCCACCATCACCACTTCATCTTTAGGGCGCGTAGCGAGATAGAACATGCTGTGCACCGCGTATTCACATCCGGTGGAAAAATGCATATTACATCTTTAAATGGGACAAACAGGATTCAAATTATCTTCAATTTAACAATTTTTACGCTGAATGTCAAATAATGATCAAGAAACGAGAACAGAAAACGGAAAACGGAGAACGGAAGATAAAGGATCGGAAATTGTCGTTGGAAGGAATTGGCGCATCAATGTTTATACTAACCGATTCCAGACAAGCCGGAATGACGATTATGTGGAGCTGTGAATATCAAATTCGTTTAATCAGTTTAATTCGTTGTGAATCTCTCACTTTTTACTTCTGCCTTTTAACTTTTAACTTTGAACTCTTAACTCTTAACTTATTTTGTGGTGTAAATCCACGCGCCGTCCCAGTCAGGCGGGGGAGGATTTTTTATGAAATGATGACATCTGTCGATATGCAGAATTGAAGGATATTCGTTAGGATCGATTTTCAAAACCTTTTCAAAATATCTCAAAGCCTGTTCCCATTCCTTCTCCCGGTACCATTTCAAACCCTCAGTATAGGCTCTGATCACAGCCATTGAATCATCGGGCAGTTTGGTATCCGCTTCTTCTATCAGTTCGTACACTTTAACCGGATGGCTTTTCCCTTTGACCTGAATCATATCCAATTCCCGGATATGAAACAGATCCTTCACTTCTTCATAAGTAGACCCGCTGATCATAGTGTAGCTTCTGTACTGCTTGTTGATGGCTTCCAGGCGGGCGGCCAAATTAACAGTATCGCCTATGACAGTATAAGATAACCGCTGTTTAGAGCCGACATTACCGATGGTCATAGGACCAGTATTGATTCCCATGCGGGCTTTAAACAGAGGTTTGCCGTCTTTCTCCCATTCTCTGCGTAAATCTGTAAGCGCGCGCTGCATTATAATAGCCGCAGAGCAAGCCATCGCCGCATGATCCTCCCGCATCACCGGGGCGCCCCAAACCGCTACAATAGCGTCGCCGATATATTTATCCAAAAGACCATCGTTTCCGAGAATAATATCCGTCATCACCGTCAAATATTCGTTCAGATATTCCAAAAGATGTTCCGGCGGCAATGATTCCGAAATGTTAGTGAAACTCTCTATATCGGAGAAAAATACCGTCAATTCTTTCTTCTCGCCTCCTAATTTGAGTTTATCGGGATTAGCGATAAGTTCATCAACTAAAGTTTTAGCTAAATAATGCTGAAACATCCCTTTGATCATCTGTTTTTCTTTCTGTTCGGAAATGAACTGGTAACCGCTGGCACCCACGAAAGCGAAAACAGCCGATATAGCGGGCGTTGTGATTTCCACCCATAAACCTTTATCATTGAACAATAACACTGAAATCACCGCTAAAGCCGCAATTTCTACCAGTAAAACCGCTAAACCTCCAAGAGGTTTCAAAAAATACACCGCGAGTGATATTAACAGAGCGCAGATTAATATTAACAGCCCGATATGACTGATTTTCATGGTGGAGATATATCTGCCGTTCAAGATAGTCCATAAAGCGTTGGCATGATATTCCACCCCGGGTGTCTTAATCTTCTCACCCTTATAGCTGTAAAATGGTGAATAGATGTTGTCCTTCTCTTCTTCGATAGTGGCTCCGATGAGGACGATTTTATCCCTGAATGGATTCTGCAGGAGGGCGGCGAATTCGGGCGGCAGATCAGCGGCGCCCATGAAATTATCCATGTAGTCCGTATCATTGACCCGCAGTTGAAATCCGCTGTCATCCAAAATATCCGATAGAGAATAAGTGGGGAAGGTCTTGGCGGGACCGCAGAAATCCACTAACATAGTGTTAGCGCGCATAAGCGGGATATCCAAATTACCATATTTGAATCTGAAATCTTCAATAACTACCGAAGCGGTGTCGGGTATTTCGTTGAGAACTTTGACTGCTTTTAGACCTAAAGATAAAAAAGTTTTATCTTTCGCCGGCTGGTATAACAAATATCGGCGGGTGAAACCATCGTTATCGGTGGGTTCGCCTACAATCCCCCATTCCGCACCGGTTTTTAACAGAGGATCGATGGGATCGATGATGGTGACTATAGGCTCTTTCACATATTTCACTTTATCAATTACAATCTTTCCCGCTAAAATCACATTTCCCGCTTCTTGAACCGCCGCCGCCAATATACTGTCGCCCCGGGGGGATTTCATATCCGGTTCGGTGAACTGAATATCGAAGATTATCAATTTAGCGCCGGCTTCGGTTAAATTATGAATCACTCTGGCGTAAAATTCCCGGGGAAAGGGATACCTTGCGGGAGCTTCATCGAAAGTGCGGTCGTCTATCCCCACTATTATGATATTAGATTCGGCGGGATCGAGCACACCCCGCTGTTTATATCTGGCGTCCAACGACTTCAGCTCCAGCGTTTGCACCATGTCGAAGATTGACAGAAGCGAAGCCAATATGAAGGCGGTGACGGACAGAAATATGAAAATGAAGATGCTTGTTCTCTTCTTGCGCTTCATGTTTTGATAGCTTTTTCCGTGGGCTGACTCCCATGGCTATTCATGTTTCTCCCTTTCTGGGAATCACACATTTTAAACTTTTACCGTTAACTGTCGAATATTTTGTTCCCGGCAGGTTTCAAGGGCGAAGCCCGTAACCTGCCGGAGGCTGTGATGATATGCGCTAAGTAGGGGCGACATTAATTCTGATCATTTAATAATCCCACCTTCCCCCCTTTAGTAAAGGGGGACTAAGGGGGATTATAATTATTTTAAAATATATTTCCGAACAATTTATTATGTCGTTTATTATAATTTAAAAACCCGGAGTGGATCCCCGGGCTGAGTAATAAAATATCAATCGGTGGTTATATCCTCCAATCCAGTTTCAATTTCGCTCTGTTTTCGTTATAATCATCGCCGAATTCATCGCTGAACATTATATGTTCAAAATCCATATACAATGACGCATTAGCGGCGATTTTCCATTTGAAGCCGCCTTTAGTTGTGTGCTTCTTGTTGTCAATAGGCTGGGAAGAACCCTCTCGCTTGCCGTTTAAAATATCATATCCCGCGAACAGAGTCAGTTTGCGGTTAAATAGGAAATAACTGACCCGGGAGTTTAGAATAGTATAAACAGTTTTATTGGAAGCGACCGGATTATTAATCGAATTGCCGAAGCTCAAATCCAATCCTACAGGATAAGGGAATCCCATAGATGTCGATAGAATGAAAGCGTTATTATCAAAATCGAAATCGGAATTTTTTTCGTCGGCATAGTTCATCAGCATAATATTACCATTCAGACTGGCGCTGTATCGTCCTTTCTGCAGCCGGTAGCCGGAGGATAAAGTGATAGTGGATGTATTGTTGAGACTGAAGGTGGAATCCGCGGAATAGAATGTCGTATCACCGCTTAAAGGAATCGAGGTCAGTCCTACACCTTCCCGCTCAATATTACGGTAATTCACATTGAAGGTTGGGTATTTAGGGAACATCAAACCGACGCCGGTGGAAAATATCCGGTTTTCAGTTGTGATCGATTTGGCGTTGTAGAGGTTATCGGTTCTGAATTCGCCGCCCAGCGAGAATGTCACGCGGTTCTTCAACAGCCTGGTGCGGGTGTCACCCTTTATCATATCGATATCCTTCTGCAAAGAAGGATTTCCCAGGGAATAATAAGTGTCAGGTATCCGGCGGTAAGTCAATTTCAAATCGGTGGGCAGTAACGGTAAAGGCGTCCGCAAATCCACGAAGAGCACGGGTTTGATATAGCCGTTTTCCGGAGTGTTGAAGGTGAATTGGAAAGAATTATTCAGCTTCAAATCGAAATAATCCTGCATCAACTCATCGACATCGGCGATAAGCTTATCATCATCGCTGACCATAATAGTATCCGCTTCAATATCTTCGATAATCTCATCGATATTATTCCTATCGCCGTACTGGTCGTCAATAAGGAGACTCAAAGCCGCCTCCACACTGATGAAAGTCTTCCTGAAAATGCGCATATCCAAAGTAGCGGAGGCGACGATGTTATCCTTGGGCTTTCCCAGTTTGTTTTCGATCTCTTCTCGTTGGTCTTCCCATTCATCCCATAATTTTTCATATAGTATGTCTCCAGGAAATATCTGTTTTTCCAGTAAAAAAGCTTCAAATTCAGATGAGTCTTGGCTTCCATATTCATATTCGCCCTTTAGTATGATATCATCCACGAATCCCGAACTATCGGAAATATCATCTTTGAACCGGAGGTAGTTAAAACCCAGCTTGATGTCATGAGTGAAATTGAATGTGGTGCGCACGCCGAAAGCGTCCCGGCGGTAAACCGGATTCCCTGTTGAAACTACAAATGTAGTGTCTTCACCGACAATCACCGTATCCGGAAGAACATCCTCAATGTCACCAAAGGCATAGGGATTAATCCGATGCGCCAACTCGCCTTTGAATCCCTCTAAACCGAAAAATCCCAGCCTAAATTGTCCGGAAACGCCTCTCACCCGCGTTCCTTTTATAGTCAGTTCACTGAACCTGGGATTGGCGTCGCCTAATATCAAAGTTAAGGGGCGGGTTTCAAATTTCAGGCGGTAGCGGTTGAGGGTTTGACGGCGGTCATCCAAAGTCCGGGCGGTCTCGTCTAAATGATAGTTATAGAAGAGTTCGCCTTCGGTCTTCAGCCATCCCCAATCCAGTTTGGCGGTCACTCTTGGGCGGTTCTGATCGATGGGGCGGTTTGCCGGTTGAGGACGGCCGTCATATTTGTTATACTTCGATTCCAGTGAGGTGGTCACCGAATATTTCAATCCCACCCTCTCTTCCAGTTTCAATGTCCGCACGCCGAAATTATAATTCTGCGTAGAGATATTTCCGGTATTATCGGAAACAGAAATGGAGATTTCATGCGAACCCACTTTAAATTCCGCGCTCGGCAGGTAAGTGATCAAATCCTTGGTGATATTCGCCGATGAAGTGACATCTCTACCGTCAATTTTCAGTTTCACAGAGGATGTGAGCATGTCATCTTCGGGATCGTAGAGCGCAATCACCACCAGTTCCGGGCTGACAGGGATAGTTGAACCGGGTTCGGGCGATAATAATATGATACTTACGGGATTTCCGGCGCCGGTTGATATCGGCCTAACCTCTTCTTCAATATCGGCGCGTTTAACAGGCGCTTTGGCGGGTGTGTCTGTTTTTACCGGTTGAACGAACAGCCGGTAAGCGTTCATTTCGGGATTGATTTCCGGGAGGGTGCGGGAATTGCCTTGAGTGTCTTCGGCATAAATATAGTACTCTATACTTCCCTTGCTTAAAAACTCCGGAGGGATCAGGGCGATGTAGAATTCATATTCAGTGAAGAATTCCACATAATCGAATTCAGCTTGTCCGGGCTGGCGGAAATAGAGGAGACATTTGCCGATTTCACCGTCATCGACAATAATCGCTTCAAATCTTAAGGATTCACCGGGCAGATGTTCATCGATGTTAATATTAAGAATATTAGGGGGGATTCCCTGCGAAAAAACATTGGAGGATAGCAGAACTATACAGAACAAGGTGAGAATGGGCGCGCATAGTCCTTTGCCGGGTCCATTAAATCCCAATTTGTTACCTTTCATAGTCCGGTTCTATTATTTTAGTAGTTTTTAAAGTCCTGAAAAAAGTTGGCAAGTCTGCGGGTTGACAAGTTAGTGAGTTAATATCTTGTTCTGGCAGGTCTTGCACGCCGCATGCGGGTGTGACCTGCCAGCAAATCGTGATAATATCCGCCAGCCGGCGGATTTGAAACCTGACAGTAAAGAACAATTCGGTGTTCGGCGCTCGGCGCTCGGTATTTTATTTTCCTCCTGAAGGTTTGGGTTTCAAACGGAGGATGACTTTTTTCGTTCCATCGGGATTCTCCACAATTTCCTTCTCAACTATAATTAACTCGCCTCTTTCTAATTTATCTAATATTACTTCCAAAGACTCCATACCTTCGGTCACATTGCCATCACGGTAATCCATATCGCCGATTTCGCCTAACAAACCGAGTTTCTGCATCACCGATTTCACTTTAAACGATTCCTTCGTTTTCTGCTTTTCGGTCTTCTCAATAGTCACCGTTCCTCTGGCGGGAACAGCATTTCCCGCGGAAACGATGAAAGATTTCTCTCCGTCGGATTTTCCTATTCCTTTGATAGAAACTTCGCCGCTGATCAATCTAACCTTCACTTCCGAATTCCAATTCACTCCGGCGCGGGAGAAGTATAAATCTTTGTCTAACGCGGCGGCGGTGATTTCGATATTGCAGGTTCTATCTATTTTGCCCGTTTCAATATTTATAGCTTTGACCTGTAGATCAAAAGTATTATTCAGCGGTTGTTTATCGCCGGAGGTCTTGATTTCCAACCGCCACTTGGGTTCCGATGATGTCTTGGTATTGGAAATCTCTTTCTTTGTCATTTTCGCGGGAGTGGAGGGAGGGGCGCTCTTGCTGGCGGAACTCTTCTGCTTTGAACCGACATCGGTTTCACCCAGCGGATTTTTAAAGCCGACAAGTCCAGTCAGCACAAAAAGATTGGAATTACCCATATCATCGACAGTCATAGCGAATTCAGTCCCCTTCACCGATGCTGTAGCGGAAGGAGTCTCAATTTCAAACTTGGAATCCCGGCGGGTAACCTTCGCCCAGATATCCCCTATAGGCAGATCTAATTTTGTATCCAAGTCCCGTTCAGTTCCCCGCTGAGCTTGAAGCGTCAAGTCGCTGTTTTCCTGAAGTTTTATCTGACTGCCGTCGATGAACAGCACGGCGATTCCGGATTGCTCGAAAGTGCGGATCCTGTCGCCGTCATACAGCAAATGTCCCGGAGCCACCGCAGAAAATTTATCGGAATTCAGGCGTTTGATCTTGACTTCTCCGAAAACACCCTTCACCGCCGCTATCGGTCTTTCGCCGGCGGCATAAAGGACATTACAGAGAATAAACAGGGTTAAGACTATGATTAAAAAAGATTTTCTTTTCATAAAACGGACTCCCGTCAGGGGATTTTAACTATGATATTATAATTTTTAATAATTTATGGTTCTTCGCTGAATCGTATGGGTATTGATATAATAAGCAAGCTGCTTACCGCTTCATTCATAAACACCCCGCACCGTCATTCCCGCAAGTCCGCCGAAAGCGGACGCGCCGGGAATCTTCTTGTATTCCGGAACCGATTCCGGACAAGCCGGAATGACGATAAGTGGGTTGTTTGGTTTAACATAGAAGTCACCCACACAAAACAGCGAAGAGCCTAATTTATAAACCGATAAAACAGAATTATCACGGGCCGAAATTCAATTCGATTCCATATGAGTATTCCGGAGTGGTGAACGATGCTGAAGGCGAAGGTTCACTCAATAATTTCCCGTCCGGCGCCAGCGAAGCAACCCTCCAATAATAAGTCGTGTTCACCTGCAGATTGGTTGCCGTATAAAGATATGTCGTAGTGTTTATGTCACTATTAGTGAAAATAATCTGACTGAAATTCTGATTAGCGGCGATCTGCAGGCGGTATCTGTCCACACCTTCCACCGGATTCCAGGAGAAAGTGGGATTCATATTTTCAATCTCTGTATTCACCGGGCTGATTAATGACGGTATTAACTCCTGAGTAACCGTAAAGTAAGCGGCGTCGCTTCTGTCGCCCAAAGGAACACCTGCTTGATTCAAAGCGGCGGCTTGCCAATAGTATGTATTTCCGAATATAAGCGGGGTGACGCCCTGCGACGGGTAGTTCACAGTTGTATTCACTATATTTGAAGAAGTCCATACAAGATCGGTTAGTTCGGCGTTGGAATAGACCCAGATGCCATATTTTACGGCTCCATCTACAGACTGCCAGGTGAAAGCGGGGGTTCTGCTGGACACTTCGGTATTAACCGGCGAAATCAAGCTGACGATGAACGCGTTTGTAACTCTGAAAGCTCCGGCTGAGGAAAATTCACTATAAGGATTTCCGTTAGAATCAAGCGCGCGGACATGCCAATAATAATCAAGGTTGAACAATAACGGATTTTCCCCATTGTAGACCGCGCTTAAAGCGCCCACCTGAGCATCCCATAATACAGAGCTGAAATTCTGATCGTCATCAAGCTGAATCTGGTATCCCGCCGCTCCGTCAACTTCATTCCATATAAAATTTGGCCTTGTTGAAGACACCTCACCTAACGGAGTTATCAATACAGGTCCAGCTAAAACAACCGGCGGCGGTTCGGGGGCCGGCGGCGGCGCTGCAGGAGCTTCAGGTGTTATGAAATTGAATATCACGCTGGTCGGACTATAGGGTTGATCGTCAGCGTCTAAGGCTGTCAGCCGCCAATAATAGGTCGTTTGATACTGCAGCGGTAATGCATTCGCCTGATAAGTATGAGTAGTCAGATTGGTGATAATTTCATAGAAAGGCACCGCCATATTGGGATTAGCGGATATCCTAAGCCGTGTTTTAGGGGCGGGAGTGCTCATCCGCCAGGTGAATGTCGGAGTGATAGAAACGACGGTATTCCCATTGCCCGGTGTCAGAGGAACCGGCGGCATAAAGATGGGGGTTTTAAAGGACCAGACCAGGGAAACTTCCGGCAGCTGCGGAGCGCTCCAGCCGAAGGCGGGAGTGAGACTCTCCCATCTTTCGCCGTTCGCCGGAGTTGATAAGCTTATTTGCTCAAGCAAAGGCGTCATGAAACTCACGGGATCGGAGGGAGGTCCATAATTTTCATTATCTTCTGTCAGCGCCTGTGTCCAAAGCGTATATAATGTGTTAGCTTGTAAGATAGGGGCGCCGGGAGGATAGTTCCCGCTGTTGATTAAAAATATTCCTTCCCAAATGATTCCGCTGGTATCCGCCCCTTCATTCAAGCGGACTGAGTATTTCGATGCGCCGTTAATATTATCCCACATGAAACTGATATTGAATAACTGCCCGACACCATAAGCCGGTTCCACATTCCAGTAATAGGTCCTGTCATAGCTTGAAGCGCTGTATTCCAGCGAATCGCCGCTGTAAATAAGCGATTGGGAAGATGTCTGACTCGACCAGATAATATGGCTCAGATCGCTGAAATCACTCAAGTTGACTTTATATTCGACCGGCAGGGCGGGATTGGGATTGACATCGACGGAAAGATTGTAGGGCTGAATTTCAATAGAAATTGTGACTACATTAGAGCTGGCTATAGCATACCCTCCCGCATCAAATCCGATTACCCAGGCATAATATGTCTCTCCGGGGATCAGCACCGGCGGCGGATAGTTCCAATATGTTTGTGCGGTTGCGGTTTCCCAGATATAACTCGAAGTATCGGGCGAATCATTGATGAATATCTGATAATTCTGCACACCCGGGGGCGGCGGACCCCATGTGAGATCCGTAGTCAGCTCCAACTCCGGGGCTGTGCAGGTAAAGGGCTCAAATAAATCGACTTTGGGCACTTCCCTGATGAATATCTCCTCATGATAAGCTTTCACTACGGCAAAATATTCCACACCAAAAGAGAGTCGTTCATCGGAAGCGGTATAAGTATAAGTAGTCTGCACTATATCGTCGATTTCATAGAAGACATCATTGGTATCCGGTGTAGAACAGATCATCAAACGGTAATTATCGGCGCCTGGGACTGATTCCCAGATGAACTGGGGAAGCAGAGTCGAAGAGGGCGGCATGGTGATTAAAAGGTCAAATTCTCTGGCGGGCTCCGGAGCCGTCACATTGAAGGCGATGATAGGAGGATAATGTTCATTATGCCAATCGCCGTAGGGGAGGGCTTTTATCTTCCAGTAATACACTTTTCCCGGTTCCATGAAGAGATTTTCCGGAGCGTGGTTCATGGTGGTGGAATAAACTTCCTCTTCCCAGTAGTTGTTCTCCACCAAAGGATCATCTTCGCCGGCGACCCGGACGAGGAATCCCTGATTTCTGAGGGCGCTGACTCTCCAAGAGAAGAATGGAGCGGCGCAATTCACCTGCGCGCCTTCGGTAGGAGATACGATCTGCGGAACATATTGGAAGCAGTAGATTTCGCTTTCGGAATTAAACCCCGCTCCTGTGTCCATAAAACGTTCGCTCGCCGCTTTCACCTGCCAGACATATTTTTCACCGGCGGAAAAATTTTCTTCGGTTATAGGAGTTTCCGAGTGAAGAGATGGTGAATTGCTAACATCTAAAACAAAAATTACTTCGTCATCATTCACATCCCAAATCCAAGGAGTTTGATAGAAAGCAATATTACCCATTGCGTCTTCATTAGTTTGATCCGCCACTTTCTCACAGATAGTGAGTTGGTACAAGATACTATCGGTGGCTCCGCAGGTGTAGAATTGGAAAGTGGGTATGGGTTCTTCGATGGCTTCTCCGGCTTCGGAAGGGATTCCGGGGGAAGCTAACTCCGGCGCGCTGGGCTGGGAAATATATATAGTATATTCTTCCTCTTGGCCTGGTATAGGCACAGCGGATCCCAACTGCGGATAGGTATACCCTTGGAATCTATAATTTGGATCATATAACAGTCTGAAATTATAGCTGTATTCTCCGGCGGGGAGCGAAGAACCGGTATTAATCACTGCAGTTTCAAAGGCGTCGCTGAAACCGGAGGTTTCGGGTTGATTTTTCGGTGTGCGCAACGCATTATCCTTGAAAGAGTTGTCATTAAAGTATATCTTGGACGCACCTGGCGCCAGGGTATCACCCCAGGTGAATCCCCAGCCGATTTCACCGTTGGGGATGCTGGGATCAGCGCAGCCATTTACTGAAACATGCATCTCCAGCATAACGCCCCACGCGGTATCCGGATCGGCGTTGGTGATAGTGATCGTCCATAGATTAGGGTCGCTTTCCCAGTCAGCGAGGGAATACTGCACCCATTGCTGGAAATTGACCGATAAAGAGACATTCGGCGTATTCTGAGACAGCGCGGTCAAGGGGTACGACAGGCTCAGAAATAATAATAAAGCGAAAAATGTAACCCTTTTCATCAGGGCAGCCCTCAATAGATTAATTCTCATAGAACAAATTCTGATCATGGATGTTCCGCAGGAAATGATTTTTTTAGGAGGATTTCCGGGACACCATTAAAATATAACGGTAAATCATTATTGTGTAGTTGTTCCCGGGCACAAAGCGCTGTTTTTGAGCACTTTTATATCACATCATATAATATGTAACACTTTAGCTTTGTGAAGTTTGGGAATATGCATGTCCGGGTCAGGGACGACCCGGACTACGAGACTAAGGTAGGCGGGGTCGTCCCTGACCCCGCCATCTTTAAAGAACTAAACTGTTACTATAATATAAATTATCTGCGTCTTTGTCAAAATATTCGGACATATTTGCCGTTAAAAATTATCATCTTGCGTCCAAAATAGGAATTTCATCTGTCTTGAGTTGCAATATTGAAAATATTTTTATATTTTGATATATTATTAACCGGTCGAGAGATCATCGAGACGCAACCCAAAAAATATTTCAATCAAAAAGAAACTTATTTTACAGGCGGAGTATTCAATGACTATTAAAAGTCTCGCGCAACTTTCCAGGGAGGGTTCAATCGATGTTATCATGGGCGCTGAAGCGGAATCCGATAGCATAATAATGGGAAAAGTGGAAAAATTAATGCATGATAAATACGGCAGACTCGCCGGCGTGGAAATCAGAGTGAACGAAACTCAAAAGCTGCAGCCGATACCCTATGTTAAAATAGATGGTTATGATGATGAACGCCGGGTTCTGATATTCAGCCGCTGATCATTTCCGGTTTCATCTCCTCTCTCAGCATCTATTTTATATATTAGAAATTTCCTATCCTACAAGACCCTCTGATGATTAAGCCCTCAGAATTATTGAGGGCTTTATTATTTTCACCATCATATTCAAATATTTCATCATTTTCCTGAAAATGCTTCGCCCCTACTTACCCTTTGAGGATTTTTACAAGTAACTCTGGCGTCATGAGAAATCCGGCGCAGCTACCGGCCTAATCCGGACGAGCCGGAACCAAAAAGGGAAAAATACTGAATACTGAATACTGAATACTGAAAAAAGCGATATCTAAGTCATTTTAATACAAATTGTTATTTCAAATTCTGCACAAAAATTGCAGAATTTCAGAATTAAGGTACTACGCCTCGTCCGGGACTGCGCCCGGAAGAGGGTGCTTCGCAGAAATTCAAAATTCAAAATTCAAAATTCAAAATTTTTTGGATAATTATCGACAATTTTTTGTCGATGTCGCAGCGGTAAGCGCCTAATCCGAACCGCCAGCATCTTTATCTAATATTTCAGCCAATTTTATTCTGACATTATCTACAGTATAGGGCTTTTGGATGAATCCCGCTAATCCCTTTCCTAAAAATCTCTGCGTTGCGCCCTGTTCGTTATAGCCGCTGCTTAGGATCACTTTCACATCTTTGCGGATTCTTCTAAGTTCCCGGAAAGCTTCTTCTCCGTCCATGTGCGGCATGGTCATATCTAACAGCACACAGCGGATATCATCGGGCTTTTCACGATAGATTTTCACCGCTTCTTTGCCGTCTCTCGCAGTTAAGACTTTAAATTCAAGTCTCTCTAAAATCTTTTTTCCGATAGTGCGGACACCCTCCTCGTCATCAACTAACAGCACTTCACCGTAACCCTTCCAGGAATCATCATCTGTCGTATCCTTTTGAGATGAAATTATCTTACTCATAGAATCGGATTTCACCGGGAACAGAATTTTAATAGTCGTTCCTTTTCCAATTTCACTATAAATTTTCACCAAACCCTTATGTCCGCGGATGATACCCAAAGCGGCGGCTAAACCTAATCCTCGGCCGGTGAATTTGGTGGTGAAGAAGGGGTCGAAAATTTTCTCTTGAGTTTCGGCGTCCATTCCGCAGCCGGTATCAGCCGCTTCCAGATAAACATAGATGCCTTCGGACAACGGTTCATCTATACCGGATGTGAAAGCCGGATTACAGGAATTTAAATACTCTCGGTCACATTCCATAATTCCTGTAGAGAGCGCCACGACGCCGCTTTTATCGCCGATCGCTTCGGAAGCGTTGGTGATCAGGTTCATAATCACCTGGCGGATCTGAGTGGCGTCGCCTTCAAAGGAGGGCAGGTTATCATCGAAGTTATATTTTATCACCACATTTTTGGAGGCGGAAACTTCTAACAGGTGCGCCATCTCTAAAACGAGTTCATTAAGATTTATATGCTCCAGTAAAAACCTGCCTTTACCGGAATACGCCAGCATCTGCCTCGATAAATCTGCGGCGCGGCGGGCGGCTTTCTCTATCTCCTGCAGACTTTCACGCACCGGGGAATGGGGGGATATTTCCATTAAAGCCAGATCGGCATGCCCTAAGACCACCATGAGAATATTATTGAAGTCGTGGGCGATACCTCCCGCCAAGACACCCAGACTTTCCAGTTTCTGCGCATGCTGAACCTGCCGTTCCAGACTTAAACGCTCCTCCTCCAGCCGTCTAAGTTCAGTAATGTCTATAATATTTACGATAATCCCCTTGGCGGGATTTTCCCGGTCTAATACATTCGTCTTTATCTGTCCAACAAATTCGGACCCGTCTATCCTTTTAAACCTTGCATCCGTTTCAATTATACTCTCCGGACTACTATAAATTAACTGTCCGACGCGTTTATATTCTTCTTCGTCAGCATAGAGAATTATTGTGTCTTTCCATAAATAATCTTCCTTTTTAGTGAATCCGAATAACTGTTCCATCGCCTCATTCGCCCACATTATCTTTCTATCTTTTGCATAAGAAATCCCGACCGCAGATGCGGCCAAAATATTATCCATAAGTTCTTTGCTCTCTTTCAAGGCTTCTTCCGTATTCTTTTTCTCTGTGATATCTTCGCAGACGATGAGAACCATCAATTTTTCATCTTTTCCTCTGATCGCACGGGCGGTTTCTCTGACCCACAGCATGCTTCCATCTTTGCGGACTTTCCTTAGCTCCCAACTTTGTATTTCTCCCGGATGGCCGAGACATTTTCTCATCTGGTCTTTAACTTTCTCCTTATCATCCTCGAAAAATATATCCAAGACCGGACTGCCGGTTAATTCTTCAACGGAATAGCCAAGCTGCTCAGCGCCAAACTTATTGACTGATAATACAATACCTTCAGGAGAGATTGTAAAATACATAGATGGATTATCATTATACAGCACTTTCAATCTTTCTTCACTAAGACGCAAAGCCTCCTCCGCCTGCTTGCGCTCGGTGATGTCAGTGTCTGCGCCTCTATATCCTCTGAAATTTCCTTTATCATCGAATATGGGAATTCCACTTGTGGAGAGCCATATAATTTCGCCGTTCTTGTGCACATTACGGTTCACGAATTCACGGAAAACACCTCTTTTTGCGAATACATCGAACGCCATCTTTTTAAAATTCTCCCGATCTTCAGGTAAAAATAAGTCATAAAAATGTTTTATATCCACAATTTCATCTGAATCATAACCAAGTATCTTTTCAACTATGGGACTTGAATATGTATATAATCCGTCGACATCCACTTCCCATATCCATTCCTGAGCGTTTTCCGAAACTTGTTGGAAACGTTCTTCGCTTTCCCGCAGCGCCAGTTCCGCCTTTTTGCGTTCGGTAATATCCTGATGTGTTCCCACACGCATGATTTCCCTGCCCGATTCATCATAAGAGCTTATCCAGCGATTGTGAATATAGCGCACTTCGCCATCGGGTCGTATTATGCGGAATTCATGATCTTGTTCACTTTCGCCTTTCGCGGATTTTTCCGATGCAGAGATTATAATGGCGTGGTCATCGGGATGAATCAGAGAAAATATTAATTCCTTATTGACTTCCTGATGTTCAATACCGCTCAACCTAAACGACTCCTCTGACCAATATCTCTTATCGGTTATCAGATCATGAGACCAATTTCCGATATGGGCTATTCGCTGCGCTTCCCGAAGTCTGGATTCTTTATCCCTCAGCGCCTGGTCAGCAAGTTTGCGCTCGGTGATATCCTGCGCCACCCCTCTGAGTCCAACGATTTCGCCTTTTTCCTCAATAATGTTCACTAAAAAACTAAACCAACCCACAGACCCTTCTTTATTGACGAAGCGCAATTCTACATTGGCAGCTTCTATGCCTTCTTCCAACTGTTTTTGAAAGATAGTATGAATTCGCCGCTTATCTTCCTGATATACAAATTTCAGATAAAACCGTCCTATAATCTCCTCCCGGCTGTAACCCAGCGCTTTTATAGCGGCTTCATTGATATAAGTGAATTGTCCTCTGCGGTTCACATTGAAGATGATTGCGCCCGTTCCCTCAACTATACTGCGATACCTTTCTTTACTTTCCGACAGCTCTTCCTCCGCCCGCCTCCTACTAAAAGCGTTAACAATAACTTCACTCATCGTATTTAGCAGGATTATGTCTTCTTCAGGCCAGATTTTCTCTTCCCGCACCGAGTCGAATCCTAAGAATCCATGAAGTTTACCGCCGTATACCATCGGAACAACTAATACCGATAGGATATCCTGCGCTTGTAGTATCTCTTTCTCCGCCGCGGCTTCAACCGGCAGTTCCGCCACTTTGGGGATATGAATGACTTCAAAATTGCCCAATTTTTGCATCCACCAGGGGAACTGTTCCACCGGCAGACCCTGTAATTTATCGATTTGCGGCTCGATCCCTTCCGCGCACCATTCATGAGTGTTATCCATAAAGGCGCCGTCAGCGGATTGCTGAAATATATAGCTGCGATCCACTCCTACTGAGGTTCCGATAGCCCGTAATGCGTCATTCACCGCAGGGTCGATTTCAGAGGTTGTCAACTTAATAAAATTAGTGGAGATGGCGGCGACCAATTGTTCCAATTCAAGCCGGTGGCGCAGCGCCTCCTCCGCCCGCTTGCGGTCGGTGATGTTTTCCACCACTGAAAGTATGCGCGGGATAGAACCGTCTTCATCGTACAGGGGAACGGTCTTATATAACTGGTGCTGATTGTTGATAAACAGTTCAAATTCGCATTCTTCTCCCCGGAAAGTTTTCAGATAGTATTCTCTAACAATGTCAGTTTTATCACCGAATACTTCTTCCAGCGGCATCCCTATAAATTGAGTGGGATCTAAATTCTGCTTTTTGAATTCCTGTCCGGAAGTGAAACCTATGGTGAGGTCTTTTTCGATTATGGAAAGATAGGAATTGGGGAAATTTTCGGCGATAGTCCTCATTAAAAGTTCATTTTCCCGGAAGTCTCTTTCGGCTTGCTTGCGTTTTGTAATGTCAGTTGCTGTACCCACAATAGCGGCAGTTTTTCCTTCTGCCACTACCGGGGCTTCATGGATTTCCACCCAAATTTTTCTGCCGGATTTATGATAAAGTTCCAATTCATAGGATTCTTGAGCTTGTCCGGTGTCGATGGCGCGCTGAGTGATTTCATAACCGATTTCATTGATGGGATTATCGGTGGCTAATTCCCTCCATTTTATCAGCGCTTCTTCGGGTTTATAGCCGAGAATCTGTTCAAATTGCGGACTTAGGTAGGTTAGAACATGATCGGGAGTATGTATATAAAAGAGATTGGCGCTGTGTTCGATGAAATTTTTTAAATTCTGTTCGAATTCTTTATCGTGATGTTCATCCTGTTTCAATAGGCTTTTAAGCTTTAAATTCTCTTCCTCTAAAACTTTAATCCTGGCTTCCAATTCCCGGATTACGCCTTTGAAATTATCGGACATGATTTATCTCCTATCAGATGATTCTCTTGAACAGTCAGCTGATGATATCAATACAATGTATAATATAAAAATTTTAAAAATATTATCAAAATAACTGCTTTTGAAGGGACAATTTAATCATTTGTATTCACATGCGCCGGCGGCGCACAACTTAGCATGAAAATATCGGCTCTGGGCTTTGGACTTTAGACCCAGGACTCAAGACCCAGGACTCAAGACCCAGGACTCAAGACCCAGGACTCAAGACCCAAGACCCAAGACCCAAGTGCTGGCAGGTCACATCCGCCGTACGGCGGACAAGACCTGCCAGAACACAAAACTAGCCCCTAGCCCCCAGCCCCTAGACCCTATTTTCAGAGTAAATAGAAAAACCCCTAATGAATGAACATCCGGGGCTTCATAACAGTGCCGGAGGCCGGACTTGAACCGGCACGCCGTTTAGAGCGCCACCCCCTCAAGATGGTGTGTCTGCCAATTCCACCACTCCGGCACAAACTATTTAGAAATAATATACTAAATACCAGGTCAAAAATCAACTTACCGAATTAGTATTCACCGCCGGTCTGTTGATTTGAACTCTCTTCAATAGGCGCACCCGCAGGTTCCTGGGATTCCTGGCTTTCAAAGGGCATAGTTTCCGGTAATTTACCCGATAATTCTTCCATACTGCCGGGAACGACCGGTAAGTTGATTGCGGAGCCTTGAGTCTGCATAGCTTCCTGCACCACACTGCGGGTCGATTTGCCGCCGGTAGACAGAAGGGACAGAACTAGACTCAAGACGAAGAAAGCGCTGGCTAAGTATGTGGTCATTTTCGACAGGAAAGTGGCGGTGCCGCGGGCGCCGAACATAGATGAACCAAATCCACCGCCGCCGCCGCCGAAAGCTCCGGCTAAGCCTTTCCCTTTGGAAGCCTGCATCAAAATAACGATGATCAGGCAGGCGCTCACTATTATATGCAGGATGAGAAAAATTCCAAATATCATTTATTAACCTCTAAAAAAATTGTATTTACAATGATTTAATCGATATTCAGATTGATACTGAAAAAAGTTATTCGTGTTCATTCGTAGTTAAGAATTCCGCCGCTTCAGCGATTTGGCGGAAAGAGACTGTTGATAAACTTGCCCCGCCAATTAATGCTCCGTCGATATCGGGCTGGCGGAATAATCCTTCGGCGTTGTCCGGTTTCACCGATCCGCCATATAAAATACGGGTACTCTCGGAAAATTCAAAAGTATATTTCTCCGCGAGCAGTTTACGCAGGAGTTCATGAACTTCCTGAGCGTCAGCGGGTTTAGCTGTTTTTCCGGTTCCAATCGCCCATACCGGTTCGTAAGCGATCATGAAATCTTTCAGCTCTTTAATTTCAATCCCTTCCAATGCGCCTCGAAATTGTTTTCGGACAACCTCGAAAGTGATTCCGTCTTCCCTTTCGGATTCGGTTTCACCCAGACACAAGATGGGCTTCAATCCCGCTTTTAAAGCGGCTTTCATCCGCTTGTTGACGGTTTCATCGGTATCATCGAAGTATTGGCGGCGTTCGCTGTGACCGATAATCACATATTCGACGCCGATGGCGGACAACATGGAAGCGCTGATTTCGCCGGTGTAAGCGCCTTTATCTTCCCAGAACAGATTCTGAGCGCCGATTGTTATGCGGAAATTCTGGAATAACTGCCGGGCGTTATCCAAGGCTGTAAAGGGAGGGCATATAATCAAGTCAACCGCAGTGATTTCATCAAGCTTCTCCCGCATTTCCAGCAGTAAGCCTCCCGCCGCTCCCGGAGGATTCATCTTCCAGTTGCCGGCGATGCAATATCGTCTTTTCAATTTAGTACTCTTCTGATGATTTTTAGAATATGACTCAGGACTCAGGACTCAAGACTCAACAGTCTGTCCGAGAATAGTAAAAACACCTATAGTCATTGCGAGCGAAGCGAAGCAATCTCTCTTATTAATAGTCAATTAGAGAGAATGCCACAAGGCTTTCAGCCTTTCGCAATGACATTCTCGGACAGACTGTCAAGACATAAGAAGTGTTTACTTGTGCTGTCGACTATCCGCAGTCGACAGCAAATCTTTAATAATCAGATAATTAGTGTCGACCGCAGAGGGTCGACACCACTGGAACTTTCATACTTTCACACTTTTCTATCAGTCAAAGCGGCGATGCCGGGCAGTTCGATTCCGCCGAGGAATTCTAATGAAGCTCCGCCGCCGGTGGATACATGGGACACTTTTTCGCTTAAGCCGAATTGCTGGATAGCGGCGGCGGAATCGCCGCCTCCCACAATGGTGACTGCGCCTTTACCGGTGGCTTCAGCTAAGGAATCTGCGATGATTTTTGTGCCTGCGGCGAATTGAGGTATCTCAAACACTCCCATAGGACCGTTCCATAGAACAGTGCCGGCTTTTTCGATTATACCGGAAAATTTTGTAATAGTTTCCGGGCCGATATCATATCCTGCCCAGCCGGATTCAATTTTGTCTATGGGAACTACTTTGGATTCCGCGTCTTCCTTCATTTCGCGGGCGATCACGATGTCCGAAGGCAGAATGAATTCGATACCGGCTTCTTTAGCTTTCTTCATAGTCTCAGAAGCCAATTCGATTTTATCCGCTTCTAAAAGTGAATTTCCTACTTCATATCCTTCGGCTTTGATGAAGGTGAAGCTCATGCCGCCACCGATTAGGATGGTGTCAACCTTGCCGATCAGGTTTTCGATGATCTCGATTTTACCCTTGACTTTAGCGCCACCTAATACAAT
Organism: bacterium; assembly: GCA_016783645.1. Classification (GTDB taxonomy): domain Bacteria; phylum Electryoneota; class Tariuqbacteria; order Tariuqbacterales; family JADHWD01; genus JADHWD01. The sequence goes on from JADHWD010000009.1 coordinate 22,888, forward strand.
AGTGAAGGGCTTTTTGGGTTCAGCCACCGCTTTATGCAAATACTCAATTTCTTTCCGCATGAGATAACCTGCGGCACAGGGTGAGATATGATGAGTCACTCCTTCGGTGGAAGCGTGGGCGCGGTGGGCGGTGCCGAATGCGTCGTTGACATAGACATCGCCTAATTCCGCCAGTTCGGCGGCGAAGGCTGGGGCGTTAGCTTCCTCTTCCTTGTGGAAACGGAGGTTTTCCAACAATAGGATTTCCCCCTCTGCTAATTCTTTGGTCAACTGCAGGACATCGGGTCCCACGCAGTCCGGCGCTAATTTGATTTCCAATTTCAGGTATTCGGAAAGCCTCAAGGCTGTTGGAGTCATGCGCAGGTTTTTATCGACTTTGCCTTTGGGACGGCCCAAATGGGACATCAGCACCGCCTTCCCGCCGGATTGAATAATCTTGCGGATGGTGGGCAGTGATTCGCGGATGCGTAAATCATCGGTGATGCGCCCGTCTTCGTCTAAGGGCACATTGAAATCGACCCGGACCAGGACGCGTTTGCCTTTCAGGCTGAGGTCGTCTATAGTCAGTTTGGGCATAAGGGATTACCTTAAAATTTATGGTAGGGACGCAAAATTTTGCGTCCCTATAATTCATCGATATTTTCCATTTGTTCTTTTTCAAATTGCCATTTTAAAGGATTTAATCTGATATATTCTCTGATTTTATTCAACGAAATTTCATTGCGGATGATATGGTCGTAAAAACGGGATTGCCAGCAGAAATCGATATTGTTAATAACCGCCCATTTTTTCACAGCGGCTTTGTATCCTCTAATTATCGACGCTAAATTCCGTATTTGCGGACCGAATCGGTTCCCGGTTTTTTGTAGGGACGCAAAATTTTGCGTCCCTACATCATCCATGTTCTTAGCAATTATAATAATTCCATGAATATGATTCGGCATTATGACATATTCATCCAATTCTACAAACGGAAAATGATGGGGAATATACAACCAATATTTTTCCGCAATCTTTCCAATTTCGGATAATATCATATTATCATCGACAGTTTCACCAAAGAACTGTATCTTATCCTTTGTGCAGATTGTTATATAGTAACACCCATTCTGCGAATAGTCAAAATCTTTAAGCCTCGCAGAAGAGCTGCGGTATTTTCCGCGGAATTTATTGGGATCGCTATTCATTATTCAACATTCAGATTTTGGGGATTATTTTAGGGACGCAAAATTTTGCGTCCTTACTCATTTATTGCGCTATCTAATAAAATCCTAAATCAGCGTATTTAGGTAATTGAAGATTTAAATCTAAGATTAATTCTTCATAACTGCTAATTCTACAATTATTTATAGCAATATCTTTGACTGGAATAGGGATGAATGCAGATTCATGTGAATCACGGCTGGCACCAGTGCGCCAATTTTTACTATTGAACTTAAAACTATATTTACTAAGGAAGAACGATATCTTTTTAGCTATCTTTTTTGTTGAAAAGAGCGCTAATTCATCTGCTACCAAATCCTTATATGCAATTATATCTGCGTCAAATTCTTTATCAAGGAATTTACCCCATTTTCTAACAGAAGTTGAAATTGACTTTAATTCATCAAGAGCATTAACCGGGCTAATTTTCTTATCTCGAAGATTTTCATCATGGATTTTACTGATTACATCTAAGCAATAACCATAGCTCTCGCTTTTTCTATGTTGAATTTCAACTAATACAATTGTACCGTCTTTCAAGATTATAGCACCATCATGAAGGTCGGCATGAAAATTATCATAATCAGGTCGTGCAACATAATCCTTCAACCAACTCAAAGAACATAATTCTTTTAAAATTTTTGTTTCTTTTTCTTTTGAACCATAACTGCTGTAGAGACTTGCATTCATAATGCTCCCTTAAAGTTTAAAGATATTGAGATAGATTTTAATCTTTCAATTCCATTAGTAAAATTATCTTTATCTATTTCAACTAATAGAAAATTCCTTTTTTTTAGGATACATGCTTCTCCTAGAGACATTGAACCTGCATAAGGATCGAAAACTAAATCGTTTTCTGCTGATGATGATTCGACCAGCAATTTTAATATTTCAACTGGCTTAGAAGTACCATGCTTAAATTTAGGATTAGGGACCTTTTTAAAAAATTCGATGCCATATTTCCCAACTTTATAGAAAACATTTGGTTTTCTTTTTCCATTTAGCGGTTTACCCTTACCCTTGACAGCGTATATGATAAATTCATGTTGAGGTGCATAATCACCTTTTAAATCGCCAGATCCGTGATTATTTTTTACCCAAATTAGGCAGTTTTTGTATTTTAAAACAGTGTTATTTGCTATTTCTTGAAATATCCTCGAAAAAGTAAAATGATCACACCAACAATAAAAATGTGCACCCTCTTTCAATACCCTTGCAGACTGTGAAATAAAATGCGGTAAATTAAAATCACTTTCGATAATTTTTTTTTGCTTTGGATTCGCGATCGGTCTATTCGACTGATAGTCTTTATATGGAGGATCAGTAACTATAAGATCTATTGAATTGTCAGGCAATAAAGAAAATATTTCTTTATTATCACAGTTGAAAACTTTGTTATAAAAAGTCTTTATACTGTTTTCTTGAAGCTCTAATTTTATATTTTGAATCATAATTCTCAATGTAAATTATTTGTTCAGTAGGGACGCAAAATTTTGCGTCCCTACTCTGATTGCTTTCAAAACCCCATCATCTTCACCATCAAATCCACCACCCGGCAGGAATAGCCCCATTCGTTGTCGTACCAGGCGATGACCTTGACCATCTTACCCTGCATCACCGCGGTCAGCTGGGAATCGAAAATCGAGCTGTGGGGATTACCCACGATATCGGTCGACACTAAAGGTTCATCGGAATATTCCACAATGCCTTTCATAGGACCCGCCGCCGCTTTCTTCACCGCCGCATTGACTTCATCAACGGTGACATCGCGGGAGACGATGCATGTGAAATCTATCAAGGAGCCATTGGGAGTGGGGACGCGAAGCGCCATTCCATCCATCCTGCCTTTGAGTTCCGGTATCACCTTTCCCACCGCTTTAGCGGCGCCGGTGGTGGTGGGGACGATGTTGATAGCGGCGCTGCGGGCGCGGCGCAGATCCTTATGGGGCATATCCAGCAGCCGCTGGTCGTTAGTGTAAGAGTGAGTAGTGCTCATTAAACCGTATTGAACATCGAAATTATCATGAAGGATTTTCACGATGGGAGCGAGGCAGTTGGTGGTGCATGAAGCGTTGGATACAATCTTATGCTCCGGTTTCAGGTCGTCATCGTTGACGCCTAACACGACCATAGCGTCGATTTCGTCTTTTGCGGGGACGGTGAGGCATACTTTCTTTGCGCCGCCCGCTAAATGCTGTTCAATCTGGGATTTCTTGCGGAAAACGCCGGTGGATTCCACCACGATGTCCACTCCGAGGTAGCCCCATGGCAGTTTGGAGGGATCTTTTTCAGCGAAAACTTTAAGAGGCTTACCGCCGACTACTAGGTGACCGCCTTCCGCTGACACTTCAGCGGGGAATTTGCCGTGGGTCGAATCCCATTTTAAAAGGTGCGCCAATGTGGCGGCGTCGGTTAAATCATTGATAGCCGTAAATTCGATGTCATTCCGCTCATAGGCGGCTTTGAAAACTAACCGTCCGATGCGGCCGAATCCGTTGATTCCTACTTTGAAGGGCATAGTTTTTACCTCTATTCGATATTAATAATTACAATATATTTACTCGATAATAACTCTTTCAAATTATTATAGTTCCACCAATTCTTCCAGTATCTGCTGATAGAATTTATTATCTTTGTTCGATAATTCCGCGGTAGTGAAAGGGAATAGTTCCACCGGGCAGGGGATTTCCATAAAATAATCGATGAAATCCAGAGTTCGGTCGATCCAGCGCCGATTATCCGCTTCCAATTCAATCAATATATCAATATCCGATCCCGGAACTTGGTCATTGCGGGCGAAGGAGCCGAAATATCCTACACGGACTACACCGGGCAGTTTCTTCACCGTTTCCGCCGCTTTTCTCACCGCTGGCAGCACATCTTCTAAACGAAGCCATTCGATATAAGTTTCGGAATCCATTATTTTCTTAGATTTGCCTTACAATATTCAATTATTATCTGCGCATCGGCCAATGCTTGATCAGCGTCTTTAACGCTGTAGTATTCACCCGGAAATCCATCTTCATATCCGTTAGGATACCTGGTTGGAATATAATGCCGGTCTAATCGTAGCGCCGCCTCATATAGTTCTTGATCTTTGATGTCCAACAATTTAACTATAGATTTTAGCGAATGACCAAAGGCTTTCCCATTGCAGCTCTCAATTAGAGCCTTCAGAGCTTTTTCCGACGCTTGCTGGGCTGCGAAACAGCTCCATTCGAAATCTTCTAACTTCTTAGCGCCCTTAGCGTGTTTTAAATCACGCTCCGCCTGCGCCATCCAGTCTAAATGCCTGCGCGCCATTTGGATACGATTTTAGATTTGTGATTTTTAATATTATCCGAAGAATATCTCAGCCATCTCATATAGTTCCATATCGACTTCTTTGTTGGCGAGCACCGCTTCTTCAAGCGGGATTGTGATGATATTTTCCGACCTCAGGGCGACCATTTTACCGAAATCTTTATTATTGACAGCATCTACAGCGGCGACACCGAATCTGGTGGCGAGTACGCGGTCGTAAGCTGACGGCACGCCGCCGCGCTGGACATGTCCCAGCATAGTGGTGCGGGTCTCAATTCCGGTGATATCTTCAATCTGATCCGCCACCACCTGCCCTATTCCTCCAAGTCTGATATTCCCGAATTCATCAACTTTGTCATCCTGAGTGAAATGCTTATCTTCTCCCACCGGCTTAGCTCCTTCGGCTACCACCACGATGGAGAATTTTTTTCGTTCGTGGCGCTTCATGAGTTTATCACAGACTTTTTTAATATCGAAGGGGACTTCGGGGATTAGAATCATATCCGCTCCCCCGGCGATCCCTGACATCACCGCTATCCATCCGCTGTGCCGGCCCATCACTTCCACCACCATGATGCGGTGATGTGATTCGGCGGTGGTGTGCAGACGGTCTATCGCCTCGGTCACAATAGAAACCGCAGTATTGAATCCGAATGTGAAATCAGTGCCTAATATATCATTATCGATAGTTTTGGGAACTCCCACTATGGGCACTCCCTTTTTATGAAAGAACAACGCCGAAGACAATGTGTCATTTCCACCCACCGCTAAGATTGCGTGAATATCGTAGCGGCGAATATTATCTCTTACTTGTTCGATATCATCGTCGGATTTTGTTGGATTTTTGCGGGATGTCCCTAATATTGTCCCGCCTCGGTGCAATATTCCCGATACGGCGTACATAGTTAAGGGTTCCACTTCACCTTCGATTAAACCCTTCCATCCGTTGCGTATACCGATAACATCCCAATTATAGCTGATGCGGGCGCGCCGCACCACGGCTCTTATGACTGCGTTCAGACCCGGACAGTCCCCGCCGCCGGTCAATATACTTATGTTCATTGTTTATTCCTAAAAATAAGTTGACAAGTTAGCAAGTTGATATGTATTGACAATAATGATTAGTTCAATAAAACATCCAAATGTGTCATTGCGAAAGGGTGAAGTCCGCTGTACAGCGGACGAAAGCCTTGCGGCAATCTCCTATTTAAAATCGAACCAATGTTGAATGTCAATACATCTAAATCCTAGCCAAAGATATTTGAAATTTGATATTCACCACAGAGAACACTGAGATACACAATGCAAAAGGTTAAAGACTCAAGATAATTAACAGGGATTAAGGGGATAAAAGGGATAAAAAATTGTTGTAGGAGCAAAGCATTT
>JADHWD010000166.1 GCA_016783645.1 bacterium
GAAGAAGTTTCCATTGACCGCCAGCAGTTACGAGCCCTGGGATATATCAAATAATTAATATAGAAATATTCAATGAAACTATTATGGGAGCTGAATGAAGAGGTAGATAACGAGCTAATACATCAAATAACCGATGAACTAAAAATATCGCCGATCACCGCTAAAATATTGGTGAACCGCGGATTATCCGATTCTGATTCAATCAGCCGGTTTTTTTATCCCGAATTGGATCAGCTCCATGACCCATTTTTAATGATGGATATGGAGAAGGCGGTTGACCGGGTGATAGACGCCTTGATAGAGAAGGAACGGATATTCATCTACGGCGATTATGATGTTGACGGCATCACATCGGTTTCAATGCTCTACCTTTTCTTGAAGGATTTAGGCGGAGTGGTCAAATATTATATCCCCGACCGTCAGTTGGATGGCTACGGACTCTCGGAACACGGCATCGGTGAAGCTCAGAAATGGGGCGCGGATTTAATCATCTCGGTCGATTGCGGAATCACCTCCATCAACGAAGTAAATATCGCCGCCGAGGCAGGAATAGATGTGATAATATCCGACCACCACGAACCGGGCGAAATTCTGCCCAATGCCGCTGCCGTTATCAATCCCAAAAGACTGGATTGTCCATACCCCTTTTCAGAATTAGCGGGAATCGGAGTCGCCTATAAACTGGCGAACGCCATCAGTATCAAATGGGGATTGAGTCCCAGCAGTCATGAAAAATATATCGACCTGGTCGCCATCGGTTCCGCGGCTGATATCGTGCCTTTAATCAATGAAAACCGTGTATTTGTCAAGCACGGATTAGCTAAACTGAATGAAGAAGGCAGTATCGGAATTCGGGCGCTGTTAGAGACCGCCAGATTGAATAAAGGTCCGATAAATGTCGGACAGATAGTATTCGGGATGGCTCCAAGGATAAATGCGGTCGGCCGATTAGGAAACGCCGAAAGAGCGGTGGAATTGCTCACCACCAGAGACTTCGAAGAAGCTTATAAATTGGCGCAGATACTGGAAGATGAAAACTACCGCAGGAAACAGATTGATAATTTGACGCTGGAAGAGGCGAGACAGCTCATCCATGATAAATTCGATCCGGTCAACGACAGGGCGTTAGTACTCGCCGGTAAAAACTGGCATTCGGGAGTGATAGGAATAGTCGCCTCCCGCTTGATTGAACAGTACTATCGTCCTATCATCATGATAAGTATTGAAGATGGCATCGGCAAAGGTTCCGCCCGTTCCATACCGGGATTCGATTTATATAACGCCATGAAGCAGTGCTCTAATCTGCTGATACAGTTCGGCGGTCATAAATATGCCGCGGGCTTGACTATTATAGAGGAAAATATTCCGGAATTCATCCGTCTGTTTCAACAGATCGCCGCCGAAATCATCACCGATGATGACCTCATCCCAAAAATTCACATCGACGCTGAAATAAATTTATCCGATATCGATTATAATCTGGTCAACGAACTCCGTATGTTCGCCCCTTTCGGACCTAAAAATCAGAAACCTCTGTTCCTCTCACGCAATCTTGAAGTGATTAATCCCAGAATGGTGGGTTCGATGGGACAGCATTTGAAATTCAAGGTGGCGCAGAATGGGATTGAGATGGACGCTATTGGATTCAACCTCGGCAATTATTACGACATAATAATGCAGAATCATAATGTTGTGGATATTATCTATATCATCGAGGAAAACACTTGGATGAACCGGACGATGACCCAGTTAAGAGTGAAGGATTTGCGGTAAGCCAAAGGTTCGGAAAAATCATTATTCCGCCTGCAAGTGATTGATATTCAAAAATATAAACTTCCGTTCTTTGTAACTCAAGAACTTGAGAAATGCAGTAACTGCGGACTATGCCACAGCGTCTGCCCGGTATATCAATTAAGCGGTCTTGAAACTCTATCGGCGCGGGGTAAAATCAATCTGCTGAAAGCTGTCGAAACGGGACAGCTTGAACCCGGTAAGATAAGCAGGAAAATATTTGACAGATGCCTGTTGTGCTACGCCTGCAAAACCGTATGTCCGTCAGGTGTCGATACGGAAAATATCTGGACTGAAGCGCGGCAATATTTCGCCCGGGTGACCGGGGCAGGATTGAAAGGAGCGGCGGTCAGAACGGCTTTCAAAGCCGATAACTTGAAAAAAGCCGCCCACGCCGCTAAATCACTGCAGGATTTCTTCGGAATCAAAATAGGAAAAAAGGGATTCCGCCCCGATTTCGCGGATAAATTCCTCATCGATGTCCTGCCGGATACTGTGCCTGCAAAGTGGGAAAAGCGTTACCGTATCGGATATTTTATCGGATGTGTCAGTAATTTCTTCCTTTCGGAAATCGCCCTCTCGGCGATAGAAGTATTATCAGCGGTCGGCTGTGAAGTGGTGATACCCAAACGGCAGGTATGCTGCGGAGCTCCTGCCTTCAACAACGGTGAGATGGCGGCGGCGGCGGCTTTGGCGAAAAGAAATATTCAAGTGTTCCTTGAAGCGGAAGTTGATTATGTGATTTCGGCGGACGCGACCTGCGGAGGCAGTTTCGTCCATGAATACCGCCGGTTAGCAGGAGACTATCCGCTATACGAAGAGTTCGCTGCGAAGCACCGCGAATTTCACAGTTTCATATTAGAAGCCGGACTGCCGGAAAAACTTAAAGCTATTCCTTCAACTATCGTTTACCACGATTCTTGTCATCTCGCCCATACTCAAGGAATTCGTATTCCGCCCCGCAGGATTCTTCAAAGTCTGCCGGGAGTGAAATTAGTCGAGATGGCGCATTCGGATATCTGCTGCGGCTTCGGAGGCTCTTTTTCACTGCTTCACGCGGAGGAATCCAGCGGGATATCCCGGCGGAAACTGCAAAACGCCATAGAATCCGGCGCCGATGAATTAGCGGCGGGATCGCCCGGATGCATATTGAAACTGCAGAATGAAGCGAAACGGGAAAATATCAAATTGCCCATTAGACACACAGCGGAAATTATTTGCGAACGGTTAGACGGATAATATTTTATAAAAAACGACATTAATTCTTGGATCTGATTTTATTGTCAGGGTTGAGACAATCCCGACATTTCAAAATGATAATTATTTATATCGCTTATTTTAAATACACAACTATGAATTATTGGCAGTCAGTTTTCGATAAAGGTCTGACTATCTATATCAAGCATCAGGATCTGCTCGAGGCAGTGAGCAGACTCTCGCAAAATGATATGGGACCTGAAATCGTATTTGAAGATACTACCGCACTCTTGATAATATCCAGTAAAGAAGTGTCTGATATGCGGCAAGCTCTGGATGATAATGATCTTCCTCGAAGCGTTCATGCTCCCTTTTTCGATTTATCCATCGGCAGCGCTGACCAGCATATCCGGGAATATTCGGCGAAATGTCTGAAACATGGACTTGAAACCGCAGAAGAACTGGGTTCCGAACTGTATATTGTGCACAGCGGATTTTGGCCCATGATTCCAAAGGACAGCGCTAAAATATGGATCAATCTGTTTCTACAGAATCTGGAAAAGTTAATCAAGAAGGCGCAGAAACTGGAGATTACCATCGCTTTAGAAAATGTATTTGAAGCCGATATATGGCTGCATCAGTCAGTGTTCAATCATTTTAGTCCGGAGGAATTATCCTTCTGTTTCGATTTGGGACACGCTAACTGCTTCGCTAAAAATGATCCCATGGAGTGGATTGAAGCTTTTCATAATCGGATAGTTCATCTTCATCTTCATGATAATGATGGCAGTGACGACCAGCATCTGCCGCTGGGACGGGGGACAGTGGACTTCGCCGGAATTTTCCGGAAATTGGAAGATTACAATGTGAAACCATCGATTAATCTCGAAGTAGAACCTTCAGAGGCATCCGCCTGCATGGCTTTCCTGCAAAGCCTCCTGCTCGGAGAAACAGCGTAAATAATAAATTAAAAAAAATCGTACACTTAAATGGATTCTAATTATTTCTTGACCGAAGAACAAATAATGCTGCGGGATATGGTGAGCGATTTCGCCGACAATGAAATCCGCCCTATAGCGGCGAAAATCGATGAAACCTCCGAATTTCCCCATGATACAGTGAAGAAGATGGGAGAATTGGGATTGATGGGAATCCCCTTCGCCGAAAAATACGGCGGAGCGGGGATGGACAATATGTGCTACGCTATAGCGGTGGAAGAGATTTCCCGCGTGTGCGGCTCGCATGGTATCACATTAGCCGCGCATATTTCCCTCGGTTCCAATCCCATCAATCTGTTCGGCACCGAAGAACAGAAGATGAAATATTTGACTCCGCTGGCTTCCGGCGAAGGATTAGGATCTTTTGGTTTGACTGAACCCAATGCGGGTTCCGACGCCGGCGGCACTCAGACAACAGCCGTTCTTGATGGGGATTATTATATTGTCAACGGAACTAAAAATTTCATCACTAACGCCGAACATTGCATAACCGCTGTTTTCACTGCCGTCACCGGTAAAGAGAACGGCAGGAAGCAAATCAGTTCTTTCATTGTAGAGCGGGGTACACCGGGGTTCTCCATCGGCAAGGCTGAAAGGAAACTGGGACTGCACGGATCATCGACCGCCACTTTGATCTTTGAAGACTGCCGTATCCCCAAAGAGAATATTCTGGGAAATGAAGGCGCGGGATTCAAGCAGTTTTTAACTATATTGGACGGCGGCCGCATCTCCATCGGCGCTATGGCTTTAGGAATAGCCCAGGGCGCGTATGAGGAATCAATCAAGTACGCTAATGAGCGGAAACAATTCGGCAAAAGCATTTCCCGCTTCCAGGCGATTCAGTTCATGATCGCCGATATGGCGACCGAGATTCAAGCCGCCCGGCACTTGATATATCACTCCGCCCGCCTGGAAGACGCCGGACTGCCCTTCGCCAGAGAATCCGCTATGGCGAAATTATACGCCTCCGAAGCGGCGATGCGGGTTACTTATAATGCTATACAAATACATGGTGGATATGGCTTCGTGCAGGATTATCCGGTGGAGCGGATGTACCGCGACGCCAAGCTATGCACCATCGGCGAAGGAACTTCGGAAATTCAAAGGATCGTGATCGCCAGAGATGTGCTGGGTGTGCGGTAGTATCAGAACGGCTTCACTTTAAAATAGGGTAATGGGTTAAGGGTAAAGGGTAAAGAAAAAAACAAAAAGTAATGTGCTGCAGAGTCCCTGCACTCTGCAGCATTCCCTCTGTGGTGTCGACTCTCCGCAGTCGACACCAATTATTTGTGTTTTAAGGCAATGCTGTCGACCGCAGAGGGTCAACAGCACATAATAAGTTTAAGGAAAATGAAAATATCATACGACCCCGAAACCGACGCCTTATACATCCGCCTGCTGGATGGTAAATACGAATGCCGGACATTACGGCTCAATGATGAGATCGCCTTAAACATCGGCGAAAATGAAACTTTAGTCGGTATTGAAATACTCGACGCTAAAGAAACGCTTGGCGGCGGCGAAATTCCCAAGATTGAATTGGAAAATATATTGACTGTTTGAGCAGATTTGCTATGATGAGAGTCCACTATTCCCCAGATGTAGATGCTCGCTATATAAGATTCAACGAGAGCAATATTGAAACCAGCGATGAAATTACCCCAAATTTGATCGCTGATTATGACCGATCCGGCAATATTGTAGGATTGGAAATATTATGCGCAGCTAAAATAACCGACCTGCGCAAGATCATTCTTGACAAGGAAATGATGACCAGAGCGGTTGAAGTTTAGTCAGGAAATCTTATTATTCATTAAGGGCGGGTTAAAAACCCGCCCCTACTGAACAAATTGGATAACCGAAAAATAACTAAGAGGTTTTTATGAGGACAACGGCGATAAGAAGGACCCCCGAAATTGTTTTCCGGAAAGGAAAACCAAGGGCGGTAATTTTAGACATTAATTACTATCAAGAATTATTGGAACGATTGGAAGATATGGAAGATTTAAAGGAACTTGAGGAAATGCGGAAAAAGCCGCTGAAATTGAGAAAATTTGAGGATTTTCTGCAGGAATATAAACCCTGATGTACGATATTTATATTGAGCACTCTGCTGAAAAAGACTTGATACGATTATCAAAAACTGTCTATTATCGCATTATCAAGAAAATTAATAGCTTAACCGATAATCCTCGTCCAAAAGGATGTGGTAAAATCACCGGCTCTAAAAACGATTGGCGTATTAGGATCGGAAATTATAGAGTGATTTATGAAATTAATGATAAAGAAGAATCTTTGAATATCATGCGTGTCAAACATAGAAAAGAAGCGTATCAACTATAAATTATAATGGTTTAGTTAAGCGGATGCCCGCTTTTTCTAAAACCGAAATAATGTTACTTGCCAACTGGTAAATTTGCAGCATGTCACTTGAGGTTTAGATGCGATTCGGTAATTTTCAAATACATATCATAAATGACGGCTTATTCCGCTTGGACGGCGGCGCCATGTTCGGCGTGGTGCCGAAAGTATTGTGGTCGAAAACCGAAGAAGTGGACGACCGCAACCGTATCTTGATGTCATGCAATCCGCTGTTAGTCCGAAACGAAGAATATAATCTGCTCATCGACACCGGCATCGGCGAAAAGAACGATGATAAATTCACCGATATATACGCCGTCGATCTTCCGCGCAAATTAATCCCCGAGTTGAAGCGGCTGGGATTGAAACCGGAAGATATCACCCATGTGGTGAACACGCATCTCCATTTCGACCATTGCGGCGGCAACACTAAACTGGACGAACATGGAAACATTATCCCTGCCTTTCCCAAAGCACAGTACTGTATTCAGAAGCAGGAATGGGATGATGGTTTGAATCCCAACTCCCGTTCCAAGGCTTCCTATCTGAAGGAAAACCTTTCTCCGATAAAACAAGCGGGATTGTTAAGACTGCTGAAAGGGGACGAAGAAGTCGTTCCCGGTGTGCAGGTGATTATGACCGGCGGACATACGCGGGGACATCAGATTGTCAAGATCAGCTCTGAAGGCGAGACCGCTGTATATCTCGCCGATTTGATACCGTTAGTATCGCAGATAAGACCTTCGTGGGTGATGAGTTATGACCTTTATCCGGTGGAAACGGTGGAATTCAAGGAGAAATTCATCCAAGAGGCTTTCGAGGGCGGTTATCTGCTGATATTCGAGCATTCGCCGCATGTGAAAGCCGGATACCTCCGGCGCAAAGACGATAAATTTGTGGTGGAAAAAGTTGAAATAGACTAAGTTATTGATTATATATTAATGACTCTGTTGATTTAGTCCAAATTTGACCGAAATTCGTAAAATCAGATTTTGTAACATATTGTGTTAATTATACATGGAAATCGGAAAATCGGCTGGATTTCCCAAAAACATAGTAAATCAACAGAATCAT
>JADHWD010000167.1 GCA_016783645.1 bacterium
ATGGGTTCGCCCCTACATTCCCTGATATTTGTGGTGTCATGCGTCCCCGCATGACACTAAGATATTGTTTATATTATGTATGGTGTCGACTGCGGAGAGTCGACACCACAATGAACTAAACCCTATTTTCAAAGTAAATGTCTATCAAAGAAGAAATAGAAACACTCAAGCGGGAGTTTTTGTCCGCCTGTGAAAATGCGCGGAATTTAAAAGATTACGAAGACCTGCGGGTGAAATATCTGTCAAGGAGCGGAAAGGTCGCCGCCCTTTTCAAACTCATGGGACAACTCTCTCAGGAAGAGCGTCCTCAAGCCGGAAAATCATTGCAGGAACTGCGGGCGGAAATTCAAGTTAAAGTCGATGAGCTGATCCAAAGCGGGGAGATGAAGAAGGCCGCTAAGCCCATGATGGACCCCACCCTTCCCGGCCGTGCATCTAACATGGGAGGACTGCATCCCATCACCCGCCTGGAACAGGAGATAATAACGATCTTCCTCAGGATGGGCTTTTCCGTCGAACGAGGCCCCGAAGTTGAAAGCACTTTTTACAATTTCGACCAGTTGAATACACCGTTGTGGCATCCGGCGCGGGATAAGACCGATACTTTTTACCTGCGGAAAGATTTGGTATTACGGACGGAAACTTCTCCTATTCAAGTCCGGGTGATGGAGCGGAAGGCTCCGCCGGTGAGATTCATCGCTCCCGGGCGGGTATATCGCAATGATAAACCCGACGCTTCCCATTCCCCCATGTTCAATCAAGTGGAAGGCTTGTATGTGGACAGCAGGGTGACTTTCACTGAATTGAAGGGGACTCTATTGGAATTTTACCGCGCGTTCTTGGGAGCGGACACTAAAATCCGTTTCCGGCCCCATTACTTTCCCTTCACTGAGCCGTCAGCCGAAGTAGATGTTTCATGTGTGTTCTGCAGTGGAAAAAGATGCCGGGTATGTAAAAATTCCGGCTGGATGGAGATGGGCGGTTCCGGCATGGTGCATCCCAATGTCTTCCGCGCAGTCAATAAAGTCCGCGGAGATGAAGCCTATGATCCGGAGAAGGTGTCCGGTTTCGCTTTCGGTTTAGGTATCGACCGGCTGGCGATGAACCTGTTCGGCATCGATGATATCCGTATGCTGTATGAGAATGATTTGCGGATGTTAAGACAGCTGGCATGATTGCAGTTGACAGTTGATAGTTGATAGTTGATAGTTGATAGTTGATTGTTGATAGTTGATAGTTGATTGTGGAGTCGGGATTGTCTCAATCCCGACATGTCAATTAGTGTCATGCGGGGACGCATGACACCACGACAAAAAACACCGTCATTCCGGCTTGTGCGGAATCGGCATTTTCTGTGAATATTAACAACTACTTATAGCAACGCATAAACTTGAAAATATCTTTAAATTGGATAAAAGATTACATCTCTATCGACGAATCCCCGGATAGGATCGCGGAAATCCTCACTAATTTGGGAATGGAAGTCGAAGAGATTGAGTATCCCGATAACTTCACCAATGTAGTAATCGGCAGGGTGTTATCCTGCGAAAAAATCGCCGGGAGCAGGAATCACCAGTGCGAAGTGAATATCGGCGGGAGAACGCTGCAAATTATCTGCGGCGCTCCCAATGTCCGCAAAGGACTCACCGTCCCTGTCGTCATGCCTGAGGGAGTTCTGCCAAGCGGGAGAAAGATTGGTCTTTCCGAAATCGATGGTTTCCGTTCCGAAGGGATGATCTGTTCCCAGTTTGAACTGGGATTGGGCGGCGAAGCCGATGTAATTTGGGAACTGCCGGAAATATCAGAAACCGGGAGAAGATTTGAGATAGGGAGCGATTTTCGGGGATATTTCCCATCGGATACCGTATTCAAATTAGAAGTCACCATCAACCGCCCCGACTGTCTCAGTCATATCGGTGTAGCCAGAGAAATCGCCGCCGCTTTGGGTGTGAAACTTAATTATCCTGATATCAAGATGACGGAAACCGAAAAAGAGTGCTCCGATGCGCTGGAAGTGATTATCGAGGATGCGGAAAAATGCCCGCGTTACTGCGGACGGATAATGAAGGGGATTGAAATCAAGCCTTCTCCCGGATGGATGCAGAGAAGGCTGATGGCGGTGGGGATGAGACCCATCAGCAATGTCGTCGATGTCACCAACTATGTTATGCTGGAATACGGGCATCCGCTCCACGCATTCGACCTTAATTTCATCAAAGGCGGAAAGATAATCGTCAAGACCGCTCAAGACGGTGAAAGATTCACCACCCTCGATGAAAAAGAACATATTTTATCGTCAGATGATCTACTGATATGTGACGGGGAAAGAGGGGTGGCTTTAGCGGGAGTGATGGGCGGATTGAATTCGGAAATCTCCGAATCCACACAGGATATTTTATTAGAATGCGCCTATTTCCAGCCTGCCAGCACTCATTTCACTGCAGGAAAACTGGGGATCGATTCAGAATCCGCCCACCGGTTTGAGAGAGGGGTAGATCCTAATGATGTTCCTCAAGTCATCGACCGCACTGCTCAGCTGATTCAAATGACCGGCGGAGGAAAAATTTACGAAGGGCGGGTTGACGCTTATCCTCAAAAAATCCATCCGGTAGAGATTACGCTTCGCAATGACCGCATCGAATGGATATTGGGATATAAAATCGAAATAGAAAAATCGGCGGATCTGCTGAAGTCCATCGAACTGGGAGTGGAAAAGATTTCCGATGATGAACTGAAAGTAACCGCGCCTACTTTCAGGCCCGATTTAAAGCAAGAGATCGACCTGATAGAAGAAACCGCTCGTTTGAACGGTTACGATAAAGTCCAACCGGCAACCAGGTCATTAGTCTCTCTTAAAGTCGAACCTCTACCCGATGAAGATTTCGACAATGTCTTAAGGAACGCATTAACCGCTCAAGGTTTCACCGAAATGCTCACTCACAGCATGCGACCCCGCGCTTCATACGGGCTTTTAGAAAATAAACCGGTAGAAATTGAGAATCCTATCAGCGCGGATTTCGCTGTCCTCCGCACCGACCTGATTGCGCCTTTGCTGGATTCGGCGGCGTACAATTTCAACCGGGGGATTGAAAGCGTCCGAGCATTTGAAATCGGCAGTGTTTTCAGAATTGATTCCGACGGCGGAATATGCGAGACCCGGCAGATAGCGGGATTGATTTCCGGGAGAGCTCAGCCGATATTCTGGGGAGAAAATCCCCGGAACTGCGATTTTTACGACATAAAAGGCGCAGTCAATAATTTATTTAAGCGGATTTATCTTGACAATCTGTCTATTTATTCGTATCTTAAGAATACGGCTGGTTTCGAAAATTTTTTAGAATATAAAATGGATGAAGAAACATTCGGAGGAGCGGGTGAAATAGCGAAAAATATATTAGAGAAATACGGCGTTGAACAAGCCGTCTTCGTCTTTTACCTCGATTACAAGAGTCTGCAGAAGCGTTATAATTGCCGTCCGGTCTTTAAGCGCTTCTCGAAATTCCCGGCGGTGAAGCGGGATATATCGGTAGTGTTCGATGAATCGGTTCCAGCGGCGGAAATCATTCGAATTATCGAAGAGCGGGGAGGCGGAATATTGGTTAATCAAGAAATTTTCGATATATTCCGCGGCGAACAGATCGGAGCCGGGAAAAAGAGCTTAGCTTTTTCGTTGAAGTTTCAGGCGGAAGACCGCACTTTAACGGATGAAGAAGTCGACCGGGTGCAGGATAATCTCATCGCGGCGCTGGAAAAGCGGGGAGGAAAATTGAGATTCATTCAAAAATAGCTTTTTATCATTATTAATTATATATTAAATCATCATGCCCCGGCGGTGTGAAATTTAGCCGGAAAAAGCGGCTATGGGCTTAAAACAAAGACTCAGGACTCAGGACTCAGGACTCAGGACGCAGGACGCAAGGCTTAAGGAGAATAGGAGGTCGGACTTTAGTCCGACACCTTTAAACAGACTAAAGTCTGTTCTCCTAAATCTATCGTACTATGGATTTCGAAATGAATATCTGCATTGGGAGCCTTTTAACTTGCTAACTTGTCAACTTGCAAACTTGCAAACTTAATATAAAAATAGAACATGAACTAATATGGAGGCGCTGGAATTCGACCTTAAGGCCTTTGATGAATTAGAAGCTAAAATCCAATCCCTGTTTGACCGTTTCGGTCAACTGCGGCGCGAAAGGGATGATTTGGCTGGGAAATGCGCGTCATTTGAGAAGCAGATTGTACTGAAGGATAATGAAATCGAACAATTGAAAGCCTGTTTGCGTGAAGCCGAAGAACGCGGTATCAAACCTGAAACCGAAAAGCTCATCAGGAAGAAACTGCAGAATATTTTGAGGAAATTAGATTCTTTTCAAACTTAGTGTTATGTCAAGGCATTAGTATTGCATTAAATGATCTAAATAGCGTTCTCGACAGGTTTCAAGGGAAAAGCCCTAACTGTCGGGGATATACCTGCCACTTTACGCCCCCTGTGGAGGCTTGAAAAGCGGCAGGAACGCAAAGGTTGATTTACCCTGCATTATTGTGATGACATTACACTAGTAAGATATAACCGAATTTACATTATTAAATAAGCGGGATTATCCGGCTTAATTTCCGTGATTCAGATATATTTTAGGCGGGAAAGCGAAAAAGCAAATGTCTCAAGATGAACACAAAATCACCGTAGTCCACATCATGGGTCAGGAACTGCCCATCAAAGGTGATGTCGATCCGGTATATCTGAATCGAATCGCCCGTGAACTTGACAACCGCCTGCGGGCGATGGAAAGCCGGATGACTCTGAAAACAAGCGGTAAAACCGCGGTTCTGACAGCTCTGAATCTTATGGATGAGCTGGAAACTTTAAAGTCGTCAAGTATGGAAGCTGTCAACAACCTCAATCATCGCATCATCGCAAACATAGCTAAAATCAATAAAGCTCTGGAACAGTACAATCCTCCTCCAAAATGAAAACGGGATGGCGGCTGCGGTTGACTAATGAAGAACCATTAGTTAAACAATAGGGAGCCGGTCTCTGGGCGTCTATAACATGCCTCAATCGTCTTGGACGATTCCAGTGGAAGTTAGAAGCGTCTCAGGATAGCACCCACTGTGAATAAAAAGGTTCTTTGAACCCGTCCCGCAGCCTCATTCCCGTTTATCCTCGCTTCCCTTTAAAAGCCATTCCAGCGGTTATCCCAGTTTTACCTTGAGAATAGATTCGAGTTGCGAGTTGCAAGTTGATGTCTCAAGTCTCAGGTCTCATGTTTCTACAATCTGTCCGACAACTCGTCATTCTGAACTAAGTATTTAAATAACAATGGATTCCGGATATCCGTTGTACAACGGATTCCGGAATGACATTTGGTATTCTCGGACAGATAGTTGAGTCTTGAGTCTTGAGTCTTGAGTCTAATGTCGAAAGTCGAAAGTCTAAAGCCCAATGCCTCAAATTTCATTCTTTGTGATGCGCCGTCAGCGCATCAGGATTTATTCATTAATATAACGGCAGTTTAACATAAATTTTTGGAAAACTATGGATTTATTAAATGTAATTTTAATTTTGCTGATTCCGGCCGCAATTGGAATCGGATGGATGCTTCGCGTTAAAATTGACAAAGCGAAGATAAATTCTACTAAGGAGATTGTAAAGCGGATTATCGCTGATGCAAAAAAAGAAGCTGAGACGATTAAGAAGGACAAGATATTCGAGGCTAAAGATGAAGCCTATAAATACAGACAAAAACAGGAAGCTGAACTACAGCGGAAACGGGATGAAGTTATCAATCAGGAGCGGAGGCTTCGTGAAAGAGAGATGAATCTCAGCCGGAAGAATGATATACTGGAAAGAAGGGAGAGCGACCTCAGCAATCAGATGCGCAGTATCGAGGAGAAATCGCGGGTATTAGAAGTCAAGGAATCCAATCTGGATAAATTGATTAAAGAGGAGAATGCTAAATTAGAGAGTATCGCCCGCATGTCGTCCGAGGAAGCAGTCGCTCAATTGAAAGCCAATCTTATGGATCAGGCAAAACAGCAGTCGGCGGAGATCATCAAGGAGATACGGGACAAAGCCCGCGCTCAAGCCAACCGGGAGGCTAAAGAGATAATCGTTTCCGCTATTCAGCGCAGCGCCGCTGACCATTCCGTGGAGTCTACCGTTTCCGTAGTGAATCTGCCCTCCGATGAGATCAAAGGGAGGATAATCGGCAGGGAAGGGCGGAACATCCGCGCTTTTGAGAATGCCACCGGTGTGGAAATCATCGTCGATGACACTCCCGAAGCGGTCATTATTTCGGGATTCGATCCCATGAAGAGGGAAGTGGCTAAGATGGCGATGGAGAAGCTCATGACTGACGGGCGGATTCATCCCGGACGGATCGAAGATGCGGTCAAGAAGAGCGAGATGGAGATGGAGGAGATGCTGGTGAACATCGGCGAACAAGCTCTATTGGAAACCGGTGTTCATGGTGTGCATCCGGAATTGGTCAAACTGCTGGGCAAACTGCAGTTCCGCACCAGTTACGGACAGAATGTCCTTCAGCATTCCAAGGAAGTCAGTGTCCTTGCGGGATTGATGGCGAGCGAAATCGGATTAGACGCCAAACTGGCTAAAAGATCGGGACTCCTGCATGATATCGGCAAATCGGTCGATCAGGTCGCCGAAGGCACGCATACAACACTCGGTGCCGAACTCGCTAAAAAATACAAGGAATCCAAGATCGTCATCAACGCCATCGCCGCTCACCATGAAGATGTCGAATCAACTTCTCTCATCGCTGTTTTAGTCCAAGCCGCTGACGCTATTTCAAGTTCGAGACCCGGCGCCCGCAGGGAAACACTCGAAGGATATATCAAACGCTTGGAGAAGCTGGAGGAGATCGCTGAGTCTTTCCATGGAGTATCCAAATCATTCGCAATCCAAGCCGGCAGGGAAATCAGGATCATAGTCGAACATGATAAAGTATCAGACGCCCAGGCGGAACAATTGTCATACGATATCGCTAACCGCATTCAAGATGAGCTGGAATACCCCGGGCAGATAAAAGTAGTGGTCATCCGCGAATTCAGAACGGTGGAATACGCTAAATAGGAGACTAGAGACTGGGGGCGGGAGTGGCGCATCCGCGCCATCATTATGAAAGAAGCGCAAAAATCGTAAGAGCATGATCACTCTGCGGAATATAAATCGGGGAAAATATCCCCGATTTTGATTTTAATCCTGAAAATAGGGTATAGGGACTGGGGTTTAGAGTCTAGTGCCATGTCAAGGCATTATTATTGTGTAAGATGATTCAAGTCGTGTTCCCGATAGGTTTCAAGGGCAAAGCCCGTAACCTGTCGGGGATATGCCTGCCGCTTTACGCCTCCTGCGGAGGCTTGAAAAGCGGCAGGAACACAA